>DASQZD010000037.1:0-152775 GCA_035638855.1 Nodularia sp. (in: cyanobacteria) | reverse complement strand
ATCAGGCAATCAATACAAGCTATCCTATTAGAAAAAAATTGGTGCTGTATTTGTTATTAGAAAAAATCGTGCGATCGCTTGGTAGATAAAAGCTCTAGGATTCAGGAATGGCAAATGTTTTCGGAGAGTGACAAAAGAGGGATATAGCAAACGCCAAGGAGGTTAAGACATAAACGGATAATCAAACTTAGACACCACTCGGGTTAAAACCCACTCCCTACTCCCTACTCCCCAGCTATACATGAAATTTTTCTCGTCGACTTACTTAAGATCTCTGAGAGATATTTAATTAGAGATGAGCCTAATTTTTCATTTCCTCAATATTTATCCTGAGTTAATAACATCGGATATTAAACATTGTTTAATTGACAAAAAAAGACAGTTATATTTGGTTAATTGCATATTACAACTAAATATTTTGATTAATTAGTTCTGCAACCATGTTTGTCAGTAATAAAAGTAACCGTTTCTTGAAGATTATCATGTTACTTGTAGATTAACCGCTTCACTTCAAGTGAAACTCTGAAAATGAATGTTAATTTGCAGAACGTTAACTCAAACCATAAACCGAGAATTTTTAATAATCCTGAACGTTTTGTTGAGGGATGGTACTGGGTTATGCCGTCAAAACATCTACAGGTTAGTCAGGTCAAGGCTGTCACAGTTTTGGGTAGAGAATTAGCGATTTACCGTGGTAAAGATAAAACAGCAGTTATCGTTGATGCCTACTGTCCGCACATGGGCGCTCATCTTGCTGGAGGCAAAGTTGAGGGTAACGAACTGCGTTGTTTCTTCCATCATTGGAAGTTTGATGGCCAAGGATTTTGTGTTGAAATTCCATGTTTAAAAGAGCCGATTACCGTCAGGTTAAAAACTTGGCCTACGGCTGAGAAGTATGGGATGATTTGGGTTTGGACTGGAGAAATACCCAAACAACCCTTACCCTTTATTTTGGAGTTAGAAAACAAGGAATGTGATGTGGTCTTTGGTGATTATCTCTTAGTGAACTGTCACCCTAATACGGTGATGATTAATCCTATCGATGCTCAACACTTGAATACAGTTCACAAATTAACATCAGAAATTCATTTTGAAAAACAGGAAGTCAATCAGAATGCTATTATTTTCACGAATACTAAACCTAACACGGGAAATTCTTTTTTAGAGAAGCTGATACGTCCCTTCTGTAAAAATCATGTTTACAATATTTGCTATTGGTACGGTAGCACCAACATAGTAACATTTGGGACTAATGGCTTCCATGTTCACGTTATGTTTGCCGTACGCCTCCTGGAAGGGGGAAAATCGGAAGTTCAGGTGTTGCTGATGACTCCGAAACGTCAGGGCATTTTTGGTTGGTTATATAATCGAGTGGTGCTGTGGCTGATGAAAATTATGGGGATAAATTTTATTCAGGATGACCTGAAGATTTTTGAAACCCTTAAATTTGATTTAAAAATCCCCATCCAGGCAGATCACTCAATTATGCAGTTTGTCAACCATCTGGAAAGACAAAAACCCCTAATGTTAAAAACTTGGCAGTTAGCCCGATCCAAAAATGTCGATGTGAAAGAAACCCCCGAAAAATGGCAGGATACAAAGTCTAATGATTGATAGATATCTGGTGCAAAAGAATGTAGAGATTTGTCATGCTTAGTCTCTACGAGGGTTATGGATAATGCATATTTGATTTTTCGAGATGTCTAATAAAAATGAAGTGGCAAAGCCACTTCATAATTCCCAGGTAGAACCTAAAAATGAGTATAAGCACTATCTAAATTATAAATAGTATAAATTAACACTGATTTATTTAATTTTTCTGTTTTCTTTGCCGTTGGGCTGAGGTAATCGTGATTTATCTCAGGGGAATCACTATCAGGTATAGCTTGGGAGTCGGGAGTCGGGAGTGGGTTAAATTTCTTTTGGTGTCTAAGTTTTATTATCCGTTTATGTCTTAACCTTCTTGGCGGTTTCTATAAATAGGTTTCATAGGACAAAAACACCCAAAAACCTTTAAAATCGGCGTTGAAACTCGACTACAGCACGACTATCATCATCCAAGTTAGTGGAAGCACGCAAACGAATTTCATCATTGATGCGGTAATTTACACCCCACTGAAATGGGTCATTTGCTGTCAAAATTTTGATACTGGAAAGAGAAAATCTGGGAGAAACGTCAATCCCCGCCTCCGCAGCCAATTCCAAGCTGGAACTGCTCCTTCCCGCTTCGGGACTATTAGAAACAATTGTCGGAAATATCCGCAGTTCACTTAAACCGACAGCACTACCAATTTGATTAAAGGCTGACTGAAAGTTGCTGAATACAGCTGAACCGGCAATGTTAATCAGACCCAAAGTGCTATCTCCACCTCCTTGTCCCTCCGCAAACCCACCCCCCAACAAAGCGACAATTTCAGTTTCTGAACGGGATGGACTGCTTGTTAGTTCGAGTGTTTCATTGATTTGACTGGCAAAACCTTGGACATTTGCTTCAACTTGCACACTTTCTAAGGCTGCTAACCCGCCAATATTTGCTCTAGCAAAATCACTACTCTGAACTACGTCTAGTACCTTGGCGACTAAGCGAACATCTAATTCGGGGTCACGGGGTTGGCTGGCTCTAAAGGTGGCTGTGTGTTTGTAACCACGAGCGAGGTTAAACTGTGTAGTAAATAAATTCACTCCCCCTTGCTCTAGTTTGATGGTACCATCCGGGATTGGTTCGGCAAAGGAGCCGTTAACTGTGAGGTTCCCTGTAGCTCGAAAGCTGAGAATAGGTGGATTATTAACTCGTACGTTTTTACCGAGTTCTATATCTAAATTATTAAACAGAACCGTAGCATCACTGCTATCAGGTTGAATCTGCTTGTTGGCTTGTGTTTCCGTGGTGTCTCCCACAGAGGATGACAAGCCAGTAGTATTAGCAGATTGGTCTGGGTTGGGACTATTTGCAAGTAAAACCTGACCATTGAATAAATTCACTTTACCGCCAATTTTTGGATTTAGGGCAGAACCTGTAATCTGTAAATTGCCACTAGCGCCTCCTTGGTACAAGCCTTTAAGATTCAAAGCTAGCTCATCGACGTTAACAGTGAGGGGATTTTCCAGATTCGCTGGTTTGTTATTAAAGATGGGAATTTCTCCAGATGCTACTACATTACCTCGGCTAAACCGACCCTCCAGGTTTTCTACTAAAATGCGGTCAAAATCAAATAGTACTTTTCCTGTGACACTTCTGATTTTTTCGGGTAAAGCCTGGGCGGTAAAGGTAGCATTATTTACGGTGGCAATACCATTGACTATCGGCTTTTCTCTGGTTCCGCGCACTTGAATGTCTACGTCTCCTTCACCGGAATCAAAGGCTACTTGATTAGTCAAGAGATTTAATATTGCTAATCCCTCATTTTTTACCTTGATATCCAAATTAATTTGATTGTTTTCTGGTGCGACTGAAGCAAAAGGTAATTGATAGGGGATACTACCAGTAATATTCACTGGTTCTGTTTCTACAACTGAGACAGTGCTACCAAAGTTTAAGCGCCCATTAGCATAACTGAAACTGGCTAGGGCTAACTCAACTGGCTGTTGATTCAATGTTCCTTGTGTAATTTTTAAATCCCCTTTGCTTTGGGGATTGGCAATGCTACCGGCTAAAGCTGCTGTACCATTGAGATTACCTGAGATACCAACTGGTAGGTTGACAAAATTATTGAGTAATTCTATGGGAAAATTTGTGACCCGCAATTGACCAGATTGATCATCACCGCCAATATTACCTGCAAAGGCGAGACTGCTATTTTCTAATTCAATTTGTAATGGTCGTAATTGCAAAATGCCATTTTCAAACTTGCCTTGGGCAATTATATTATTAGCAGTATAAAAACGATTGGTTTCTGTTTCTTTACCCCAGGTAAAGTTTTGACCGTTCATATTAAATTCTACTGATAAGCCGTTATCTGTGGCAGTATTTACAGCAATTTCGCCGTTAAAAATCCCTTGTAATTCGGCTAAGTCTGGGATGGGATTGGATTCGCGCCGTTGTTGTTCTTGTGCCGCTAGCTGGGCATCAATTTCGTAAAAGCGTTTGAGTTGGGTTAATAAAGGCTGTTCGGGTAATCCAGGAGATGTAGTTGCTAGATCGGTTGCTGTGCCGTAGGTGGGCGGCGTTGCGCCACGTTGAAAATCTTGTAATTCAAATATCTGCGCTACTGTTAGCACATCTTGGATATTACCTTGATTGACATTCAATTTCCCCTGTACTTGGGGTCCTTGGGGAGTTTGACCAAAATTGCCAGCAAAGGTATAACGACTGTCGCCTTTGATAAATTCGCTGCTGGTGAGTGTGGTTTTACGATCACTGTAACGGAACTGAGCGGCTAGGCGATCGCCTGTAATCCGGCCAATTTCTGGAGAGGCGATCGCTAAATTCCCACTTGCTGCCAATGTCTGCTGATTAACCAGCACATCCCCAGTTAACGACCCAGCCACCGTACCTCCACCTAGACGCAAATCCGGCGGTGGTGTTAAATTTAAAATCTGTAAAGGAAAGTTTGCCACTTTAATAGCCAAATCATCTCCTTGGGCTTGACCTGTAGCGAATGCTTCTTGGCGCTGCACTAGGAACGATTGGGGACGATTTTGAGCATCAAGGTTTAAAGCAATTTTGTCTCGATTACCTGTCAAATTCAAATTTAAACCTTGATTTGTTGCCGACCGAATATTTCCAGTTAACAAAGGTTCAAAAGCAATATCTTGTACAATCAAATCTCGTAACCCAATTTTCCCACTGACATTGGGTAAAGGCAGATTCCCAGTGATTTGCCCGTCAAAATCTAGATTTCCCGCCACAGCAAACTGATTCGGCAACTTAATTGGTAACTGTTGTAGATTGTAATTCTGCGCTTGGACGTTGAGATTTAACTGAGTAATTTCCGGGATAGCTGCGGTCTTCGCATTAGTTAAGATGTCACCACTGACATTTAACCCCTTCGCTACAGCTTGTTCAATCGCTATTTTTTCACCAGTCCAACTGAGTGCAGCAATCAACGGTTGCTCAAGACCGGGGATACCCTGAGATAATTGTACTTGTCCAGCCGCACGCACATCAGCGAATTTGGCAGACCCCAAAATGCCAGCCACCTGCAACTTACCGCCCAAATCACCCCGCAACTGCTCATTTAACCGATTTAATTCCACCCCCGCCGCATCAACTACAGCCTGATAGCGACCCTTAGCCAGTTGAATATTAGAAGCTGTAATCGTTCCCCCGGCAACATTCAACCGTCCCTGTCCACTGGCTTGGATAGTTTCTGGAGAGAAGGATTCAACCGACCCTGCGACATTCAATTTACCAGTTAACCCTCCCCTAAATTGTGGTGGTACTGCTACCAACTGTTGCAAAGGCAGATTATTAGTTTGAACTTCGGCTTGATATCGACCCTTAGCCAATTGAATATTAGAAGCTGTAATCGCACCACCTGCCACGTTAAGCCGTCCCTGACCACTAGCTTGGATAGCTGCTGGAGAGAAGGATTCCACAGACCCTGCAACTTTAAATTGACCAGTTAATGCGCCTTTAAATTTTTCTGGGACTGTTGTCAACTGCTGTATAGCCAGATTATTGGCTTGCACTTGTGCCTGATAGAGACCATTAGCTAATTGGATATTAGAGGCGGTCACAGTTCCACCTGCTACATTCAGGCGGGCTTCACCAGTGCCGCGTAAGGTTTTGAGTCCCAAATTTTCTGTGTTACCTGCGATTTGAAACGTACCCGCCAAGGGACCACCCAAAGCCGGGGGGGATTGTTTCAAGATCCGCCCTAGTCTGACATTATTAGCCACTAGTTGCGCCGAAAAGTTTTGGTCTTGCAACTGGATACGAGAAACTGCAACTGTGCCACCACCAATGTTTACGCCTGCGCCTTCAGTGCGAATGCTGGCAATTTGAAATGGTTCTGCGCTACCTTCGAGAATGACACGACCATTGAATTCTGCCCCTGTCAAAGAGATATTTTGCAGTTGATTTTGGTCTACAAAAGGTGCCAAACCTACATTAGAGGCTTGGGTAAGGGCTTGCCAACGCCCTTTAGCAAAACTACCAGAACTCCGTACCATCCCACCAGCAACATTCAACGCCACATTGCGAAAGGTGAGGGTACGATCTGGGGCGATCACGGTTTCACCAGTACCGGGATAGGTGGCTTCTGGGGCTTGCCATTTCACCACAGTTCGCACATTATTAGCTATACCAGTCAATTGAGCTGTAGCGGAAACAGTACCGATTTGGAGCGGGGGTATGTTTTCGTAAAGTTTAGCGACAGCATCCCCGGAAATATTCTTCGCTGCGAAATTAAAATCTAATTGGGGTGTTGTCCCTAGATTAATTTGACCAACACCTGTAATTTCTCCACCAATTGCGGCTTTGCCTTGAATGTCTCTGAAGCTAATTAATTCAGCTTTAGGAAGAAATTCAAATTTACTCGTAATATTATTAAAATTAATTTTATCAATTTGGGCAGTTTTAATAGTGCCAATAGTGCCTGAGAGAACGGGTTTGCTGATGGGGCCAAGCATTTGCAAGTTAGCTTGTAAATTCCCCTTTACAGCTACTGGCGGTTTGATCTTGAGACTTTCGTGAACATTAGCCACACTGACTGCATTTACACGCCCTGCCAACTTATAGCCTGTTTTCGGGTCGATAATCCCTGTAGCCACAAGAGGAATTTTGCCGTAACTACCAGCAACATTATCTAGCTGTACTTCGGTTCCCCGGAAGCGAATTGGCCCTTGGGTATTGAGAAAAGCTTGGGGTATTTTGGGAATTTGGAGGGTTACACCTTGCAAGTCAGCATTGCCAAATAATAAAGTCGGCTGTTTTGGTGTGAGTTGAATCTGCAAGTTGCCATTAACTCTACCCGCCTGTAAGTCAAAGGGTAACTTGATCAGGTCGGTAATTTTAGCAGCTAATAAATTTTGCGATCGCAGTTGTAATTTAGCTGCTAATGTTTGGGGAACCATCTCTCCTTGAATAGCAACATTGCCCCCACTACCTGCTTCCCCCTTGACGTTAAACTTAATCAGTCGGTTTTTTTCTAGCAGTTGGGCTGTGCCGTTGACTTGTGAAAATGCTACCGGGATGACGGTGGATATTATTGTTTCATCTCGGACTTGGGGTATCAATAGCAGCTTGCCATTGCGAAACCGGAGTTTGTCTAAATCAGTTTTAATCAGCTTTGAATCATTTGCTGGGGAAATTTTAGTCGTAATCCAGCGCCCTTGATCATCTTGTTGAATGTAAATATCTGGGTTAACTAAGGTGACATCCAGCTTGAGTTGACGCTTAAAAATTAATTGCCACGGGTTAAAACCCACTTCTACACCATCCGCTACTGCCCGATCTGGATCTGTGGGTGTTGCAGGGATGCTTGAAGCCCCAAACTTTACTCCTGTCAAGGAATAGCCTGTGACTTCTCCCAAATTTACCGGACGGTTGAGTGACTCCGTGATGCCGCTTTGGGCTAGAGGCGTTAATTCTTGTTGGACAAAATTCCTTAACCGCCAAATACCGCCGGCCATTCCCACTAGCAAAAGTCCGCTCAGGGCAATGCCACCTCGACTCAAGGACAGCCACCACAAACGCTTGTGGGCGGAGGAATTGCAATGGTGATCTTCATGGGGAGATTTAGTCATGTGGTTTCGCTTATGGCTAGGTGTAGCTGGCTGACTACTAGCAGTAACTGACAAATATGATGGTGATGCTTATTCCAGGATACAGACCTATTTTAGATTTTGGGATATGCGATTATAGTTCAATTTTCTACTGCTTGCTAAGTAAGTGGGCGGAAATAAAGTTAACTGGTGGGGTCGTCATTTGTCCTTTGTGATTGGCCATTGGTAAGAATTTCCGGCGTGTTTACCTTTCGTAATCTAGTTTGGTTTATTCGGTGCTTACCTACTTAGCTCAATAGTTATTGATGCTGGGAAAAAATTTGAATAAAGTAAAAGTTGTAGCTGTGTGTTTTTCTGATGTACAGTGTCAATCTTTAATAATATAGGTAGATCGCAAAAAAGTAGGACAGATGATTACACCAATGCGTGTTTTTGTGTTAATTTTCAATGCTCACACAGAAAACGAGGGGATTCACTCAATTCGGGTGGCAGATGCTTCGGCATCGCAGCCAGGGGCTGTACGCAATAAAATTTTGATGTTCGAGTCAGAGGATGACGCTCTCCGCTTTGCCCTGTTGCTGGAAGCTCAAGATTTTCCTACGCCTACAGTGGAAATGCTCGATGCTGAGGAAATTAAGGGGTTTTGTGAAAGTGCTGGCTATGAATGGGAAATTGTTCCGGCCAACAGCGATTTAATTTTACCCCCAGAAATGAATTTGGAAAATACTGACTGGCAAGCTGATAGTCAAGAGGAGGATAGTTACCGTTCTAATGAAGTACCATCAGCTGCACCAGAAATGTCTGATTCTGATCTAGAAAATATGCGTCGCAAATTTGAAGGATTATTGTGAGGTGAATGGGGAGTGGAGAAAGAAAGATTTCTATCCGAGTTAGTGTATGTAGTGAATCAAAGCTATTTATGAAGATGTAGACCATGCCAAATTTACAGTCACGGGGCTATCTTTTAACCGAGCAGGTAAATCCTGATAGTCTGAACTTAGACCAGCTCAGTTCTATTGAGTTGGTGGCTTTGTTTAATCGCGAAGACGAAAAAGCTGTGGCGGCGGTGGCGGCGGCTCAAGTTCAGTTGGCTCAAGCCATTGATGTGGCGGCAGAACGTTTGAGCCAGGGAGGACGTTTATTTTATGTGGGTGCGGGGACAAGTGGCAGGTTAGGGGTGTTAGACGCTGCTGAATGTCCACCTACTTTCTGCACACCTCCAGAGTTGGTACAGGGCATTATTGCGGGTGGTGCTGGTGCATTGGTACGCAGTTCTGAAGATTTAGAAGATCGGACAGAAGATGGTGAAGCAGCGATCGCACAACGACAAATTACTCAGTTAGATGTAGTAGTTGGGATTACCGCCGGGGGGACAACGCCTTTTGTCCACGGAGCGCTCAACGCCGCTCGTCAAAGGGGTGCTAAAACTATTTTTATTGCCTGTGTACCTACTGAACAGGTGCGATTTGATGCAGATGTCGATATTCGCTTGTTAACAGGGCCAGAAATCCTCGCGGGTTCAACTCGCTTAAAAGCTGGTACAGCCACAAAGCTGGCTTTAAATATCCTTTCCACTGGGGTAATGGTGAACCTGGGCAAAGTTTACGGTAATCGCATGGTCGATGTGGCGGTGACAAATCAAAAGTTACGCGATCGCGCTTTACAGATGTTGCAAGACCTCACAGGGTTAAGTCGGGAAGCTGCTGGTTTTTTACTCGAACGCAGTGGAAAGTGGGTGAAGCTAGCGTTGCTGATGCACTGGACAGGCTTAGAAAAAGCAGCAGGCGATCGCTTACTTGCAGAACACCAAGGCAATCTCAGAGTAGCTGTTGCCAGTTACAAAAATGACAAATCAATTTGATAATTTATAATTCCTACTAATGGTTAATTGGCTAGCTATCAATTAACCATTACTCATGATTCATCTTATATATATATACACTTTGGTAGAATATTTTTTATTTGATAAAGACTAAACTGATCACGAAACAATGATCAGTTTTATATAAAGACATGATTAATACTAATCCATTACAAGAAATTGAAAAATACATCCCTCTCATAGGAGATATAAACAACAAAACTCCATTAGCATATCAAGCAACCCGTGGAGCCGTTGAAGTAGTGAATACAGTGCAAATGGCTATCGCAGAGGCTTACATTAACGGATTAGAAATTCCAGACTCTACTCTGCAAGCACTTTTTGATACTTGTATGCCTGTATTTTTTCAATATTTTCCTTCGCTTTTAGCACCTTATGAATGGGTATTGAAAGAAACCGATCATATTGCTGAAGGATCACGAGATTTAATGAAAATTCAGTATGATTTGCCTCAAGCAATGCTGAATAAGATGTTAGGTGAAGGAAAACTTATTTATCCTAAATACAGTATGGGATTATGGGAAAAAGGAGCCTTAAACCTAGAACAATCACAGATAGATATGATCGATGATGTGATTGAGAAATTAGATATCCAGGATGGAGACCAGATATTAGACTTTGGCTGTGGTTGGGGATGCGTTCCCAATTACATTCTTTCTAAATTTCCCAATGTCAAGGTGACTGGGCTGAATTTGAGCCACGAGCAATGTGAGTATATGCGTCAGAAGATGCAAGACCCTGAAAGCTACCTTAGTTCTGGCAGATTCATGTTATTTGAAGGAGATTTAAATGATGCCAAATTTGAGGCAAAATTTGACAAAATCCTGTCTATTGGAGTTTTCTGTCATGTGGGTAATTTAACTAACTCTTTTCAAAAGTTAGCTTCTTTCCTCAAGGATAATGGTAAGGTTTTTATTCATATTATTACAGTTCGCACCCCGAATAATATCTCTAGTGCTTACACGCATAAATACATTTTTCCCCACGGTAGATATTGGAATTATGATGCAGTTCCTAGCCATAATAAAAATCTTAAAACCGTTAAAAGATGGTATTTGAATGGTACTAATTACTCCCAAACATTTGCCACATGGTTAAATAATTTTGACAGTAATCAAGAAATTATAAAGCACTTGAATTATAACGTCGATTATGCCAAATTCCGCCGAATATGGAGATTTTATCTGATATGGTTTATTAGAAATTTTGCCAGTTGTGATGGTGAATATAATGGCAATGGTCAATATTTAATGGTGCATAGCTAAAAGGATATTTGGTGACAAAGAATGTAGAGACTTTCCACTCCACGGAACGTCTCTACATCGGTGTGCTGATTTTTTTTCTGGCTGTACAGCTAATTTTCGGGGCTAAAATTCCCTGGCTAGCCCAAAAAATGCTCAATCATCCCATTAAACTAGAAACAGTCCAGAAGTTTTTGAAGGCGGGAATTTCCAGTATTTCCATTATAGTTGCAGTGATTTGGGGTGGTTCTAGTCTTCTCAATTTAGTCAATAATTGGCTGAATCTTTAATCTGTAAAAAATACCCCCAGAGGCGTATGGCATCAGATTATTAAACATAGATAATACTGCCATGACTGCCTTAAACATTCACCTCCACTTATTTTTAGAAAACCTACTGTTTTTCCTCTCGGCTACCTGTTTTTTGATAGTTGCGGGTTGGGCCTGGAAACACGCAAAACCCTACAGCATTCCTGAACCGCTTCCCACATGGTTTAAACTCTGGTTTAGCACAGTGCAAATACTCGGAGTATTACTACCTTTGGTGGTAATGGTGTTATGGGGTGTATTGTGGGGCGACACGGCTGTATTATCAGTCCTTGCTTGCTACTTTCTGATGTTAGGATTACAAATCCTCTTTGAAAGCATCTCATTAAAACTGTTTCACAATGTCGTTTGGGTGATGGTTCCCTACCTGTACGTACCTTACCGCATCTGGCAGATGTATGAAGGTTTGACACTATTAGGGTCTGTAAGTCAAGTTTGGTGGATACAAAATTTATTAATTTTAGAAATTATCCTCTGGACTGGTAACTATGCTTTAAATGTCTCACAACTACCAAGATTGTTTCGCTGGCAATTTACACAAAACTCAGACGTGAGTCTCAATTAACTGTAATCAAAAATATCAGGCAAAATTTCTCTAAAGTATTCAACTTTGCACATTCCTATCTATAGCATTGAAAGTTTCAATCCTTCTCATGCTCTTATTTCTTAATTCCATGTTAAATAACTTAAAAATCCCCAAAATCTTCAGAAAAAAAAATTAACCAAAGTTAGAAAAATGAAAAAATACTTGCATTTCCGATTGAATTCAGTTAGAGTTAGATTATTAGTCTCAAAAAAATTTGCACATATCTAACTGTCAATGGTTTAGATCAGGTGAAAGGGCAAAATCAGCTTGAGAACCCAGAACCATACTGATCGCATTATCTTACTAACCATGCTGATAAAATTCATCTGCCGAAAGTAATATTACTTTCAGCTAGGTGTCTTATTTTTTACAAATTAATTGAGAATTATTTGCAATATGCTTTGGTTTGTTGATATATTAAAAATAAGGAGTGTCATAGAAGTCTTAAACAGCTATGAAACTAACACAGCAGTTTTCAGAGATAATTACCGGACATCTCTTATTCAAGCCTTACTGCATTTAAAATTAGTCATGTATTGCGATGGAAGTAAGTTTAAACAAATTCAGTCTCAGCAACCAAGATTTTTTGACCTACTAGATAAAAAACAATACAAAACTAACTTTCAAAACACTGTAATATCTCTCTTCAGGTCAGTAAACTCTAATCTGGAGATTTTATTAATCAGAAACAAGTTTATTAAAAATGATGCTATAAAGTGGCTACCTGCTTTTCACTAATAAATGCAGATTATTCTCGTTTATTTATCTTTGTTTGAAGTTTCGTAGCCAAAATTACATTAGCTTTGTCTCAAAGCCAACTGTCCCTAAAATTCACTAATGAGTAAATTTCGATGAATACTTTTTTTTGTTCTGACCATGCGCGAGAAGTAGGAGAAGATATTATTAGTAGTGCGACAAATTACGAAACATATATTTTGGTTGAATGTCCTCAACCCTGGGCTTATGATGCTTTTCAATCGAAATGGGTACCAAATAATTTACAGGTTTTGATAGAAGAAGTCCGTCGTGCTAAATTACCCGTCATATTTCTGTTAATTGCTAATAATTATTCACACAAAGTAGACTACACAACTCTTTTGATATATCAAAAACAACAGGGGATCAGTCATGGATACCAAAAATATGAGTTCAGGTTACCACACATTGAACAAGTAGCGGGGGTTGTAAAAAAATATTTATCGAACAAAATACCCGACCATGAAATAAAGACAAATATCACCAGAGATATTTTAGTATGTACCCACGGTAGCCATGATCAGTGTTGTGCGAGATATGGTAGTCCTTTTTATTTCCAAGCTAGCGGTATTATAGCTGATTTAGAATTGGATCATGTCCGAATTTGGAAATCCAGTCATTTTGGTGGACATAGATTTGCACCTACAGCAATAGATTTACCAGAGGGTAGATATTATGGTGTTCTCAATCCAGAATCATTTCGGTCAATTTTGACCCGTACAGGTGATATCCAAAACCTGAGAAAAGTCTATAGAGGCTGGGGAATTTTACCGAATTCCGTGCAAATCTTAGAAAGAGAACTGATGCTGCGCCACGGATGGAATTGGTTTAATTACAAAGTAGCGGGAAAAATCATTGAGCAAAGTTTAGATAACAATATAATATTAGCAGAGTTAAGTTTTGAAGAACCCTCTGGTTCTCTATTTATTTATCAAGCGAAACTTGTCAAAGACCAAACAAGGACACTGGAAATCAAGGGTTCTTGCAACGCGAAACAAAGTTCTGTATTTGTCAAATATGCGGTAGATAGTATCAGGCTTGTCTGTAATAAAGTGGCAACTTGCAGTAACTAAAAACCTGATTGATAAAAATTATCTCAGAGTTGCTATCTACCACAAATCTATCACAAAACAAGCCCGCAATCATTAAAAAAATTATTCAAAAAACCTTTAGTTAGGAACCCAACATTTGCAAATTATGTAAAGTAGCATATAGTCCTTCTTGTTGTAACAATTGATCATGGCTACCTTGTTGTATTAATTCACCTCGCTTCAAGACAAAAATTCGATTCACATTGCGAATTGTAGACAGACGGTGAGCGATAATAATAGCTGTACGTTTCACCAAAAGTTGGTTTAATGCCTCTTGTACTAAAGTTTCTGTACTCACATCTAAACTAGCAGTAGCTTCATCCAGCACCAATATTTGCGGATTACGTATTGCTGCGCGCGCAAAGGCTAAAAGTTGCTTTTGACCACTGGAAATATTTGTCCCTCGTTGTCGCAGTTGAGTATCGTAGCCTTGGGGTAATTGGGCAATAAAATCAGCAATATTGGTTTTAGTAGCGGCTTGTTGAATTTCTTCAAAGGTGTAATTGTCTCCTAAAGTGATATTGCTTTTGACATCACCAGCAAACAAAAAGCCTTCTTGCAAAATTACGGTCATATAGCGGCGTAAGTCTGCTTGTGGTAACTCGCGGATATCTACGCCATCTACTAAAATTCGTCCTTTGGTGGGTTCATAAAGACGGCACAAAAGCCGAATAATTGAACTTTTTCCTGCGCCGGTGGGTCCGACTAAGGCTACTTTTTCACCAGGATGAATCACAAAGTCTAAGTTTTTAATAACATAATCATCGTCTTTGTAGGCAAACCACACGTTTTCAAAGCGAATTTCTCCCAATTCTGCATTAGGATCGAAGCCTTGCGATTCCATACTGGTAACTATATTCTTCATATAGCCAGAATTTGGATCAGAGATGGAAAAGCGCTGATTACTACCATCGCGGATTTCTATGGGTTCATCTAAAATGTCGGTAATGCGTTCAATAGAGGTAAAACCAGCTTGAATGACGGTGAATTTTTCGGCAAACTCTCTTAAAGGGTCAAATAATCGCTGGGCGTAGAGGATAAATGCAGCTAATACCCCGAAGGTGAGGGATTGTCCTAAAAGTAACCAACCACCTAGTAAAAGTACTCCAGCGATCGCAATTAGTCCGATCCATTCCAAAGTGGCGGAAACAGCCGAATCATAAAGAATAGTTTGATCTATTTCCTTGGTGTAGCTTTGGTTGGCTTTGCGAAACAACTCAGCATTATATCTTTCTCGTCGGAATAACTGCACGATATTCATCCCAACTACATTTTCTTGTAACTGGGAATTTAAATTAGAAAGTTCTTCCCGTACTTTGGAATTAGCTTTGCGGTACTGTTGCTGAAAGTAAATAATTAACCATGTAATTGGCAGCAGTATCACCAGTAGCAAGCAAGCCAGTTTCCACTCAATGGAAAGCATGATCCCGATGATCACCACCATAGTCAACACATTGGACACAATACCAATGGCCCCAGTGGAGAAGACATCTCCCAATACTTCCACATCGCTGGTCAGTCGAGTAATTAATTTACCTATGGGTGTGCGGTCAAAAAAACGGACAGCTAAAGATGTGACATGATGAAATAAATCTTGGCGAATTGCAGCTGTGATTTTTTGCCCTAGCTTCTGTAGTAGATAACCCTGAACACCAGTTAATACCAGCCGGATGACAATGGCAATCACGATTAATACTTGCAGGATATTTAACCCTTGCCACAAGGGACGATTCCTGAGAAATTCATAAGTGCTGGGTTCATTGCGAATCAAAGAAATCACCTGTCCAATCAGCAGTGGTTGGACTGCGTTGGCTAATGCGATTGGTATAAGTAGTACAATTGCCAGTGTCAGCAGTCGTCCACTGCGACGGGCGTAAGGCAATAGACGTAAAAATAACCGCCAGTCATTGTTATTCGCGCGGTTATCTGTGTCGGATTTTGTTAAAGATTGGTAGCTGCTCATAATAAAAGCATTATAGTGAACTACCCGAACCTATAGACGGACGGAGCTTCCCAATTAATCACTATTGATCAGGTTTTGGGTTTCAGAGCAGCAGAGAGCAAACTCTGATTTGATATGCCAACGCTGACCGTCATGAAGTAGTAGTGTTAAATTTTCCGCCATAAAGTTAAAATTTAAGGAACGTTGGACAAATTCAGGCCAAGCAAGTCTAAAATTCTGCTTTGTTAAATCCCGAAATGCAACTGTGAGATGGGGTGTAAAGGGGCGGGTTTGAGATGTTTTATCCACAATTTCTAGATTATTTTCTACATAAGCCATTAAATGAGTTTGCAAGTTTAAAAGTGCTTGACTTTTAACTACATCGATGTATATGACACGGGGAGGAAAAGCTGCATAACCGTTGAGTGTAATAGGTATTGACTGTTGTTGATGAGCAAACTCTCTCAGGGATGCTTCAAGCTGTGAGACCTTAGCATCTGACCATTCAAACGGCGGTTGCAAGGTAATATGAGGCGGCGACTTTTGCGCCCCACGACTGGCATAATGGTCAGCGAAGTGCTGCTTAATTTCGTTGGCGTAGTCCTGAATGTACTGCGGTGGTAGCAGGGCGATAAAAAAACGGCTCATGTCAGTTTATGTTCTACAGCGAAGCTTAAAGAATATTACAAATATAGATACGATCCCAAAAATCAAGAGGTTGCCCGCAAATGCCTTTATTTGTCAAAATTGAAGCAGGTAAAGTCGATAAATTGATTTTCGACCAATACATACCTGCCCACAAAGCCTATGTTGAGGATTTGATTGCCAAAGGACACGAAGCCCGCACAGGCTATTGGGCAGAAGACAGGGGCGGAATGTTAATGTTTGAGGCTGCTTCTAGGGATGAGGCCGAAGCAATTGTGGCTCTTGATCCATTGGTGCAGAACGGTTGTGTGAGTTATCAGCTTTATGAATGGAAAATTGTTGTGGAGTAACACACACTTACGGAATTTTCATGTTATACTGATATTAGACCTGGATCTACGCGGCTGTAACGCCCAAATCTTGTCAGAACCGGAAGGTAGCAGCAATACGGGATGCTTATAGTAGGCGTAGTCTCCGGGTCGCCCTATTTTGTTAGGAGCGTTCAGCAGCAATGCCTGGTTTGGGAGATTTTGTTCAAAAAGCTTTTTACCTCGGTGTCGGGTTAGCTTCTTACGCAGGTGAGAAAGCGGGAGGAAAGTGGGGCGAACTGCGATCGCAAGTTCAAAAACTCGCGGATGAAATGGTGGCAAAGGGCGAAATGAATACAGAAGAAGCCCGACGTTTCGTCGAAGATATGATGAAGCAAGCGCAACAGCAGCCAAAATCCAGTGAACCGCCGGAGAAATCACCAGCTTCTGAACCCCGCCGCATTGAAATTTTAGAAGAAGATGAACCGGGAACTGTCAAAGATTCCCCAACGTCGCCAGAGTCTTCAACAAATAATGTCGATGACTTGCGCGAACAAGTGCTGAAACTGCAAAGAGAGTTACAAGACCTGCAACAAGATGAGTAAGCAGTTAGCTGCATCTAGACATAAGCTTTAGTCTAGAAACTTGATCATATACATTGCCGAGGATGTAAAATAGTGCTGCAAGCCGGGTAGCACTAAGCGTCCTGTTTATATGCGGTAAGGGTGTAGAGTTTATGGAACAATGGCAAAAAGATTTAGCGGAAATGGTGGAAACCGTAGCTGAGGAAGTAGAACGCTTTTTCTTAGGAATGAGTGAAATGGTAGATATATTTTTTGAACTCAGCGAAGAATTTTCCGATCAGGTACACAATTCTTCTATCGCTACTGACATTGACCAGTATTTACAAGACCTGACTGATCCGATTTTGGAAGTCTACTGGGAACTGGAAGATTTTGTGGGAGATTCAGATCCTGGTTTTCCTTACGGGGTTGAACCGACTCTAGAAAAAAATGCTGCTTGTATGGGTTGTCATCACTACCACGGTCAAGTATATGGTGGTAATCTATTAGTCTGTGGTATGCATCCTCATGGCTGGGATGATTCAAGTTGTCCTGATTGGGAAAAGGAGGAGGAGAGGTTTTAAACGCAGAGGGGCGCTAAGGTTAACGCTAAGGTACGCTGAGTTTTTTTGGATTTATAATGGTTATATATTTAAGTAGGTATGAGTAGTTCTTCTGGTGAGATGAAGTATGGTGAGCGTGAGATTACTGAAGGTAAGTTAATTACTTTTCCTAATCCGCGTGTGGGTAGACGATATGACGTGAGTATTTCTTTACCGGAATTTACTTGTAAGTGTCCTTTTTCTGGTTATCCTGATTTTGCGACGATTTATATTACCTATGTTCCTGATGAGCGTGTGGTGGAATTAAAGGGTTTGAAGCTTTATATTAATAGTTATCGCGATCGCTATATTTCTCATGAGGAATCTGCAAATCAGATTTTAGATGATTTTGTAGCTGCTTGTGATCCTTTAGAAGTCACAGTCAAGGCAGATTTTACTCCCCGTGGTAATGTCCACACTGTAGTAGAAGTGCGTCATCAGAAATAAATTAAAACGCCGAGGGCGCTGAGTCTTCAATTCTTTGCGTACCTCTGCGCTAACCTTTGCGTACTTTGCGTTAAACTCCAGATTGAGAACTCAGACCATCCAAAATTTCTAATACTTCTTGTTCAAATGCAACTTGGGCGCGGTTAGTCTTACCACCAATATACAAGCGATCGCCTGTTTTTAATGCCCAAATTTGGGAGTGAGAGAAATAACTCATGGTTGCGCCTAACATTAATAAGGCGAATCCTGTATAAACTAGTGGGATACCAGGATCAGATTTGATTTGTAAGCCAGTGCTACCAAGGACATCGACAATTTTCAGATTCACGCCATTGACTTTGGCTGACATTCCAGTTCGTACTGTGTCTACTAATTTTCCGGCGGAATCATATATTAATACCATTCCTTGCAAGTCTTTGGCGATGATAGAAACGCCATCACTCAAATCAGGTTTGGTGGGTATCCAACTTCCCCAAATTCGTCCTTTACCGTTGGTGTCTAGTGAAGCCATCGGTAACTGAAATATCGGGCTATTATTAAATTGAATCTGAACTGCTGAGATTCCCCAATCAGTTTGATAGAATGTTACGCCATGATAACGCAGGGGTTGATTAACGAAAATCTTTTTATGGTCAACTTCTTCTCCCTGTTTATTCAAGACTGACATATCTGAATAAAATTGGTCAATTCCACCAGTGGGTGTGTAATCAATCCAAAAACGGTTGACACGCACAGACCAATCTTTGAGAATTTGGGGATTTGCCCAGGGACCAGCATCTATAATATTCTTAACTTGAAATGTATCACCAGTAGAGATCATTTCTTGAGCCATAAATCCAGTCATCGCGCCGAGAATTCCCCCCAGGAGAATAGTCACAATCCCCACATGGACTATAATGGGTCCGATACGTCCAACTATTCCCTTGCGCGCGTAGAGAATATTGTCTTTTTCTGGTTCTTGAAATATCTGATAACGGCGATTTTTTAAGAGTTCGTTGAGGGAATTGAGGGAACCGGTATCTAGTTCTGCACTCAAGGCTAATTTTTGGAATTTCCGGGGTTCTTCGTAATATTTCCAGCGTTGGGCGCTTTTTAAAGCTGGTAACTGACGGGTAAATGTACAAGCTGTGAGACTCGTACCAAATAAAATTAATAAACCGAGAAACCACCAAGTCCGATATACATGGTCTAAGCCAATGACTTGAATTACCTTCCAAGTTAGGAAACCAAATAATGCTGGATGTTCGGGGTAGTTAGACTGATAATATGCAGGTGACTGACCTTGCTCAATCACCGTGCCACTGATGCTAAAAAGAGCGATGATTAATAAGAGTGCGATCGCTAGTCGTAAATTAGTCAGTACAGGTAAAATCTCCCTGCGTAAGAATCGCCCAGGTACTGACCACCAATTTAATTCTGTGGACGTTGAATTTTCTACAGTCATACAATTTTGGATTTTAGATTTTGGATTTTAGATTTATTCCACAGACAAATTAGGGACTTGAGAATTTTAAATTTCGGATTTTAGATTTTAAATTTATTCTACAGATGAATCTGGGGACTTGTAACACTAAGGAAGTCTTGTTAAAAACTTCCCAAGGGGAATCGAGAAATTAAGGAAAACACACCAAATGCTATCAATAGCACACCGCTAACGGGATTAATCCAACCAGACCAGCGCCGCAGTTCTAGTAACTTTTTAATAGAAGCCGTAAAAGTACCTGCTAAAATCAAAGGTGCTACATAGCCTGCCGTGTAGGACAGTAACAAAATAGCGCCCAGAATTAAATCTTGTGTACTCGCAACCCAACCCAGTAAGCTGGCTAAAACAGGGGTACTACAGGGAGACGCGACCAAGCCGAAAGTTAACCCCAGGGAATAAGAACGCACACCTGGCGGTAAATCTTGGGAAATCCAATTAGTTTCGCCCAGGGAGGGAAATTGTATAGGTAGGGCTTCTAATAAGTTCAACCCCATGAGAATAGCGATAATACTGACGATAATTGGTAAGCCGATTCCCACTTGACCATAGACTTTACCAACAAAAGCTGCTATAATACCCATCCCTGCTAGAGTCGTTGCTAAACCTAAAGCAAACCATGTCGATTGTGCGGCTGCTTGGAGGCGACCTTTGGCTTCATAACCCCCGATATACCCAATGGTAATTGGTAGCATGGACAGCATACAAGGGGTAAGACTGGTGAGTAAGCCGGCTATAAAAATAATGCCTATACTGAGTAAGCTGAGGTGCGTTAGTTGGTTAGAGACTAAGGTGTTGGCAAATTGTTCTAGTTCGTAAAGTCTTGTTTGTAGAGTCTCCAGCATGAGATATTTTTAAGCGGCAAATGCTTGTTATATTTAAAATTCTAACGTATTTTTGTGAGATATTTAATCTTGCAACCAATCTTCTAATTTTAAATCTGGTATTCTTAATAAATCCGAATCATGGGAAACTAAAATAAGATTATTAATGATAGCTGTAGCTGCTATAAATACATCTGCATCTTGGATTGGCAAACCTCTAATTTTTAAATCAGCATGAATTTTCGCTGCTTTTTCAAAAATTGCCATATCATTTAAGAGTAAAACTTGGTATTCATCGCAGAACTTCTCGAAATCAATTAACTTTCTACTAGCTTTTATAGCTAAAAGTCCTCTTTGAATTTCATAGTAAGTTATTGCACTAATGAAAACACCCTGATTTTGACGATTTAAACTTGCTAGTTTAGTAGTGACTTTTTCGTTTTGCTTAATAATCGCTGTGACAATATTCGTGTCGAGTAGATAGCCCATTTATTTACGCTTGACTGCTTCATCAAAAATTCTCATTTCTTCTGGTGTTAAATCGTTTAATAAACCAGAAAGTGATTCTACCACTAATATTTTATTAATGCGGTTAGCTAAGTCATCTTTAGTAATGGTATCTATATCATCTCCTGAATTTGTCTGAATAAATAAATTATAAATTTTATTATTCATCTGTTCTTGATCTAATTTTTCCTGATACAAATCGTTATCAGCAAACAAATCTTCTACAATGGCTGCAATGCGTTTAAAGGATGTTTCTTTTTCAAAAGAGATGTCGTGCATATTTTTACTCCCATATTTTTAGAGGGTAGATACTATTTTAGCAAAAATTACTATTTTTGAGGTTTATTTTAATTTATGTGTTGCTATAAAAGTGCTGTTTAATTATGAGTAAAATGCCAAAAATTGACCGTCAACGCGAACATCAAGCCAACGAGAGAACTTTTTTAGCATGGCTACGTACTTCTATCGCCTTGATTGGTTTTGGTTTTGCGATCGCCCGATTTGGTTTATTTATGCGTCAGTTGAATGTTGTGCTTACACAACAAGAGTCTTTAGTCAATCCCATATTTAACTCCGAAAACTTGGGGATTATGTTTGTAATTTGTGGAATTGTGGCGATCGCCTTAGCCGCATGGCGATACAATCAGGTATTCTGGGAAATTGAACGCGCAGATTATCGACCTAATCAATTACCTGTGTGGATTATGACCGGAGTAGTGATAATTCTGGGTATTCTCAGTCTTCCTTTACTCTTATTACGAAATCCAATTTCTCCGCGTCCATCCTCTACACCCATTCAGCCACAGTCGCGCCATCTTCGTTAAAATCTCACAGTTTATATATCTTCCCAGGTAATTGTCATCAAGCTCTCCTTATTATGTTCACCTATTTTTACTAACCTGTTAGCTTGTCTTTGAGTTATTTCATCAAAAATATTTCTGACAAGTCTACCATTACCAAAATTTTTATCTCTTCTATCATATAACTCTGTAAACTTTGTTAATAACTTCCCTTTACCTCTTTCCTCTAATCTAAAATGCCCTTCATGGCAGAGTGTTTCAAAAATACTTAATAATTCATGTGGTTGATAATCAGCAAAAGTAAAATATTTATTAAATCTTGATTGTAGACCAGGATTAGAATTGATAAAACGTGACATTTCTTCACTATAACCAGCCACGATCACAACTAACCTATCTCGATGGTCTTCCATTTTTTTCAATAAAGTATCTATAGCTTCTTGTCCAAAATCTTTCCCCGAACCTTCTGGTGCTAAAGCGTAAGCTTCATCAATAAACAGTACTCCATCTAAAGCAGAATCAACCACCTCATTTACTTTCAATGCAGTTTGTCCAATATAACCGGCGACTAAACCGGATCTATCAGTTTCAATCAGATGTCCTCGCTCAAGAATACCTAATTGTTTGTATATTTTCCCCATTAAACGAGCAACTGTCGTTTTACCAGTTCCAGGCGGTCCACAAAAGACAGAATGCAGAGAAAGATTAACTTTATTCAACCCGTGTTCCTGACGCAATTTTTGTACTTTCAGGAAATTGATCAGAGTATTCACTTCATCTTTAATATTTCCCATCCCCACGAGATTATTTAATTCTTTTGTCACATCTCCTAAACCTTCAGATTGAGAACTATTACTAGAGAGTTGTAATTCCTGCTTCATCCGGCGGAGTTCATCATCTATTTCTAAATCTCGAAAAGTCATAATTGATATTGCTTATGTGTAAATGCAGTGTAATCGCATTCAATTATACCTCAAGACACTCAAAAACCCTCTGCGTACCTCTGCGTTTAAAAAACACTCATCCCCCCACCCCATAAACCAAAAAAAAAACACCTCAAACCCGCATCAAAAAAAGCCGATAAATAATGAGTACATAACTAATATTAAATAGATAGAAATACTTCCCAGAGATAATATATAAAAACTGCCTACTAATTAATATATTGAATTTTATTGTAACCAAGCGCGCGCTACAAACAAAATCCACAAAAAACATGAACAAAACCTTTGCAACAATTGACGGGAATGAAGCTGTAGCCCGTGTTGCTTACAAATTAAACGAAGTAATTGCCATATATCCTATCACCCCCTCTTCAGCAATGGGTGAATGGGCTGATACTTGGTCAGCCGCAAATCAGCCCAACCTGTGGAATACTATTCCCAGTGTGGTACAGATGCAGAGTGAAGGAGGCGCTGCGGCTGCGGTACATGGCGCATTACAAACGGGTTCCCTGAGTACCACTTTCACGGCTTCCCAGGGGTTATTGTTGATGATTCCCAACCTCTACAAAATCGCCGGTGAATTAACTAGCGCCGTGGTTCATGTCGCCGCCCGTTCCTTAGCTACTCACGCCTTATCGATTTTCGGTGATCATAGTGATGTCATGGCATCCCGTGCTACAGGGTTTGCGCTGCTGTGTTCGGCTTCAGTCCAGGAAAGCCATGATTTTGCGCTGATTTCCCAAGCTGCTACTCTAGAAACTCGTGTATCATTTATGCACTTCTTTGATGGCTTTCGCACATCACATGAAGTCCAAAAAATCAAGTTATTGTCAGATGATCAATTGCGATCGCTCATTAATGAAAATCTTATATTAGCTCATCGCGATCGCGCCCTCACCCCAGACCGTCCCCTCTTGCGAGGAACCGCCCAAAACCCTGATGTCTACTTCCAAGGACGTGAAGCTGCAAACCCTTACTACAACGCCACTCCCGCCATTGTCCAACGCCTGATGGATGAGTTTGGGGAAATTACAGGAAGACATTACCAAATCTATGAATACCACGGTGCTACTGATGCCGAACGGGTAATTATTCTCATGGGTTCAGGTTGTGAGACAGTTCATGAAACAGTCGATTATCTCAACAGCCAAGGGGAAAAGGTGGGAGTGGTGAAAGTGCGACTTTATCGCCCCTTTGATGTACAGAACTTTGTAGCAGTCTTACCAAACAGTGTACAGGCGATCGCAGTCCTTGACCGCACCAAAGAACCAGGTAGCGGCGGCGAACCCTTGTATTTAGATGTAGTCGCTGCTATCTATGAAGCTTGGGAAAAAAGGCCTAAAATCATCGGTGGTCGTTACGGTCTTTCCTCAAAAGAATTCACCCCAGGGATGGTGAAAAGCATCTTTGATAATCTTGCCAAAACACAACCGCAAAATCACTTTACTGTGGGTATTAATGACGACGTTACTCACACCTCCCTCAGCTTTGACCCCAACTTTTCCACCGAACCAGATAACGTGATTCGCGCCATGTTCTATGGCTTAGGTTCCGATGGTACAGTGGGTGCGAATAAGAACTCTATCAAGATTATTGGCGAAGAAACCGAAAATTACGCCCAAGCTTACTTTGTCTACGACTCGAAAAAATCTGGTTCAATGACAGTTTCTCACCTGCGCTTTGGTCCCCAGCCAATTCGTTCAACTTATCTAATAACTCAAGCTAACTTTATTGGTTGTCATCACTGGGGATTTCTGGAACGCATAGATGTTTTGAAAGCTGCGATTCCTGGGGCAACTTTACTGTTAAATAGTCCTCATGATGCCGATACCGTCTGGGAATATTTACCCCAAAAAATACAGCAAGAAATTATCGAGAAACAACTTAAATTCTATATAATTGATGCTAATCAAGTCGCCCGTGAAAGTGGCATGGGTGGCAGAATTAACACTATTATGCAAGTGTGCTTTTTTGCCTTAGCGGGTGTTTTACCCCAAGCAGAAGCAATTACCAAAATTAAAAAAGCCATTGAAAAAACTTACGGTAAAAAAGGGACAGAAGTTGTCCAGAAAAACTTGCAAGCAGTAGACAATACCCTCACCAATTTGCATAAAGTAGACATCCCCCAAACAATTCAAAATCCAAAATCCAAAATCCAAAATCCAAAATTGCTAGATAGTGCGCCGAAATTTGTGCGGGATGTTCTAGGTGAAATCATGGTATGGCATGGTGATGATTTACCCGTCAGTGCATTACCGGCTGATGGGACATTTCCCACAGGGACAGCGAAATGGGAAAAACGTAATGTGGCGGAAGAGATACCTGTATGGGAACCAGATGTCTGCGTTCAGTGTGGTAAGTGTGTAATGGTTTGTCCCCACGCGGCTATCCGCGCCAAGGCTTATCAACCAAATGAGTTAATCAATGCACCAAGTAGCTTTAAATTCGTTGATGCTAAAGATAAGAGTTTTAGTCAGCAAAAATTTACGATTCAAGTCGCCCCAGAAGATTGTACAGGATGCGCCATCTGTGTAGATATTTGCCCGGCTAAAAATAAATCTCAGCCATCGCAGAAAGCCATTAACATGGCGCAGCAGCTACCTTTGCGGGAACAAGAACGCAAAAACTGGGATTTCTTCTTGAGTTTACCCAATCCTGACCGCAGAGAGTTAAAACTCAACCAAATTCGCCAACAACAACTGCAAGAACCATTATTTGAATTTTCCGGTGCTTGTGCTGGTTGTGGTGAGACACCTTATTTAAAATTATTAACACAATTATTTGGCGATCGCTCTGTCATTGCCAATGCAACAGGTTGTTCCTCAATTTACGGCGGTAACCTCCCCACCACTCCTTGGACAACCAACGCTGAAGGACGCGGCCCCGCATGGTCAAATAGTTTATTTGAAGATAACGCCGAATTTGGTTTTGGTTTCCGCCTCTCCCTAGACAAACAAGCTGAGTTTGCGGCAGAATTATTGCAAACATTGGGAAGTCAACTAGATGAAAAACTCGTTAACTCTATCCTGACTGCTGAACAAAAATCCGAAGCCGACATCTGGGAACAACGGGAAAGAGTAGCATTTCTCAAAGAAAAATTGGATGAAATACTCACTCCTGACCCCAATCTAAAATCCAAAATCCAAAATCTCAAATCTCTGGCTGATTATTTAGTCAGGAAAAGCGTCTGGATTGTCGGTGGTGACGGCTGGGCTTATGATATTGACTTTGGCGGTATCGACCATGTAATAGCCAGTGGGCGGAATGTGAATATATTGGTAATGGATACAGAAGTATATTCTAATACGGGCGGTCAATCATCCAAAGCCACACCAAAGGCAGCAGTAGCGAAATATGCCGCTAGTGGGAAACCTGCACCCAAGAAAGATTTAGGTTTAATGGCTATGACCTACGGAAATGTTTACGTAGCCAGTGTAGCGTTGGGTGCAAAAGATGAACATACTCTGAAGGCATTTTTGGAAGCAGAGGCTTTTGATGGCCCCTCATTGATTATTGCTTATAGCCATTGCATAGCCCACGGAATCAACATGACTACAGGCATGAAACACCAGCAATCTCTGGTAGAATCAGGACGTTGGTTGTTGTATCGCCATAATCCAGAGTTGCAAAATCAAGGTAAAAATCCTTTGCAATTAGATATGCGATCGCCTACACAAACAGTAGAACAATCAATGTATCAAGAAAATCGCTTCAAAATGTTGACTAAGAGTAAGCCGGAAGTTGCTAAACATCTTTTAGAACAAGCGCAGTCCGAAGTAGATGCACGTTGGGCAATGTATCAATATTTGGCAAATCGGTAATTTTTAATGGGTAATGGGTTCTCACCTATTACCTATAATCATTCATGATTCTCCAACAATTGATAAAAGGTTAATTCTTGAAAAACTACTGATGGGATAATAATTTTACCATAAAGTTGTTCTAATAAATCCAGTTTGCCTATAGCAGCTAAATTAGTAATAGGTGAGGTATTGCTAACTATTGGCATAATTATTCAATCATACCCAAATTTTGTAAATCAACTTCCAAGTCACTTTCATCATAATGAATAGTAATATTTCTCTGAGCTAATTCATTTTGAAATTGCAATAAAGGCATTTGAGCCAGTTGAGATGCCTTACCAATGCTAATATTATTTTTTTGAAATAAAAGGATAATTAACTCTAGCATTAATTCTTGTTCTGATAATCCACTTGCTTGCACAATGTCATCAGAAATTACTAAACTCATCGTGATTCTCCAATGAATATAGATCAAGTCAATTATAACGCCTCGGCAATTGGATATGCGATATCGCCTACGCAATCAGTAGAACAATCAATTTATCAAGAAAATCGCTTCAAAATGTTGATAATTTCTCTCAATCAGCAGCAAAAGCAACACAAGCCTTAATATCTTCAGATGTCAGTTCTGAAAAATCTTCGAGAATTTCTGCTTCTGTCATCCCACCTGCTAAATATTCCAAAATATCGTACACAGTGATACGCATTCCTCTAATGCAAGGTTTACCACTGCGTTTTCCTGGTTCAATTGTAATAATGTCTTGATAACTCATGATCTCACCTGCTGTTTAATCTTTCGTCATTATATTCTAAACATTTAATTAGTAATAAAACAAACTTTACCTAATTAGCAAGCAGATTTTATTATCAATCTGAAAAAATTTCTAAAAATTGCGTGGCTGTAATAATATCAACTCCTCTAAAAGGATGAAGTTCTAATAAATTTTTATCTCCTGTAATGATATGAGTTGCATTACCATTAATAGCAACCTCAAGAAATTTGTCATCCTTTGGATCTCTACACTCTTTGATGATCTGATTTATTGCAATTTCTTCTGATTCAAATTTGAATTTAGCTAAAAATTGAGTACGAATAGTCATAGAAATATATTTATCGAATTTTGAGCGATTGAGAATTTCTTGTATTTCTTGAAAAGTCACATCTGAAAATAAAATTATTCCTAAACTTTTGGCTTTTTTAAATGCCACATCTGGAATAGATGACTTAATCAAGATGGCACTAACTAAAATGTTTGTATCGATAACAAACCGTAATTTATCCATTCTGAAGAATTTCATCTAAAATTTCTTGAGTCAATCCCCGGACTTTGGCTTGTTCTTGCATTTCTTCAATAATGTTATCTAGGGATTTATCTTGAATAATTAATTTGAGCAAATCGTTAACAATAGTCTGAATTTTTTGCTGTTTTTGTGGTTCTGCTTCTTGATAAGCTTTAGCTACTTCAGCATCAACTTGAATTGCAATTGTTTCCATATTTTGATAGGAAAAATAAATTACATTTGCTTAATTATAGCATTCAACATCAAAATCACGATAACCTAAGCTGTGAGATAGGCGATGGCAGTGAAGCATATTCAATTAAGTATTTTCTCTCTAACGATAAAACGCATTGGCGGTAGATAATCTCAGCAATCCCACTAATAGCTTTCATCCTTCCACTGCCGTGATGTGTTAGGTATCTTCAGAGGCATATTGCTCTGCAAGAAAATTTTCAGATAGAGTGAATTCTGCCCAAGGATCTGCATCTAATACTCTTCTAATACCTAGTAAAGATGCCATACTAGGACTTCTCATGAAAAAGGCAAAATCTGGCGCAAAATCTGGTGCAAAATGTATTTCTCTCGTGATAGCAACTACAAATTTTTCACATGCATCTAAAGTCTCATGAATGAAGTATGCAACAAAATAATTAAGTGATCCGATACGCCCATTTTCTAAAATATGTTCAGGCCATTGCATCATTTCACGAAATGGTAATGGTGATGAATCAACTCCAATAGAAAAGCCTTTATCGTTAATATAAATTAAAGGCTGTTGGATAGGTTGGTGAACAATCGCATCACGCACCTTTTTGAGCTTGCAGAAGAAAGGATAACATTCTGAATACCACTCTGCGAGGCTTAGAGGCAGCCCAAATCGCTTTTGGATATCTTGAGGTGACTGAATACTATTTTGGTACAAAACTACTTTCCCAAAGCTATCTGGTAATTTTTGCTTTTTAATAGAGGTATCAAGTAGCTCAATGGTGTCCCATATTCTTTTAGAAATTTCCTGAAGCAAGTCAAACATACTACGACAAAGTACAAGAAGATATTCTAACTCGGTACTCACTAATCTGGATTTACCCTCAAAATTTTCAAATGTTCTCAGTAAATCTAGCTTTTTTAGACTTGCACCAAGGTTGAAAACATCTGATGTCAGTGCTGCTATAAATGAATTAGTATGTTTCGATTCTACGTGCTTATAGATGAAGTCAAAAAACCTAAAATAAGCATCACTGATACGAACTGGTTTTGGTGCAAGATAAATCGTTTCCACACAATCATGCACTCGGATGGGTTGCAAAAGTCCATTCTCTAAAGGTATCCAAAGATGCCATCTGTTTCCATCATGAAATGTATGAAGGGGAATAGGTCGTCCTTTAAGAGCATTAAGCTTAAGGTAGGGAAGATATTCAGGACGAATAGCACTGTAATCATAATCATTTAGATCAGTCTGCATAAAAACTTTAATAAAATTTCAGTTTATTTCTCAAGCAAATTATATCAAGGGATATTCCGTAAAAAGTATAAATTTACGTATTGTATATTTTACGTTTATTAATTAAACCCAATCAAAAGTTTTAGTAACCGCCTTCTTCCAGCGCGTGTAACAACCTTCCCTTTCTACATCATCCATATTTGGTTGCCAAGTTTGATCTAAAAGCCAATTATCAGATAATTCCTGCAAACTTCCCCAGAAACCAGTCGCCAACCCAGCAGCAGAAGCCGCCCCTAAAGCTGTAGTTTCTGCTACTTGGGGACGAATGACTGGCACACCTAACACATCACTTTGAAATTGCATCAACAGGTTGTTGTAAACCATACCGCCATCTACCTTCAACGCTGTTAAATTTACCTGAGCGTCTTCTCGCATCGCATCTAAAACTTCACGAGTCTGCCATGCAGTTGCTTCTAAAACAGCCCGCGCAATATGACCTTTGTTTGTGTAGCGAGTCATCCCTACGATCGCACCTCTAGCATCATTGCGCCAATAGGGAGCAAATAACCCAGAAAAAGCAGGGACAAAATAAATACCACCGTTATCTGTAACGGTACTGGCTAATGCTTCTACCTCTGCACTGCTTTGAATTAATCCCAAATTGTCACGCAACCATTGCACTAAAGCACCAGCGATCGCAATACTACCCTCCAAAGCATAAACTGTGGGAGCATCCCCCAACTTGTAAGCTACCGTTGTCAATAAACCATGTTGGGAAAACACTTTTTCCTCGCCTGTATTCAGCAGCATAAAGCAGCCTGTACCATAGGTATTTTTGGCTTCACCTACCTGAAAACAGGTTTGTCCAATTAATGCAGCTTGTTGATCACCTAAGTCAGCAGCAATGGGAACTCCTGCTAAAATACCTGTAGCCTGTCCATAAATAGCTGATGAAGGACGAATTTCTGGCAGCATTTGCCTGGGAATACCCATAATCTGCAAAATTTCCGGCTCCCAGTCCAGAGAGTTCAAATTCATCAACAAGGTACGACTAGCATTAGTAACATCGGTGATATGCAAACCACCTGTTAAATGCCAAATTAAAAAAGTGTCGATTGTGCCAAAAAGAGCCTGACCATTTTCTGCTGCGGCTTTTAATCCGGGGATGTTTTCCAGTAACCATTTAATTCTCGGTGCGCTGAAGTAAGTAGCGATTGGTAAACCTGTTATAGCCCGAAAACAATTTATACCACGGTCTTCTGCTAGTTGATTACAGATGTAATCAGTTCTGGTATCTTGCCAAACAATAGCGTTGTAATAAGGTTCGCCTGTTTTCTGATCCCAAACTACAATTGTTTCACGCTGATTAGTAATGCCAACAGATGTAATCTCAGCAACACTAATATTGCTCTGCTCTAAAGCATCTTTAATGACAGTTTGAGTACATGACCAAATTTCTTTGGGGTCGTGTTCTACCCAACCTGGCTGGGGATAAATCTGTTGATGTTCCTTTTGTGCATAGGCAGCAATTTTACCTTGCTTGTCAAAGATCATGAAGCGGGTGCTAGTTGTTCCTTGGTCGATGGCAGCTACGTATTTAGTCATGATTCAAATGAGGCTCACGCATCAGCGAAGCAAAGTATGTTAGGCGCAGAGGCGCAAAGAGTAACGTAACTAAAATAACACTCTGCGTAACTCTGCGTTACCTTAGCGCCCCTCTGCATTGAAAAATTTACCCCACCCCAGGTAGAGTATAGGTTATACCTTTAGTATTGTGAATTACTAATAACCAATACTTATAGTTAGGTGATTAGGCGATCTGCTTGCAGCAGCGCTTGCGCTATCGCCTAATTTTGTAAGTGAGGTAAACAATTATGCCAGTACAAGTTATCCAACCTGAGTTGATTGTCGAATTATCTACAGAGGAACAACAGCTTCTCTCCGGAGGAGAATGGGGAGGAAGAAGGCGTTGCCCTCGGCTTATCTTCGTCCCTCGTTGTGGTGCCTACTTCCGTGGCGGCAAAGGTGGCGGCAAAGGTGGCGGATTTGACGACGAATTTGACGGCGGATTTGACGATGATTACTAATTTTGATGGGGGTTAATTTGACAACTCTGTAAGGGACTGAGAAATCAAAAAATATCCCAAAATTTTTGGTGGTGCTGACAGCTTTCAACTGAGCGCTCAGTTGTAGGCTGTCCATCCTACAAGAAAGGTTATCCTAACCCATGATAATTAAGAATTAGTGTTGAATGTGCGATTTGATCGCTTACTCAATTGGTAGAACAAATTTTCTCTTTGTGTAGCCGCGAATTCGATTCGCCAAGGCTATACCTATATATGAAGATGCGATCGCATCTTCCTAACAGTAGATGGATTCACCTCATCGGGTTAGACAGTATTAGAATTAAATCCACGCCGTCAGCACTATGACATTAGAGACTCAGATTCCCCAGCCAGAAACGATGCACAAGGAGGAAGAAGAATTTAATTGGAGAGAATGCTGGTATCCTGTCTGCTTTCTGCAAGACTTGCCAAAAAATCGCGCTTATAGTTTTTCTTTGTACGACGAACCTTTTGTGTTGTTCAGGAATCAAAATGGCATACTTATTTGTTTAACAGACCGTTGTCCCCATCGCGCCGCTAGACTCTCTGATGGACAGATTATTGATGGTAAAATTGAATGTTCATATCATGGTTGGCAGTTTAGTATTGATGGTGAATGTTTACACATTCCTCAGTTACCAGAAGATAGCAAAATTCCTTCAAATGCTTGTGTGCAAGCCTTTACAGTTGTAGAACTTCAAGGCTTAATCTGGGTTTGGGCAGGAAAAACCGAAACTGCAATTGATGAACTTATCCCCACTATAGCGGACTTGGAAAAACCGGAATTTGTCCACACCGACTATATGAGAGATTTGCCTTATGACCAAACTTATTTAATAGAAAACTTTGTTGATCCGGCTCATGTTTATATTAGCCATGATGGCACTGAAGGTAATCGAGCCAGCGCCCAACCATTAGAAATGGAAGTCAGAGATTTTTCTGTTAAAGGATTTTTGGGAAAAATCCGCCAAAGCCAAAATCTTGATGCACCTTGGCAACATTTGGATTTTATTGCCCCCAATTTAGTTCATTACAAATTAAACGTCATTAAACCAGGCTGGTATGCTGGCATAGCTTTATATTCAATCCCTATTGGTAAGGGTAAATGTCGTCTTTTACTCCGCAGATATCGGAATTTTATGACGGAAAAATTCAAGTCTAAACCTCGCTGGCTGGAACACTTGCGGCAAAACAAAGTTTTAGAGCAGGATTTGCCCCAAATTTTAGGGCAACAAGCAGAAATAGCGAGGTTAGAACAAAGTTTAAATAAAATTTATTTACCACTAAAAACATCAGATTTATTAGTCATTAACTACCGCAAATGGTTAGATAAATTTGGTCAATCTTTACCATATTATCAAGGTTATTTTACTTCTAAAAATCTCGGCAGCAATGATTGTTCTCCAACTTCAGGAAATGCAGACAGATTTTTACAACATACACTTATTTGTAGTTCATGCAATCAAGCATATCGGGTCACAAATCAACTAAAACAAGCCTTTGTCGGTAGTGCGATCGCTCTGGCGGCTTTGGCAATCATCACAGATGGGGTGACTAGTATTATACTCGTTGCTGCGGCTCTGGTGTCGGTGGCGTTGGCAGTTGTGGCTGAAAAATTAAAAACGCACTTTCAACACTCTTATACTCACTTTGAGCAGTGAATAGTGATGAATGTTGGGCTTTCTCTCACGCACCAGAGGCAGGGGCGCAGAGAATAAGAAAGAGTAATATAAACACATTAAGAAGATTTTGAAAATGCAACTTCAGACAGTGCAACAACATTCTAGACTTGGCACGGAAGTATTACCAGAATGTAATCTCACACAAGTTACAAACCAACAGATAAATCAATTCAAAAAAGCTCTTTGGGATCATGGCATGATTGTGGTCAAAAACCAAAATTTAACTGCATCACAGTTAAAGCAATTTGCCTACAAAACTTTCGGTGAGTCTAATATTAATTATCCAGCTAAACCCCTTGATCCCAACATTGATCCAGATTGGCAAAGTATTGGTGTATCTATTTTAGGAATTGTTTCAAACTGTTCTGGAGCGTACACCAGTTTATACTCATATTTGGCAGCCTGGTGATCTTGTTGTTTGGGACAACTCGCAAGTGATGCACGCAGGTATTCCCTACGATGCCAGCAAGTATAAGCGCGTCGCATTACGTGTAGGATTAGTACAAAAAACATGATATAGCTGGGGAGTGGGGAGTAGGTTAAAACCCTTTTGGTGTCTAAGTTTGATTATCCGTTTATGTCCAAACCTCCTTGGCGGTTGCTATATCTTCTAATATTTGGCAGAAAAATGAGAAAGGTTAATCGTGTTTTATCCAGATTAATCAATAAATAAATGAATAATTTTATATCAAATTTCATCGATGCCTAAAACTTATGGAAATGCCCCAGCGCGTAACAATTCGCTACAAAGACACGTCCTACAACGTTAATGATATCCGCTTAAAGACATTCCGGCTGGGTTTTCAAATCTGGGACGAACAAACCAAAGCCAGACAAACTGAGCTTTATCATTTTATCTTCTCTTGCTTGAAACAAATTGACCGCCAAGATCGGTATATGTTTTCTGTGCTGTTTATAGAGTTAGCAGAACTCATCCGCCACTCTCCCTTGGAAAGAAATATGAAAGAGGTTTTAATTAAAACAGCTTTTAGTGAGTTTGCTTACGCGTTAGCAGATTTTGAAAATGCGGCCAAATAACAATTTATTTCCCCCGCCAACTTAATCACTATTAACGCTTTTTAATAAGTTTTAATTATATAATTCTATGCTAGGACTCAGACTAATTAAATCATCAATATTACGTTTCATAGTGTGGCAAATTGCATCTAATGGCAAATCATTAGCATCGTAACCAAAAGGATTTTCTATTTCCAACCCGATAGCTTCAATACCAAATAATGTAAAACTAATCAACGCCACAATTAATCCTGTCCACCACTCCAGATTTTCCACTAGTTGAAAAGGTAATAGGCAACAATAAAGTAATAATAACTGCTTAAGATGAATAGCGTATGCTAAAGGTATTGGTGTTTTTAAAATCCGTTCGCATGAGCCTAAATTATCCACTATATTATTTAATAGCTCTTGCATTGCTGTTAACTGGTAGCTGTTAAGGCAATTTTGCTTATACTGCTGCTGTAAATAATCTCCAATCCAGAAAGCAATTTCCAGGGGTGGATTATTCATATTCTGGAGTTTTTTATACTTAGAATCTGGTATAAGTTCTTCTAACTCATTCATTACAAACTCTCCACGCAAATGTAATTTAGTGGCTACAGCAAAGGCTACTAATAAATACAATGCAGCAATTTTACTTTTTCTATCTTCTGCGGATATTTCATCAATCGATATCAAAATTTGTCTTGCTAGATTTCTCACATTATTTACTATAGAACCCCAGCACTTTCTGCCTTCCCAAAAGCGTTCATAAGCTGTATTAGTGCGAAAAACTAATAATAATCCTAAAACTATACTAGGAATAACACTTTCTAAAATGGGTTGGGATACAGATAATTTAAAATAATAAAGTATAGAAACAAAAACACCAAATAATCCACACCCAATAACCCGTTTATAAATCGCGATAATTACTGAACCTTTGATCTGAAGAGCTATTTGAAACCATCGTTTTTTTTCCACTGTCATGCAACTAACCTTAAATAAAATTTAGTGACCAGATTTACTAAGCAATTTTTGCGCTAACTGAAGACTATTGTATGTAAAGCAAACACATCTAAATTAGTATTGATCACAACTGAGGTTAAGAACCAACGAAAAAATTGGCATTTATCGTTTGGTTGATTTTCCCAGACTTAAAGCAATGTCTACAGGGCGATACCTCAGCTAATGATGAGGTCAGTTTTAAAAGTTATAACTAATCCAGTCACTCCAACTACCAGCGTAAAGTTTTCCTGTGTGAATATTGGCTAGTTCCAAAGAAAGTAAATTCACACAAGCAGTGACACCAGAACCACAATAAACTATAATTTCTTCAGCTTTTTCTAGTTTCTCCCAGCGTTGGCGTTGCTCTGATGGGGAAAGTAGATAACCAGAAGAGTTTGTAATTTCTTGCCAAGGATAGTTAATAGCACCGGGAATATGTCCAGCAATTGTATCTATTGGCTCTCGTTCTCCTCGGTAGCGATCGCCTTCTCTAGAATCTACCAAAGCTACTTCTGGTAAATCTTTGCGACTTTTTACAGCCTCAATATCTACTAACAATTTCGGTTTAATTTTGGGGATAAAATTACCTGTTTTGGGGAGGGAAATCACATCTGTGTCGTCATAACCAGCTTTTTTCCAGGCTGTAAATCCTCCATCTAAGACGACTACTTGCTCATGTCCTAGATAGCGTAATAACCACCAAAGGCGAGATGCAAAGGCCAAGCGCGAATCGTCATAAGCCACAACTAAAGTTTTTTGCGAATCTACCCCAATTGCTGATAACTTCTGCGCTAGAACATTGACATTAGGTAAAGGATGTCTACCGCCATGTTTACCGACAGGACTGGAAAGATCCTGATTCAAATCTAGATAATAGGAATTCTCAATGTGACTGGCTTGGTATTGCTGTTTTCCTAGTTGAGGATCAGCAAGAGAAAAGCGACAATCGACAATGACGATTTGTGGATCGTGAAGATGTTCAAAAAGCCAAGCCGGGGAAATCACAAATTTGGTGTCAGCCATAAACTACTCAAACTATACTAATTAACTCATTAAAAGGAAGCGATCGCACATCAGTTATTCGACAATTGGAATTCCCTGGACAGCATAATTTTGTCCCCATTAGCGCTTCAGAAGCAAGTGGAAACAATTCTTCATCAGGCAAAATTCCTATTCAGAAAGTTAGCCTCAAGCTAGGTCTAAATTTTGTATACTTTTAAAGTGTAATATAGTGAACTAGTAAATTGCCTTTTGCAGTCCGACACTGTTAACTTTCTTAAAAAAGTGGGGTGCTTTTGTGATTTCATGGAATTCCAACTGTACAGACTCGACTGAAGAACAAGTTGGAGGGTCAAACCACCAAAACAAACGACAAAATATCCATTCCAACCATGCATTAGAATTGCCAAATTTAGCAGGTTATCCCCTAGCTTTATTTCCCCCAGGTGATTTCCGGCTCGAACAAAGACAAGTAGCTCCGCCTGGAATTAAAAAAGATATTAAATATAGTTACGATTCGTTAATTTCTATAACTCCACAAGCCACAGATTCAACAGTAGTGAATGATTTTGATTCAGAATTGCCGACAGTTTTAGTGGTTGACGATAATACAGCCAGTCGGATCACTGCATCTGCTCTTTTGTCGATGGAAGGATACGAAGTGATTGAGGCAGAAAGTGGTCCTACTGCTTTATTATTGGTGAAAAGAAAACAACCAGATTTAATTTTACTGGATGTGATGATGCCGATCATGGATGGGTTTGAAGTCTGTAAGTTGCTCAAACAAGATGAACATACTCGGCTCATACCCATAATTTTTATTACAGCCTTAAATGACAAGCGATCGCTAATCCGCGGAATTGAAGTCGGGGGAGATGATTTTCTCAGCAAGCCTTTTGACAATGTAGAACTAGTAGCGCGTGTAAAATCTTTGGTGCGCCAAAAGCGTTTGAATGAAGACTTAGACCATGCTGAAAAAGTGCTGTTTTCCGTTGCTAGGGCGATTGAAAGTCGTGATCCGAATACAGGTGATCACTGTGAACGGCTAGTAAAACTAGGAGAGGCTTTTGGTGAATACCTCGATCTCTCGCGCTACCGAATTCGAGATTTAATGTGGGGTGGTTATCTTCACGATATCGGTAAGGTGGGTATTCCCGACGCGGTGCTACTGAAAAAAGGCCAACTCACCCCCGAAGATTGGCAAATTATGAAGCAGCACGTTTTAATTGGGGAAAAAATCTGTCTCCCACTCCGTAGTATGAAGGGTGTCATTCCCATTATTCGCCATCACCATGAACGCTGGGATGGATCAGGCTATCCTGATGGACTCAAAGGAGATGATATTCCCTACTTAGCACAAGTATTTCAGATCATTGATATTTATGATGCTTTAACGAGTGAAAGACCTTATAAAAAAGCCTTGACTGTAGCAGAAGCCATATCTGTAATGCAGCAAGAAACTAATTCAGGTTGGCGCAACCCCAAGTTAGTGCAGCAGTTTATCGAGTTTATTAACTTCCGCAATGGCAAGTAAGCAGTCGCCTTCCGATGTTCCGGTCTGTGTAGCTGGGGAGATTTTGGTGTTGGCTAGATTAACTGGTATGATTTGAGCCGAAATATATGAAGATATCACGCCCGAAAACTTACTTCACTAATAGCTGATAGCTAAATTATGGTAGTTGTAGCAATTCTAGCAGCAGGACGCGGCACCAGGATGAAATCACACCTACCCAAGGTTTTACATTCTTTGGGTGGGCGATCGCTACTTGAGAGAGTTCTTGACAGTGTAGAACCACTCTCACCCTCACGGCGGATGGTGATTGTAGGGTATCAAGCACAACAAGTCAAAGCAGCGATGCAGTTCCCCAACTTGGAGTTTGTCGAACAGACTCAACAACTGGGGACAGGTCATGCCATCCAGCAATTATTACCCCACCTTGAGGGTTACACTGGGGATTTGCTGGTACTAAATGGCGATATCCCCTTATTACGCACCGAAACCCTGAAACAGTTATTACAAACTCACCAAGAAAATCACAACGCCGCCACGATCCTCACCTCACACCTAACTGAACCGAAGGGCTACGGGCGCGTTTTTTGTAATAGTGAGGATATTGTCCAGCAAATGGTGGAAGATAAAGATTGTAATGCTGCTCAAAAACAAAATTGTCGAATTAATGCTGGGGTTTATTGTTTTCATTGGCAGGATTTAGCCGAGGTTTTGCCGCACTTACAGGCAAATAATGCCCAGAAAGAATATTACCTCACAGATGCTGTGACTCAAGTCGGCAAAGTTATGGCTGTTGACGTAGCAGATTACCAAGAAATTTTGGGAATTAACGATCGCCTGCAACTAGCAACTGCTGACGAAATTATCCAAAACCGTGTCAAGGAAAAATGGATGGCGGCTGGTGTCACTCTTATTAATCCTCACAGCATCACCATTGATGACACAGTAGAATTACAGCCAGATGTAATTATTCAACCGCAAACTCACCTGCGAGGAAATACCACAATTCAAACAGGAAGTTGCATTGGCCCTGGGAGTTTAATTGAAAATAGCCAATTGGGTGAAAACGTCACAGTCCAGTATTCTGTAGTTACAGATAGCATTGTGCAGACAGGCAGCAGAATTGGCCCTTATGCTCATTTACGTGGTCATGCAGTGGTAGGTGCTAATTGCCGTGTGGGTAATTTTGTGGAATTGAAAAATACTCAGTTAGGCGATCGCACTAATGCCGCACATTTATCATACTTAGGTGATACCACTACAGGTACTCAAGTAAATATTGGTGCAGGTACAATTACTGCTAACTACGACGGGGTGAAGAAACATCCTACCCACATAGGCGATCGCACTAAAACTGGTTCCAATAGTGTTTTAGTAGCACCAGTCACTTTAGGCGATGATGTTTATGTCGCCGCAGGTTCAACGGTGACAGAAGATGTCCCTAATGATTCTTTAGTAATTGCCCGGAGTCGTCAAGTGGTTAAACCAGGTTGGCAAAAGCCAAAACTTGACAATCAAACCACTTGATGGATATGGACGAAAAAGTGACACCAAAATTCTGAATAATATATCCGATGCTCAGGGTTCGTTTTAAGGATATAGCCAAACACCCAAGAGTGAAAGTAACTGTTCAATATCTACGGGTTTAGTGATGTAATCTGATGCGCCTGCTTCAATACACTTCTCGCGATCGCCTTGCATGGCTTTAGCAGTAAGTGCAATGATCGGCAAGGATTTAAATCGGTCGTTTTGGCGGATCAGGCGTGTTGTTTCATGACCATCCATTTCTGGCATCATCACATCCATCAACACAACATCAATATCTAGTGTATTCTCTAATATGCTCATACCTTGACTGCCATTTTCCGCATATAAAACCTGCATTTGATAGAGTTCCAACATACTAGTCAGGGCGAAAATGTTACGGATATCATCATCTACAATCAACACTTTTTTATTCGCAAGGGAGCGGTCGGTTGAATCCAATTGTTTCCGCAGTTGACGTTTCCGGTGCAGGACTAATGCTGTTTCATTAAGAAGACGTTCAGGAGTTCGCACATCTTTGACGATGATTGTCTCCGCTATCAGCTTGAGTTGAGTTTCTTTCTCGGTGGAAATTTCTGTACCGGTGTAGACAATAATTGGCAAAGCTTCGCCGTTGGGGTCTTGCTTGATCTGCTGGATCAGTTCAAAACCGCTCATATCCGGTAGTTCTAAATCAAGGATAAGACAATCAAAAAGCTGAGAACCAACGGCGGCTAAAGCTGCTGCACCAGTTTCAACAGCAGTGATCGTCACATCGTTGCTGCCAATCAGCTCGATAATGCTCCGCCGCTGATCATTGTCATCTTCAACTACGAGCAAATCTTTCACCCGGCGCTGAACAAAACCTTTAATTTTATTCAATGCCTCAGATACTGTCTCACTAGTGACGGGTTTTTGTACATATGCGACCGCTCCTAGTTCTAAACTGCGTTGTCGTCCTTCTTCAACTGTCATAATGTGTACGGGAATATGACGTGTGTTTGGGTCATGCTTCAAACGATCCAACACCGTCCAACCATCCATCTCTGGCAACCGCACATCCAGCAAAATGCCTTCAGGCTGGTATTCCTGTGCTAGGCTTAAACCGACTCTGCCGTTTTGGGCGGCTATAACTTTAAATCCTTGCTGCCGCGCTATATCTAGCAGAATCCGTGCAAAGTGAATATCATCCTCGACAATTAGTAGCACATGATCTCCTTCTTCAATAGAAGTGCGATCGTCATTCATAATTGTTGAGGGAGAATAAGCACTAAGGAGTTGCGATTTAGGCTCAGAAATCTGTACTCCTACCTCCGAACTGAATTGCGGCAAATAGAACGTAAAAGTGCTACCTTGATCGGGGTAACTAGCAAGTTTAATTTCTCCACCAAAGAGCCGGGCAATTTCGCGGCTAATTGATAAGCCCAAGCCTGTGCCGCCATATTTACGACTGGTAGTGCCATCGGCTTGCTGAAACGCCTCGAAAATAACTTTTTGCTTGTCGGGAGCAATGCCAATACCCGTATCGGTTACTGAAAAGGCGATCACAATTTGGGAGCGATTTAAGGTTTCCTGATTGAGGCTCCATCCCTGCTTTGCCACCTCAATCCGCAAACTGACTTCTCCATGCTCTGTAAATTTAAAAGCATTAGAGAGCAGATTTTTCAGCACTTGTTGTAAACGTTTAGCATCGCTATAGATGGTTCTTGGTAATTCCGAAGCCAATTCAATTGAGAAAGAAATGCCTTTATCCTGAGCTACTTGCCTAAAGGTGCGTTCAATATGGTCGCCCAACTCTGTCAACAACATTTGAGTCATGTTAATTGACATAGTTCCAGATTCGATTTTAGCTAGATCCAGAATGTCATTGATCAGCGCCAAAAGGTCAGTACCTGCTGAGTAAATTGTGCGGCTATATTCGACTTGCTTGGCAATGAGATTGCCATCGACATTATCTGCTAACAGCCTAGCTAAAATCAACAAGCTATTCAGAGGTGTCCGTAGTTCATGGGACATATTGGCGAGAAACTCGGACTTGTATTTTGACGAGAGCGCTAGTTGTTCAGCCTTTTCTTCTAAAGATCGTCTAGCGTGTTCAATTTCTTGATTTTTGCGCTCGACTTCTTTCTTTTGCAGAGCTAACAAATCTGCCTTTTCTTCTAACTCGGCATTGGTTTGTTGTAATTTGTCTTGCTGTCCTTTGAGTAAATCCTCAGAGGTTTTGAGTGATTGAGCTTGTTGTTCTAAGCGCTTGTTGGTTTCTCTGAGTTCGTTTTGCTGGGTTTGCAGTTCTTCTGCCAAAGACTGGGATTGCTTGAGCAATTCTTCAGTCCGCATCGAAGCCGCAATCGTGTTGAGAACGATCGCGATACTTTCGGTGAGTTGATCAAAGAATGTCAAATGAATTTCGCTAAAGCGGCGAAAAGAAGCTAATTCAATCACCGCTGTCACCTGTCCTTCAAATAGCACGGGCAACACTACGGCATTGAGTGGGGTTGCTTCTCCTAAACCAGAAGAAATTTTGACATAATCACTCGGCACTTCCGTCAACAAAATTCGTTCTTTTTCTAAAGCGCATTGTCCTACCAACCCTTCACCTAAATGAAAGCGGTTAGCCAGATGCTTGCGTTCGCGATAAGCGTAGCTACTAAGTAGTGTGAGATATATCGAATTATCCCCACTGTCCATCAAGTAGAATACGCCATGTTGCGCTCCTACCAGAGGTGCTAATTCCGAAAGAATGAGTTTGGATACAGTTTCCAAGTCTCGCTGCCCTTGGAGCATTCGGGTAAACTTGGCTAAGTTTGTTTTTAACCAATCTTGCTCAGTATTTTTCTGGGTTGTTTCCCGCAGGTTGGCAATCATCTGGTTGATGTTGTCTTTGAGGATTGCCACTTCTCCCAAGACTTCGACGGCAATTGAGCGAGTTAAATCACCCTTAGTCACAGCAGTAGCTACGTCGGCGATCGCTCTTAACTGAGTAGTGAGTGTGGCAGCGAGTTCGTTAACGTTATCTGTCAAATCTTTCCAAGTTCCAGCCGCCCCAGGCACCTTAGCTTGACCGCCTAACTTACCTTCAATTCCCACTTCCCGCGCCACTGTAGTGACTTGATTGGCAAAGGTTGCTAGGGTATCAATCATTTCGTTAATTGTTTCTGCCAAGGTTTCAATTTCTCCCTTAGCATCCAGCATCAGTTTCCGCTTCAAGTCACCGTTAGCGACAGCTGTCACAACTCTGGCAATACCGCGCACCTGGGCTGTCAAGTTCCCCGCCATCGAGTTCACATTGTCGGTCAAATCTTTCCAAGTACCCGCCACACCTTGGACTTGCGCTTGACCGCCCAATTTACCCTCAGTCCCCACTTCTCTAGCAACCCTGGTTACTTCCGATGCAAAAGAACTCAACTGATCCACCATTGTGTTAATGGTATTTTTCAAGTCGAGGATTTCGCCTTTGACATCAACGGTGATTTTCTTGGAGAGGTCGCCATTCGCCACCGCTTTGGTAACTTCGGCAATGTTCCGCACCTGTGCTGTTAAATTCCCCGCCATTGAGTTCACATTGTCAGTCAAATCTTTCCAAGTGCCTGCTACTCCCCTGACATAAGCTTGCACGCCCAATTTACCCTCAGTTCCCACTTCCCGCGCCACCCGCGTTACTTCCGAGGCAAAGGAATTGAGCTGATCCACCATTGTATTGATGGTATTTTTCAACTCCAAAATTTCGCCTTTAACATCAACGGTGATTTTCTTGGAAAGGTCGCCGTTTGCTACTGCTGTAGTCACCTCGGCAATGTTCCGGACTTGTGCCGTCAAACTTCCCGCCATGAAATTCACGCTGTCGGTGAGGTCTTTCCAAGTCCCAGCCACACCCTTAACTTCCGCTTGCACACCCAATTTACCCTCAGTTCCCACTTCCCGCGCCACCCGCGTTACTTCCGAGGCAAAGGAGTTAAGCTGATCCACCATTGTGTTGACGGTGTTCTTCAGCTCTAAAATTTCGCCTTTGACATCAACAGAAATTTTCTTGGAAAGGTCGCCGTTTGCTACTGCTGTGGTGACGGCGGCAATGTTCCGGACTTGTGCCGTCAAACTTCCCGCCATAAAGTTCACGCTGTCGGTCAAGTCTTTCCAAGTCCCAGCAACACCTCTAACATCTGCTTGTACGCCCAGCTTGCCTTCACTGCCCACTTCCCTAGCAACCCGCGTCACTTCCGAGGCAAAGGAACTGAGTTGATCCACCATGATATTAATGGTATTCTTCAACTCCAGAATTTCGCCTTTCACAGCCACAGTGATTTTTTTGGAAAGGTCACCGCTAGCGATCGCAGTTGCCACCTCGGCAATGTTTCGCACCTGACCGGTGAGATTCCCTGCCATTAAGTTAACGTTATCTGTCAAGTCCTTCCAGGTTCCCGCTACCCCCCGGACTTCTGCTTGTACACCCAGCTTTCCTTCTGTTCCCACTTCCCTAGCAACTCTTGTCACTTCCGATGCAAAGGAATTAAGCTGATCCACCATTGTGTTAATGGTGTTTTTCAATTCCAAAATTTCGCCTTTAACATCAACGGTGATTTTCTTGGAAAGGTCGCCGGTTGCCACAGCCGTCGTCACTTCGGCAATATTTCGCACTTGTGCCGTCAAGCTTCCCGCCATGAAGTTCACACTATCGGTCAAGTCTTTCCAAGTCCCAGCAACGCCCTTAACATCTGCTTGTACGCCCAGCTTGCCTTCACTCCCCACCTCCCTCGCCACCCTTGTTACTTCCGATGCAAAGGAATTAAGCTGATCCACCATTGTGTTAATGGTATTTTTCAACTCCAAAATTTCGCCTTTGACATCAACGGTGATTTTCTTGGAAAGGTCACCGGTTGCTACTGCTGTCGTCACTTCGGCGATATTCCGCACTTGTGCCGTTAAGCTTCCCGCCATGAAGTTTACGCTGTCGGTCAAGTCCTTCCAAGTCCCAGCCACGCCCTTAACATCTGCTTGTACGCCCAGCTTGCCTTCACTGCCCACTTCACGGGCTACCCGTGTTACTTCCGATGCAAAGGAACTGAGTTGATCCACCATGATATTAATGGTGTTCTTTAACTCAAAAATTTCGCCTCTCACATCAACAGTGATTTTTTTGGACAGGTCACCATTGGCGATCGCAGTTGCCACTTCGGCAATGTTTCTCACCTGACCTGTGAGGTTACCTGCCATTAAGTTGACGTTATCTGTCAAGTCCTTCCAGGTTCCCGCTACCCCCCGGACTTCTGCTTGTACACCCAGCTTGCCTTCTGTTCCCACCTCCCGCGCCACCCGCGTCACTTCCGAGGCAAAGGAGTTAAGTTGATCCACCATTGTATTAATGGTATTTTTCAACTCTAGAATTTCGCCTTTAACATCAACGGTGATTTTCTTAGAAAGGTCGCCGTTTGCTACAGCTGTCGTTACCTCGGCAATATTTCGCACTTGTGCCGTCAAGCTTCCCGCCATGAAATTCACACTATCTGTCAAGTCTTTCCAAGTACCGGCTACTCCCCGGACTTCTGCTTGACCACCCAACTTTCCTTCTGCACCCACCTCACGGGCTACCCGCGTCACTTCCGATGCAAAGGAGTTAAGTTGATCCACCATGATGTTGACGGTGTTTTTCAACTCCAAAATTTCGCCTTTTACATTTACAGTGATTTTTTTGGAGAGGTCACCGTTTGCTACTGCTGTAGTCACTTCCGCAATATTACGGACTTGGGCTGTAAGATTACCTGCCATCAAGTTGACGTTATCGGTCAAGTCTTTCCAAGTACCAGCCACGCCGCGTACTTCGGCTTGCACACCCAGTTTGCCTTCAGTTCCCACTTCTCTAGCAACTCGTGTTACTTCTGATGCAAAGGAGTTGAGCTGATCCACCATTGTGTTGACGGTGTTTTTGAGTTCGAGAATTTCACCTTTAACATCAACAGTAATTTTTTTGGAAAGATCACCGTTGGCGATCGCAGTGGCAACTTCGGCAATGTTCCGTACCTGTCCCGTCAGATTACCCGCCATCAAGTTCACGTTGTCGGTCAAGTCTTTCCACGTACCAGCCACGCCCTTAACTTTGGCTTGCACACCTAATTTCCCTTCTGTTCCCACTTCCCGCGCTACCCGTGTGACTTCCGATGCAAAAGAACCAAGCCGGTCTACCATTGTATTGACAATATTGGCAGTTTGGAGAAACTCTCCCTGGAGGGGTCTGTCATCAATTTCTGTGGCGATCGTCTGGGATAAATCGCCATTGGCTACAGCCCTAATTACACGAGTAGTTTCGGCAGTCGGTTGGACTAAATCTGTAATTAGAGTATTGACAGAAGTAACACAATGTGACCACGAACCGCCAACATTTCCTAAAGAGGCGCGTTCGGTGATTTTACCTTCTTTGCCAACAACATTGCCAATCCGCTGTAGCTCTGTAGCCATGCGCTCATTCTGGTCAATAATATCGTTGAGCGTATCGGCTATTTTTCCCGCCAGGCTAGTTTGGTCTATAGGCATCCGAACAGAAAAATCACCTTGTTTAACAGCAGTCAGCGTTGTCAATAGCTGTTTTAAATCTAGATTGTCGCCATCTGTAGTTAACTGTTCGGTTGCCATAGCCTCATCCTTAAGAAATTTTTTAATGTTGTTACTCTGTACCTGCTTTGCGGTACTTTCAGGCTAATAAAGCCGAAATTTTGACTCAAGCACTGGAACTGATGCAAAAATAACCAATTGTCACAAAAAAACCCTCAGCGAATCTCTGCGTTAACCTCCGCGTGCCTCTGCGTTAAAAAAACACTTAACAAAAGCCAACTAATTCCCCATTATTCCATTCCAAAGTATCACCAATGCTTGTACCATCGTGGTAGGCAGCAAGTATAACCTCGCTAGTTTTACCCCATGATATCGCCCCAGATGCATCGATGGCGATCGCACCGAAATCGCGCTGATTTTTACTAGCTTCCGTAAACGAGCGCTCCATAGCATCCTTGAGAGACATCCCATCAGTTACCCGGACAACAATCTTCGCGGCCAGACATTCATCGATGATATCTTCCCCAATCCCAGTACAGCTAACTGCTGCATGATTAGTAGCATAATTACCTGCGGGCATAGCAGAATCGCTGACTCTACCAATACGCTCAAAGCCTTTACCGCCTGTAGAAGTGCCAACAGCCAGCCCACCTGATGAATCTAAAACAACGACACCAATAGTCCCACGTCCAGCATTACTGGTTTCCACTAATTCCGGTTCTGCGACCACACTAGCCATCGTGCTTTTAAAATTATCCTGGCGCTCTTGCATCCATTCATGCAATCTTAAATCAGTTAAAGCATTGTAGCTAGGAACTTGTAACTCCCGTGCTAGTTCAGCAGCACCGTAATCGGAAAGTACCCGATCTGGCGAATTTTGTAAAAAATGTACCAACTCAATGGGATTTTTCACCCGCGAAATATTAATTACACCACTAAAACGCCCTGATTTGCCATCCATCAAAGAAGCACTCATGCGGATTTGACCATCAGATTGCAGTACCGAACCAGTACCAGCATTAAAGCGCGGGTCATCTTCTAACATTTGGCAACCCAGCAACACCGCCTCAGATGCAGTTGCGCCTGACAGAAGAAGAGAATAGACGGCCTCTACTACTTTATAGAGTGAGCGGCGCACCGACTCTAATCCTCCTTTACCGTGGAGAGAACTACCAGCTCCTCCATGAATAATTACTTTAGGTTGCACCTGTAAATTCATCTATCTATAACCCTTACGCTATTTGCGTCTGTTGTGGCAGTTAATTTCACTATAAATTGGCTGTTGGTTATTCATAAACCTAGTCCCCAGTCCCCAGACGCTTTAATCTTTAGTCTCAGAACGGCGACGACGACAACGTTCTGAGCAGTATTTCACCTCGTCCCAGCAATCTTGCCATTTCTTGCGCCAAGTGAAGGGACGTTGACATACCGGACAAATTTTTGTTGGTAGGTCTGATTTAGAACGAACTCGTCCCATGATGAATACCGTGCTGATTTGAGTTTGATGTTTGAGAGTGATGGAAAAATATTATAACGAGTTGGCGACAAAAGAAGGATACTTGAAAAATAATTTCCTAATGATTTTGGGCAGCTAATGGCAATATTAAGCGGCTGACTACCCGGCTATCTGGTAACTGATAAATATGCAATTGCCCTCCTAGTTGCTGGATTAGGTTTTGGCAGATGAGCAGATGTAAGCCTGGAGGTTGGTCGACCTGAGAAAGTACCAGGACATCCTTGGGTTGAGTGTGATTTAACTGTGCCAGTAGCTGTGGTTCAACGAAGCCATTATCTGTAATCGATAACTCTAATAATTCCTCATCTAAACGGCGACACCAGATGTCAATTCTGCCTCCGCGTTGAGAACGGTGACAGGCAAAAACTAATAATTCGTGGAGGATTAATTCAATTTTGACAATATCACCAGCGATCGCCATTGAGGAAGGATAGCTTGAGGTCTGAATCCCTGACAGGAATGAAGCACCATTGAATGATTGGTATTCTCCACTCGATTGTCCCAAGCCATGTACAGCCACCCATAACTTGTGTTGCTCACGTAAAGTTTCGACTCGTTCGAGCGATCGCTTGAGTAAACTAGAAATGGGCATAGTCTCAGTATTCTGATGTAATTGCCATGTTTCCAGCTTGAGTAATCCAGTCATAGAGGCTGTGGTCTGGTCTAACTGCTGCAACAGTAACTGGTAACGTGTCCGAGTCAGATCATTACTAGGAATACCCAAATGATGTATTTGTTCGAGTAACAGTGTTGTTGTTCTTTGAATTTCCTCTAGACGACTATGTTTATACCAATTGAGTTGTTGTAATTCCTGCTTAGTAGACTCTAATTGTTGGCTAATTTGCTGTTGACGACGCGACCAAGCTAATTGAGTCACCAGCGTTTGTATAGCATCAAGATTTAGCTGTGACCATTGACGTTGACGATGGTCTGCTATCACTACCACCCCTGTGGGTTCATAAACAGCACCAGTACGTAATGCCATGATTAAAATTTGACCCATTCCTGAACAAGGCAACCATTTTCTGGTTTCCGGTGGTAAATCATCCACGCTGAAACTCAGGTAACTATTTTCGCCAAGGGCCCACTGGATCAGAGCTTCAGACTGAATCCTTACTTGTGCATCCGCCGCAATTTTCCATCTATTATCACTGGTTGACTCGATAATGTTGGCATAAGTCTGATCAGCAGACCAAGATAACATCAGTACCAAGGGACAGTCGAGAACAGATGCTATTTGTCCTATTACTGTAAGTTCTAGATGATTTGCCCCGGTGGTGGGATTTTGATCGCTGTGTTCAATGGCTGTGAGGCATTGCTGAATACTGTGTAATACCTTTAGTTGCTGCTCATTATCAATTTGCAGTTGCCATTGCTGGACAATCACACCAATTTGTTGACTAACGACCCACAGTAGTTCCTTTTCCAAGGTTGACCAACTGCGATGAGTTTCATGAGTGATTACCAGCAACACGTTTGGTGCATGACCTTGACTACAATTACAAATTAACTGCGATCGCACACCATGTTCTATCAGGGGATGTCGCCAGTTAAAAAACCGCAAATCTTCATCTAACTTCTCCACCTCTACCACAGCTTGAGCATTCTTTAATAAAGAATTATCCACTTCTGCGAGATCATCGAGAGCGAACGTTAAAGGTCGGCGATTGTGAGCTTGGCTTTGGTAGATAATTTGATAATTATTGTAGTCAACGTCGTATTTTAAAAGTAAAAAGCGGGTAGCAGCTAGTCGAGCTAAAACTTTGATTGCACAGCCGTGGAGAGCATCGTTAAATTCATGCTTGTGATAAATAGCTTGAGCAACTTGGCTGGTGAGCTGAGTATCATCTTCAATTTGTTGAATCGTGGTTTCCATGCTGTCGATGGGAGCAACTAAAGAGATTAGCCCCGCCGCACCTTGGAGAAAATTTTTATCTGCCTCTGCCCAAATTCGCGGTTCATGATCTTCCACCGCCAGAAATCCTAGTAGATCCTTTTGCCATAAGATCGGCGCTGCTAAGAGCGATCGCACCCGTAAGCGTTGTAATAATTTGGCCGTAAAATGGCTTTGAAGAGAACTACGTGCATCACCAATCCAGACAATTTCATTCACTGACAATGCATAATACAATTCGCTCAAATCCTGCACTGTCATTCCTGGTGCTGCTTGTTTATCACCATAATCACGACCCATATTCACCAGATGATTGCTCATCCGACACCAAAAGTAACGCCCTTGTCGCTCAAACCAATAAATATTTGTCCGACTGGGAGAGACAAAGTTATGAGTCGCCTCTACCACTGCTTTCAGTCTTTGATCAAGATTATTGAGGACGCGGACATTTTCTAGTAATTTTAATAATGGTTCATCAGGACGTTTAGTTTGCTTTTGCTGCAAATCTATCTCTTTTTGATAGAGGACTGCCCCCAGTACCCCTAAAATCATTGTTAATCGTGTCTTGGAGTCTCCTGTCAGTAAGTAACCCCAACGTTTTGAACCGAGTAATAGTAAACCTAAAAAACGGTTCTTATGGCGAATAGGCCAAAAAATCGTTCCCTGGATGTGATGTTTTTTGCCAAATTCTTGCCATGCTGCGGCACGGGTTTCGTTACGTAAATCTACTACACCTAGAGGTCCCTGTTCAATAACTACCTGCTCTAAGATGTCGCCGGGATTGAGAACAACTCGTTTGTGCAGAAAACTCGGATCTTTATCAGGTGTAATCCCGCCTTTACCCAATAATGTGTGCTGGAGGCGATCGTAAAGCGCAATCCAAATCAGACTGTAGTCAAACTGCTTTTGGATATAAGAAATAGTACTTGAAATCAGAACGTCAACATCATCTTCTTCTCTCAGGCTTTGGAGGACGCTGCACAAGGCCAGAATCTGTTGTTCGTCGGTTAGAGATTTTTGTGGCTGCCCCATCTGAATTATTGATCAACCTAGCTTGTAATATATTAAGATGCCCAGAAAATCATCCTGACTCAATATAAGTACAGATGATTGCTGTAAGTTCTGGGTAAATTTACATGGATATTTATCAAGTTGCAATTCGTCCACTATTATTCAATCTGGTCAAAGCCGATCCAGAGTGGTTACATCAGCAGACAATTGAGAGTTTAAGCTGGCTCTCGCAAACTAGCAACCCTGCTGCTCATTGGGTAAATCAACGTCTACAGCAGTCTTTGTGTCTGAAAGATCCACGCCTCGCTCAAAATTTGTTTGGGCTAAACTTCCCCAACCCTTTAGGGTTAGCAGCCGGTTTTGATAAAGATGGAGTTGCAGCCAACATTTGGTCTAGTCTGGGTTTTGGCTTTGCAGAATTAGGAACTGTCACCTTTGTAGCACAACCAGGAAACCCCCGCCCCCGGTTATTTCGCTTACCATTGGATCAAGCTGCTCTCAATCGTATGGGTTTTAATAATAGCGGAGCCGCAGCAATGGCAACAAGGTTAGTACAAGATCAGCCAGAGTTAGCCTGGCCAATTCCCATAGGTATAAATTTAGGTAAATCTAAGATTACACCATTGGAGGCAGCTGGAGAAGATTATCTTAACAGTTTTCGCTTACTCAAACAGTTGGGCGACTATTTTGTAGTTAATGTCTCTTCTCCCAATACTCCTGGTTTGCGATCGCTCCAAGATGCTTCTCTGCTCGGTTCTATCTTGGATTTATTACAGCAGGAAAACGATACACAAAAGCCTATATTTGTCAAGATTGCGCCGGATTTAGAATGGGAGGCGATCGCTGACATTATTGCTTTAGCCAAAACTTACCAACTAGCCGGAATTATTGCCACCAACACCACCATCCGCCGTGATGCATTGAAAACTCAAATAATTAACCAAACAGGCAAATCACCCCAGGAGGAAGCCGGCGGAATTAGCGGTGCGCCAGTACGCGATCGCTCCACTGAGGTAATTCGGTTTATTTGGCAGCAAACCCAAGGAGAAATCCCGATCATCGGTGTTGGTGGCATTTTTACCCCGGAAGACGCTTGGGAAAAAATCACTGCTGGTGCAAGTTTAATTCAAGTCTATACAGGCTGGATTTACCAAGGACCGATGATGGTACGCCGGATTCTCGAAGGTTTGCTTTTACAACTGGAAAAAAATCAGTTAAATTCCATCACCGAAGCCGTAGGTACAGAATTAAAAATTAAAAATTAGGAATTAATAATTTTTAACCTTCCTCAACTGGGAAAAACTCTTTCGTTTTTTCCGAGTATGCCCAGGCGATGCCATCAGGGTCTTTGTGACGACACCACTCTGGAAACTCCGGATCATTGCGGCGTTTGTAGACTGTACTCGAATAAACGTTTAGCCGCTTGGCCAGTTCTGATTGGATCAGAGAACCAAACATCAACTGTTGTTCGAGCGATCGCTTAACTTCTGGATGAGTTTCTGGCGGTGGTGCTTCAGTATCAGGTTCTGACACCACTGGCCGGGTTTCTGGTGCAGCTAAAAGCGACCGTGCAGTTTTAGTAACTGGTAGAGATGGAAGCTCTTGAGTCGGTTCACTACTATCAAAGATATCCCCCAGAATACTTGCATTGATAAAGTAATAAACCTCACCTCCATCTTGTGAATTTTGGATACTGGCACCGAATTCACTCGCCTTACTATCTAAATAGCGTTTTGCCGTTGTCCCGGAAAAATTGCCCCTGATTGCCAAATCCATTGGCGTAATTTTGCCTTGATTTTCCCGAATCATTTGATGGAAAACCGGATTAACTTGCTCAGACCACTTTTGCCATTGATATTGTTGCCAAACTTGGAAACCAATCGCCAGCATCAGCATTGCCAGTAAAATTCTCCAGGTAGCAACCAGGAAAATAATCAAAAACGAGATTGGCAAAAGTAGAACGAGGAAACCTTTCCCGTTGCTTTCTATTATTTTTTCACTCATGCCGATTATTGCCAATTGAATTTTTGGAAAATAATACTATTATCTTGGCAAAAAGTGGGACATTTTTTTGTATCTTTTGGCAAAGTTACAGCAAATTTACAAGAAAAAGAGGCTGGGGGTGCTGTTGCAGGGCGAAAACTTACGAGTCACCACTCCCCACTCCCTATACTTGCCGTTGACAAAGCAACAAACCAAACCACTGATTAGGATCAGTCCACACATTCAGGGGTACTAAACCCCTTGCGGTGAGTTGCTGTTGAATAATGTTGAGGTCAAATTTACGAGAAATTTCCGTGTGGATAGTTTCCCCTAGAGCAAAATTAACAGTGAGGTTGAGAGCGCGTAATTCTACAGATTGCGATCGCAAACTTCGTAAATACGACTCAATTTGATTGTCGGTTTCGTTATAAAACGACCAGTGTTCAAACTGCGTCGTGTCAAAATTACCCTCAAATCGCCGATTTAAATGCTCCAACATATTCAAGTTAAACGCCGCCGTCACCCCTTGGCTATCGTCATAAGCTGGTTCCAAAATATGTTTTGGCTTTTGTAAGTCTATCCCCAATAAGAAATACTCCCCTACTTGCAGAGCATTGCTAATTTGAGACAAAAAAATGTCACACTCTTGGGGCTTGAGATTACCTAAAGTACTGCCAATAAAACCAATTATCCGACTGGGTAATTCTGAAGGCAAGATTTTTGCCAAGGCTAACTCATAGGTTCCTGCAAGAGCATGAACTTGCAAAGAAGGATAATCTGCCAATAGCTGTCTAGCACTACTTTCTAATATCCCCGCACTCACATCAATGGGTACATATAGCATCGGGTAGCCTAGCTGCTCGTAGGCATCTAGTATAATTCTGGTTTTAGTAGAGCTACCACTACCAAGTTCCACCAATTCACAAGGGCCTGTTATTTTGGCAATTTCACGAGCATACTGCTGTAAAATTTTTGTTTCTGTGCGTGTCAGGTAATATTCTGGTAATTCACAGATTTGCTCAAATAGCTCAGATCCACGATCATCATAAAAGTAGTGAGTGGGAAGTGTTTTAGATGTTTGAGTTAATCCCTCAATTACATCAGTCCCCGCATTAGATCTAACTACTTTTGTTCCTGGAACCAAACTTTCAATCTGCAAGCGCTCTTCAATGCTTTTTGGAGAAGCAACTTTTCTACTAGCAGCTTTAGATATTGACATTCAACCTCCATTGTGTATAATACCAATTCCGAATCGGCTACGCTAACGTAATTAAGAAAGAGACCAGAATTGGTATATTAGGTTTATTTTGAGGGCAAACCTTTACTCCAGCCAGTGAAACACATAGCCATAGCTCATAACATCACGCCTGAGCCAGATTAATAAAGCTTTCAAGGCATCTTTAGGGATTTTCTCATAGAAACAGATTTCGAGTATTTTTTACTCAGCACTTAGCACTTGACTAGTAGCACAGCGAAACCCGGCGAAAATTTGGTAAACACCCGGATCATACCAATTGCGAAAACTAGAACGTAGTCCCCAATGACGTGTCGCCCAACTCCCGCCTTTTAAAACGCGGTGCTTGTAGTCAAAATAAACTTGGGAATAACCAATGTAAGGATAACTCTGGAAACCGTCGTAACCATCAAACCAGGAAGCTGTCCACTCCCAGACATTACCGAGGGTATCGTATAAGCCATAGCCACTTTGTCCACCTGGATAGGTATCTACTGGTGTAGTATGACCAATCAGGCGATCGCAATTACAATTTTCAGAACTTGGTGATTCATCTCCCCAAGGATAGATGCGCCGACAACCAGCTTTTGCATCCCAACTAGCGGCTTTCTCCCACTCAGCTTCCGTAGGTAGCCGCTTCCCCACAAATCGCGAATATGCTTCGGCCTCATACCAACTGACACCACAAACAGGGTGATTATCCCAATCTTGAGTGCCAGACCAGTAAAGTGGTTTAATCACCTGCTGAGTTTGTCGCCATTCCCAACCAGCTTCTGACCACCATTGAGAATTTTGGTAGCCTCCAGCTTCCATAAATAACCGATACTGTCCACAAGTCACCGGATATCGGTCAATATAATAAGTCTCTAAATATACTTTATGTCCAGGCCGCTCATTATCCAGAGCATCTGTATCATCACTTCCCTGTTCAAATTCACCAGCCGGGATGACGATCATTTCCGTAATATTATTGATGGGAGAGGTATAACTCATCTTTTCTCCCATCTCTTCTATCTTCCCCTGTTCCCACTTGATCAATTCCAGCACAAAGCTAATAATTTCGCAGTGTTGGCTTTCGTGCTGAATCAAAAAGCGCCAAAGACGTTCTTCTTTTTCAATATCAACTACTTCTAGGCGTTGCAAAACCTGTTTTCTAACTTTGTCCAGGTAATCAAGCGTTTCCTGTACATGAGGTAACTGGACACGTTGTGATTTAGGTAAACCATCAGCCGCAAATAGTTTCCGGTATTGAGGGAAAAAACAGGGCAAACCCGCGCTGTGTTCTAGTAACCATAAAGACTCAGTATAGGCAATATGCCCTAAATGCCAACCAACGGGACTAAACTCAGGATGAGGCTGACTACAAAATGTAGCTTCATCCATACCCTCGAACAGCTTCAAAGTTTTGAGACGACATTCAACCAAATCGCGAACAAGAGCCTCTTTTACACTAGATTGGTTTAATCTGGATATCACAATCTTCTCCCACACTGATAATGCTATTTTCTGGACAAGCCGTCCAATTCCCAGTAAATAACGGTTCCGAGGCAATAATTACAGATTTAGGAAAATTTAGATCATCCTTTAGCCAATATAGCGATGGAGTCGGCACATTGGTAGAAAAACGCGAAGCAATCAGGCGATTTCCATCACTGAAGACAATGTTGGCTGAAACTTTGACTTGATGGCGTTTTGCCATTTCTAATAAAGTTACTAATGTATTGCGTAAAGCATCTTCTGGAGGTCTATGTTTATTGATTTGACTCTGAGACAGCAGCAGCGCAAAGATGTGTTCCGAATCAGTATTACCATTAATTTGTTCGTAAAAATCAGGAGTTAATACACTGCGAATTTTTCTGTGTAATGTTTTGCGAAAATTCTCAATGTATCCATTGTGAATAAATAGCTGTCGTTGATAGTTAAACGGTTGACAATTAGCAAAGTCTAAAGCTTGTCCAGGTGTAGCACTGCGGACATAAGCAAGGACACATTTAGATTCCACATAACGGCTAAGATGAGGCAGATTTAAGTCATTCCAAATAGGTAATGTATTTCGGTACGTAAATGGGTCAGTGTTTTTTTGACTATGATACCAACCCACACCAAAGCCATCTGCATTCACAACTCCAGAAGTCATTTCAAGGGGTTGATAACTCTGAACTATCAAGGAATGCTCAGGTTTATACAGAATATCCTCTAAAGTTACAGGTGAACCCAGGTAGGCAAGTAAACGGCACATACAGAAAAAGTTGCTTTGGTAATTTATACTAAGTTAACGGCGATGACGATCTTTAAGAAAAAACCACAGACGAGTAGGGTGGGTTAGCGACAGTGTAACCCACCTATAATTTTTAAAACACTGAGCGATCGCAGCCTAAGTTTTAACGGTGCGTTGTGCTGCGCGAGAACACACCCTACACTTGATTTGTCTTTACATAGTGATAAATATTCATTATTTGTATTAAAAACTTTTCGCTGTCTGCATCTGTGGTTCTAATTAATAGCGAATACGTGGATCTACATAAGCATTGAGAATATCAATTAAAATGCTGGCGGTGACAACGATCGCCCCAAAAAATACTAATACTCCTTGAACAGTGGGATAATCGCGGTCAGAAATGGCTTGATATAGCCGATTTGCTAACCCAGGCCAAGAAAATGTCACCTCAGTTAAAATTGCGCCACCTAGTAGAGATGCAAAAGTTAATCCTAAGACTGTGATTACTGGAATTAAAGCATTCTTCAAAGCATGGGAGACTAAAATTTTATTTTCAGAAATTCCTCTAGCTCTAGCGGCTTCTACATAATCTGCTTTTAAGGTTTCTTTTAAATTTACGCGCACAATGCGCTCAAAAATCCCACTCAGCAAAATTCCTAGCGTCAGACTAGGGAGGGCTAAATGGTGCAAAGATATAAAAAATTGACCAAAATTACCTGTAAGCAAGCTATCAATGGTATATAGTCCAGTGATCGCAGTAGGAGCTGGAAGATTAGGCGGAAAACGGTTAGAATTAGGAAACCAACCCAGTTGTACTGAGAAAATTAACTGTAAAAGCATTCCTGCCCAAAACATCGGTAGTGCGTAAGTAATAATACCAAATAACCTCCCCCCAATATCAAAATAAGTACCGGGACGAGAAGCGGAAAGAGTACCAGCGACAATACCAACAATCAGCGCGATCGCCATACTCGATACTGCTAACTCCACTGTGGCGGGGAAATACTGGCCGATGATGTCCCAAACAGACTGTCCCCGACTTGTTAAAGAAGTCCCCAAATCAAAGCGCAGTATGTTTCCCAGATAATTCAAATACTGTAACCACAGGGGCAGATTTAAACCTAATTGTTGCCGTAACTCCTCTTTAGCAGCTTCTGGCGCACGTCCACCGAGAATCGCATCGGCTGGATCTCCTGGTGTGGCTCGTAGTAATAAAAATACAATGGTAATAATAGTTAACAATTGCAGTGGAGCCAGAACTAACCGAGAAGCTATGTAATATTGTAAAGCTTTAGATCGAGACATATTTTAGCTAAAAGTATTCAAATGGACTCGACAACCCAAAAGTCAAAACCTCACCCTGTCCGACCGGACATCCCTCTCCTTAGTAAGAAGAGGGAAAGATTTACCCTGTGGGTAAAGCAAGGGCGAGGTTGTTCAAGATTTGGGGGTAACTGTTTTCTTGATAGTTTTATAAATTAAATTCTGCGTCGGGTCAAGTTGCACATTATCCACACCGTTTTGAGCAAATATATAGTCTTTGGTTTGCCATAAAGGAATATAAGGCACATCATTAGCTACTTGCGTTTGGATTTGTGTGAAAATTTGCTGACGCGCTGCGGGGTTTTGCTCTTGGCGTTGTTGAGCAATTAGTTTATTAATGGCTTCGTTATAGTAAAATGAACCCTGATTTTTACTACTTCCGTCTTCGCAGCCTTGAGCATTTGAGCCTTTTTCACAAGATAAGAATGGCTCTACATAATTATCTGGATCTAAAAAGTCTGGATACCAGTCAACCAAAGCTGCTGGATATATCCCCCTGGAAATGTCTTTAAAGAAGGTAGCACTTTCAACATTACTAATTTCGAGTTGCAACATTCCTTCCATTTTTTCATCAGCCAGAGATTTCAGGGTTTGTGCTGCTAAACTGCGGTTAGCTGAACTAGAAGGATACCAAATTTGCACTTTTGCGGGATTTTCTTTGGAGAAGCCAGCTTTAGTTAATAATTCTTTAGCTTGATCAAAGTTAGCATCGCCATATTTATCTTTAAATAATGGTTGAGAAACATTGAAGGTGGTGGGAATCATGCTATAAAGTGGATCGGCTTGATCAAGTAACACTCGTTTATTGATTAGTGGACGGTCAATCATGGAGGCGATCGCAGCTCTAACTTCTGGTTGATCTAAAGGCTTCTGATTTTGATTCAACACCATATAACTGACAGCGCTACCCTGAGTAGTAATTGTTCGCCAATCCCCTTTTTTGGCTCCTGCTTCTAAGCTGCGAATTTGATCGGGTTGTAGGGATAGATAAGCCACATCCACTGTACCTGTCCGGAAACCATTAAACAAATTCACCGGGCTAGTCTGGATTTGCAGGTTAACGCCCTGATTCGCTGGTTTTTCTCCCCAATATTTGTCAAATACATCCAATCTGAGTGAATCTGTGCCGTACTGCGCTAACTTGTAAGGGCCAGTTCCCACAAAGGTATTCGGCTGAAATTTCCCCGCCCCAATTTCGTAAGCTGTGGGCGACACTGCACATACCCCAGAAAATGCTAACAGTGAGGGAAAGGCTGCAAAAGGTTTTTTTAACTTGATTGTTAACTCATACTCACCTGTGGCTTTGACTGAAGCCACTGTATTCGATAATAAGAAGGAGGGTTTACCCTTATTCTCAATAAATCGCTGAATGCTAAACTCCATTGCTTTGGCGTTGAAGGAAGTTCCATCGTGGAACACTACTCCCTGACGTACAGGAATAGTGTAAGTTAAACCATCAGCGCTGACTTGGGGTAATGCTGTCGCCAATTGGGGTTTAATTTCCGTGCTACCTGGTTCATAATTGTACAGGCGATCGCTCATATTTAACACTAAACTCAAAGAAGCCAACTCGTAGGTATCAGCCGGATCGAGGGTTCTCGGTTTCAGTGTTGTACCGACAGTAATTCTACCATCACCCGTACTAGGTGATAAAGTCGTTGTCTGCTGGCGAGGAGCGCAACTCACAACCAAAAGTACACAAAGACAAAACAATGATAAAAATTGGGGAATCCCACGCCATTGTCTTGCAGTCAAGGAAAACCAGGTCATATTATTCAGATTTTTCAACTTAGCGGTCAGCTATCATACTATGATATGTGGCTGTAATACTTAACTATTCGCAACATACTAGCACCGCGAGGCGTAAATAGGCATACCAATGGGGGTTTCAAAGCTTCTCTTCCTGTGGCGTGGATGTTTGGAGCGGGGTTATTCGGTAAACTTTATGACTTGACAAACAACTCCTAAGTTTTGATCATCACCAAAAGAATTAACTAGACCTACGGCATATATTTTTTATAACAGATATATAACTTTCGTTAGAAGCAAAATCAATTTTTTTTAGTTAATATTTATTGGCAATCAAAAAAATTGGTTAATTGGCTTTTAAGTGAAAATTTTAGCAGATTTGATCACTAACTAATAATTCCATTTATTAGAGCCAAACATCTTCCACAACGGTAAAAAACACCCCTAAAGTATTGACATGATAAATTTGATTTCTAGGACGATTAATTACATTAACTTCCTGAAGCATAAAGTTCAGGTAAAACGTTTCTTAGCTGTTGTCCTAGTTGGTTTTCTGACGCTAACGACAAATGTTGCTTTTGGCGAAAATAATCAAGTTTTAAAAGAAAAAGTGCGTCAAGAAATACAGCAAGATGATTCCCAAAGACCAAAAACCATGAGGGAATGGAATCAAGAGGCTCGTGAAACACAAGCTTCTGTGGGTAAGCGAGTGCAAAAAATTGGCGAAGAGTCAGCAGAAGCGTTGAAAGAATTTGGCTCAGGATATGTAGAAGGGGCTAAAAAAACTGCTCGTGATATCCAAAATGGTGCATCTGAACTAGGCGAATATATTTCGGACTAAATTCAATTCTGATGCGTCACTGAGAGAATATTAGTTAAGTCACAACGTAGAACAAAAATGAAAACTTTCTCACCCGCATAAGCGGGTTTTTTCTTTACATTTTCCTCTGGTGGAGCAAAAGAACCAACTATAATTTGTTTCTATAAAAGTTTCTATAAAAATAGAATATTTGGGTAGCCTAACAATGTTCACCGCTATCTCTTTTTCGGCTAACGCCACAACAAAAAAAGAATTTCAATATTCATTCATACTAGTACAGCACGGTGTAAATAGGCATACCATTTAAAAAAGCTCAAAATCCCAAAATACAAGCCTTTTGACTTCCGCCGTGCGGTACTAGCCCTGACGGATCTGAGTCGCGTAACTACCCAAAGTAGACACGTAGCGGCTTCTTGCAAGTCCGCCTGCGCGGGTTTTAAACCCTGCACAACTTTTTGCCTGTTGATTTCTGTCTTCCTACAACAATCTTGAGATCAGCAAAAGACATACGCAAGAGAAATTGTGAGGGCGATTTGTAGCTATATGATACTGAAATGCGATGCGATCGCATCTATTTACACGCTTGCAAACAAGTCCATAATATAGTTACACTTTTTAAAACATTCTCATTTTTGCTTGGCAATTGCGTAGACGCTCAAAAGGTGGCTGACTCAAGGGTAGTATTTCCTAACTTCCAAGCGGCTTACAGGCGTTTGTCAGGTTCCCACAGAACCAGAGAGGAATTTTCCATGAGAAAATCTCTCGGCAGTTACACAGGCGATCATCGCTACTCTAGAAAGTAAAGCTACCCAGCGTCTCCAAATATTGCCAAACTAGCCACATTGTCTGATTTATCAAGACTAATTTGTGGTTAAATTCAAGACCCTGGCAATAAAAAAAACTCAGAGACTTCACTGAAAGGCGGTCAAGCATCGCAGTCGGAGGATTAACCCCACCGAAGCGACTCTTCCCTTTCTCAGCATCTCAGTAAAAAAATTGCTTTGTAAACATAATTCATCCAAGAGGAGCGTAGTCGATGGGACTACCCTGGTACCGAGTACATACAGTCGTTCTGAATGATCCAGGTCGGTTGATTTCTGTACACTTGATGCACACAGCCTTAGTAGCAGGCTGGGCTGGTTCGATGGCACTGTACGAACTGGCTATATATGACCCCAGCGATCCGGTTCTTAACCCGATGTGGCGGCAAGGAATGTTCGTCCTGCCTTTCATGTCACGTTTAGGTGTTACCGAATCCTGGGGTGGCTGGAGCGTAGTCACTGGTAGCGCCACAAGTGATCCTGGTTTTTGGTCGTTTGAAGGTGTAGCCGCAGCTCACATCGTGCTATCTGGTTTATTGTTCCTAGCTGCCGTTTGGCACTGGGTTTACTGGGATTTGGAACTCTTTAGAGATCCTCGTACTGGTGAACCTGCTCTAGACTTGCCAAAAATGTTTGGCATTCACCTGTTCTTATCTGGTCTACTTTGTTTTGGTTTCGGTGCTTTTCACCTCACAGGACTATTTGGCCCAGGTATGTGGGTCTCTGATGCCTATGGAGTCACTGGTAGCATCCAGGCAGTAGCACCAGAATGGGGACCGGCTGGGTTCGACCCATTTAATCCTGGTGGCGTTGTTGCTCACCATATCGCCGCAGGCGTTGTTGGCATTATTGCTGGTTTATTCCACCTCACAGTCAGACCCCCCGAACGGCTATATAAAGCTCTGCGGATGGGTAACATTGAAACCGTACTTTCTAGCAGTATTGCTGCGGTATTCTTCGCAGCCTTCATTGTTGCTGGTACGATGTGGTACGGTAACGCTACCACCCCGATTGAACTCTTTGGACCGACTCGTTATCAGTGGGATCAAAGCTACTTCACTCAGGAAATTGAGCGTCGGGTACAAACTAGCATCGCTGACGGTGCAACTCGTTCAGAAGCTTGGGCAGCAATTCCCGAAAAACTGGCTTTCTATGATTATGTCGGCAATAGCCCCGCTAAAGGTGGTCTATTCCGGACTGGGGCTATGGTCAAGGGTGATGGTATCGCCCAATCTTGGCAAGGTCACGCAGTATTCACAGATGCTAAAGGTAGAGAATTGACCGTGAGTCGTCTCCCCAACTTCTTTGAAACCTTCCCAGTTATCTTGACCGATGCTGATGGAATTATCAGAGCAGATATTCCTTTCCGTCGGGCAGAATCGAAGTACAGCTTTGAACAAACTGGTGTCACAGTCAGCTTCTATGGCGGTGACCTCAATGGTCAAACCTTTACAGATCCATCTGAGGTGAAGAAATATGCCCGTAAGGCTCAAGGTGGTGAAATCTTTGATTTTGACCGCGAAACCTTGAACTCTGACGGTGTATTCCGCACCAGCCCCAGAGGTTGGTTTACCTTTGGACACGCTGTATTTGCTCTGCTATTCTTCTTTGGTCATCTCTGGCATGGTTCTCGGACAATTTACCGAGACGTTTTTGCTGGTGTTGATGCGGATCTCGAAGAGCAAGTTGAATGGGGTCTATTCCAAAAAGTGGGTGACAAATCTACCCGCCGGAAAGAAGCTCTCTAATTTTTTCAAGACTGGGGACTGGGGAAGAGTTTTTCTCAGATCCAATCCCCAACAACTCATTTCATCGACTGATAAACAATCGTTATTGGCTGGTTAGGCAGGAGCTTTTAATATGGAAAGCGTTGCATATATCTTGATTTTGGCTCTGGCCATCGGAGTTCTTTTCTTTGCGATCGCATTCCGCGAACCACCCCGCATCGAAAAGAAAGAAGAAAAATAGACAGCTCTTACCAGAGATTTAAGAGCATCTAAACCTGTTATCCGTTGTTACCAATGGTGGTAGCGGCGGATATCTGTTTTTTCAAAACCTTTGAATAAATAAAAATTTCTACAATATGTGATACAATATTCTATCTAGAAGTTAATATGTGTTAATACTAGCTTTTCTGCGCTAGGATAAAAAAAAGATGTAGGTGTACCTCCCGCCTAGTGCCTTCGCATATACATCACGCCTATGCCACAACCCTTACGGAGACTAGAACCAGGAACAAATTAGCATGGTCAATCAGAACTTAACCGCTACAGAAATTGGATTCACTCACGAAGATTTCGCTGCTCTACTTGACAAGTATGATTATCACTTTAGCCCTGGGGATATTGTCCCAGGTACAGTTTTCAGTATAGAGCCGCGCGGCGCTCTGATTGACATAGGCGCTAAAACAGCAGCCTACATACCTATACAAGAAATGTCTATTAACCGGGTCGATGCCCCGGAAGAAGTTTTACAATCAAACGAAACCAGAGAATTTTTCATCCTTACCGATGAAAACGAAGATGGTCAGCTAACCCTTTCCATTCGTCGCATCGAATATATGCGGGCTTGGGAACGTGTGCGGCAGTTACAAGCAGAAGATGCAACTGTTCGCTCCGGTGTATTTGCTACTAACCGTGGTGGTGCATTAGTACGCATTGAAGGATTACGCGGCTTCATCCCCGGTTCTCACATCAGCACCCGCAAACCGAAGGAAGAATTGGTAGGCGAAGAACTACCATTGAAATTCCTAGAAGTAGACGAAGAACGCAACCGTCTAGTTCTATCCCACCGTCGAGCGCTGGTTGAGCGTAAGATGAACCGCCTAGAAGTCGGAGAAGTGGTAATCGGTACAGTCCGTGGTATCAAACCCTACGGTGCATTTATTGATATCGGTGGTGTTAGCGGACTGCTGCACATTTCAGAAATTTCTCACGAGCATATTGATACACCTCACAGCGTATTCAATGTCAATGATGAAGTTAAAGTCATGATCATTGATTTGGACGCAGAAAGAGGTCGGATTTCCTTGTCTACCAAGCAGTTGGAACCAGAACCCGGTGATATGATTAAGAACCGTGATTTGGTTTATGATAAAGCTGAAGAAATGGCAGCTAAGTATCGTGAACAGATGCTAGCTAAACAGCAAGGTATTACTGCTGCGCCTGCGGAAGCTGAAGAGGTTGTGGGTGCTGAGGAAGCAGTAGAAGCTACAACTGAGGAAGAAACCCCAGTCGCAACTGAAACTCAAGAAGAAGTATCGGCTGTAGCAGCTATTGAAGAAGAAGTTCCAGCAGCAACCGAAGAAGTATCGGCTGTAGCAGCTACTGAAGAAGAAGTTCCAGCAGCAACCGAGGCTGAAAAAGAGATTCCAGCGACTATTGAACAGGAAGGTTGAGCAAAGTCTCGATTTAAACTCTGTTATAGGTAGGGTAATGCTTCGCTAAATTTAATAAAAGCGACTGACCGAAAAAATGGGATACAAGCTCAGTACAAGCTTTTTAAGACGGCTTTCTGGTAAAATGGGTCTAGTCGCCATAGGGCATTGGCAGACTTTAAACGAATGTCGAGGGATGGTAAGACTATTTCGACAGCACAACCCAATGAAGCGTTAAGGAATCCTCTCTCCGTCAGGAAGAGGAGGTATGTCAAAAGCCTTAAATGAACGCTAATAAGCTTGTAGTTATTAAACTATTAATTAAAGAGGGAACACCCCTCTTTTTTTTGTGGTGAATTGAATAAATAGGGTGAAATATTTTGGTAACTATTAAATGTAGAAACATCAGCTTTTCCAATATTCAAGCCATTTTTTTTGACAAAAATGGTACATTAGAAGACTCTGAAGCGTACTTGCGATCGCTTGCACAAAAAGGTGCGCGGATGATAGACGCGCAAATTCCCGGAATTGGCGAACCATTATTAATGGCCTTTGGCATCAATAGCAACACCCTAGATCCAGCCGGTTTAATCGCTGTAGCCAGTCGTCGTGAAACCGAAATTGCCGCAGCTGCATATATTGCCGAAACTGGGAAAGGATGGTTTGAATCTTTAAAAATAGCTCGTCAATCCTTAGACGAAGCTGAAAAATATCTGCGTACAACTCCTGCGCCACTATTTCCAGGTACTTTAGAGCTATTACAGTCCTTGTCAGCCGCCGGAATTAAACTCGGTATCATTTCAGCAGCAACCACAGCCGAAGTCAGCGATTTTGTAGTCCGACACGAGTTAACTGATTATATCGGGCTGCAAAAAGGAGTAGATGACGGCCCCGGTAAACCAGATCCAGTATTGTTTTTACAGGCTTGTCAAGCTTTGGGTGTAGAACCAGGTAATACATTGATGGTAGGAGATGCTGTAGGTGATATGCAAATGGCACGTAATGCCAAAGCCGGAGGTTGTATTGGTATTACCTGGGTGGGTAAGTCAGATCATGTCCAAGGCGCGGATGTGGTGATTAATCAACTAGATGAAATCTTAATTAGTCATTAGTCATTAGTCATTAGTTGTTTGCGGTGCATACTTTGTCAATAGTGGGTGTTTATTACCATATTTTCATTAATATGTCAAGCTAAAATGCTAGAATATGAATACCCACGATTTTCACATTTGCTAGACAAGCCATGCAAAACACAGAAACGACCTTACCGCTTCGCCTGTGGACAGTTGAAGAATACCATCGGATGGCTGAAGCTGGGATTTTTGGTGTAGACGAGCGAGTGGAACTTCTAGAAGGAAAAATTATCTGGATGATTGCCAAAGGGACAGCCCATCGGTTAGCAGTGGGGAGAACAGATTACTTACTCAAAAATCGTTTAGGAAATCGGGCGTGGGTATCTATCCAAAACTTAATCAAGTTAAATGAACGATCTGAACCAGAACCGGATATTGCTGTTGTTAAAGTAGATGATTTAGACTACGCAGACCACCACCCGACAACATCTGAAGTTTATCTGATTATTGAGGTAGCAGATAGCAGTTTGAAACTAGACTGCGAGACGAAAGAAAAAGCTTACTCCCAAGCAGGAATTACAGATTATTGGGTGCTAGATGTGACTAGCCGTCAATTGCACGTATTTCGCGAACCGACTCAGGAAGGCTATAAAAATCAAGTGATTTTGGCAGAAGATGCGACTATTTCACCCTTGGAGTTTCCTGATTTGCAAATTGTGGTTTTAGAAATGCTACCACCAGTGAGTCGGTATTAGATCAAGTGAAATTTTCCATCAACTCAAGGGTGGTTTAAGAAAAATTGTTAGCAATACAGGCCCTAGTAAATATTGGTGACTCAAACACGATAATCCAGCAGATGAGCCTAAAAGTTCTCGTTGTTGAGGGCTATAGAGTCTAATACCACGAGGAGAAATTGGTAAAACTTGCGGTGCTGTCTCTTTTTTCGCGGTGATGTCAACCAAGTAGAAGCGCCCGCCAGGAGAAAGCACCCGTGCTACTTCACTCAGCACTTGTTGAGGTTCCAAATAATGTAAAAAGCTGATATTACTAAAAACAGCATCAAACTGACCTTCACCAAAGGGCAGAGATTCTGCTTGACCTTCAATATAAATTAAACGTGGATGGTGAGAATTGCTCAGTCTTGCTATCCGCAACATATTAGATGATAAATCTAATCCAGTGCCACGGACATCAGGAAATTCAGTGGCCAAGCGCTCAAGTAGTCGTCCAGTACCACAGCCCATATCAAGTATATTGGCTCGTTCTGCTAAATCCACATACTCCAGCAACCGCTTATGGATGGCTTGATAAATTACTGAAGGAAAAAGCCAATCGTAAGTAAATGCCCATTGGTCAAATAAGAGCTTTTTGTTACTGAGAAAATTAAAAGTCATAAATCAACATCCGTTATGGTCTGGGTAAAGCTTAAAGGGTACATTCCATCTTTTACTCAAAGTTATGGCAATGGACAAAACCGAGAAACCCTATATCTAGCCTAACGTTTAGCCAAAAATCTCGAATGCAGCGACTGGGATTTGTAGTCAAATCTCAAGAATACAGGAACAAAGAATCGCTACATAAATTCACATAACTCAAATGTAGGTGTTTTATAGAGTGTCCTAGCTCAGAAATTTTGCAGGTGAAACATTATGGCCAGCTTGACTCATACCCGGTTACATAACCCCCTACTGCACTCAGTTCGTCAGTGGTTAGAAAGTAGAGAAATCCATAGTGCGAAACTAGCGCATTTTTTGTGTAAATCTATACCTGCTCAATGTCCATTTGAAACAGACGTTAAACTGTTTGGACATCAGCTATTTCACATTCCGGCCATGTGTAAATTAAACCCCCTGTACGAGCAATTAGTAAGTCTGCGTTTCAAAGCGCTTTGTTATCTTGCTGATCAATGTGGTGAAGATGTAACAGGTTATTGCTAAAGTTGGATGGTATTTGCCGCAGTAGCTATCGGTAATTACAGGCTTACGCTTGTTACTTACTTAAATCTATACTAAGCTAAGTCAACTCAGTTGAGATGTCTGGCTATTGATTAGCCTCAGCACGCCTTTAGCCTTGAGGAATTATTAGCCAGAGTCCGCGCCCACCTGCGAAGAAATCAAGAAGCAGACGCAGCCGATATTTTACAATTTACAGACCTGAGTTTAAATCGTCGCACACGAGAAGTATTCCGGGGAAAACGGTTAATTGATTTAACTGCTAAGGAATTTGATTTACTAGAATATTTACTCACCCATCCGCGACAGGTAATTACACGCGATCGCATTTTAGAAGAAGTCTGGGGTTATGACTTCATGGGTGATTCCAACATGATCGAAGTTTACATCCGCTACTTGCGCCTCAAACTCGAAACCAACAACGAAAAACGCCTCCTTCAAACTGTGGGTGGTGTCAGCTACGTCTTGCGTGAGTGAAACATCTCTAGCTAGATCCGCTACACTTTTGCCAGGGCTTTGAGATTCCCATAATTAAACCCTGGGATCTTTCGCGGCTAAACTATCTGAGTTTACGCCTTTTGCAATTGGATAGATACAAAAAAATAACTACCCACAGAAAAGCACCCATAAATCTGTCGTTCTGGGAGATTTTGGGAATTATCCTGATCTCAGGAAAAACTCATTTAAATAATGGTTAGTTGTATTAGGATGCAAAAAGTGGAATCGACAAGACAACATACCCGAATCACACCATAATGACCTATCTAGAAACAGCAGCGCAGTTTTACAGTGAAGTTGCACAAGAACCAGAAGTGGGACTTTGTTGTGTCCAAAGTACACCCCTGCAACTACCAGGACTGAAAATTCCTCTGTCCATGCAGGAAATGAACTATGGTTGTGGTACAACTGTTCACCATACTGAACTTTCAAACCAACCCACTGTCATGTATGTCGGTGTTGGCGGTGGGTTAGAAGCACTGCAATTTGCTTATTTTTCTCGTTATCCAGGTGCTGTAATTGCCATTGAACCAGTCGCAGCCATGCGAGAAGCCGCCGCACGGAACCTAGAAATTGCCGCAACAGAAAACCCCTGGTTCGACACCAGTTTTGTGCAAATTCGGGAAGGTGATGCCTTTAATCTGCCAGTGGATGATGCTAGCGTCGACATCCTAGCGCAGAATTGCCTGTTTAATATTTTTGAACCAGAAGACTTAACCCGTGCCTTAAAAGAAGCATATCGAACATTAAAACCAGGTGGACGCTTGCAGATGAGCGATCCCATTGCTACTTGTCCAATTCCCGCACATTTACAACAGGATGAGCGACTACGTGCCATGTGTTTATCAGGCGCACTCACCTATGAGGAGTATACTGAAAGTATCATTGATGCTGGTTTTGGTCAAATTGAAATTCGCGCCCGTCGCCCTTACCGTCTGCTAGATTCCCATACTTACAACCTGGAAAAAAATATCCTATTAGAAAGCCTCGATTCTGTGGCTTTCAAAGTTGATATTCCCGAAGATGGTGCTTGTATCTTCACAGGTAAGACAGCAATTTATGCTGGTGTAGAATCTTTCTTTGATGATGCGGCGGGACATCTGCTTCAGCGTGGGATTCCCGCAGCAGTGTGCGATAAAACTGCGGCTAAACTTGCCGCTTTACAGCCAGCAGAAATTATGATTACCCATTCAACCTGGCACTATAGCGGTGGTGGTTGCTGTTAACTTTTAACGCCCCCAAAAATGTTAATAATCAGTTTATTTCTGGCTACGCTTTTTTTAGCTTATTCCCATGGAGCCAACGACAACTTTAAAGGCGTAGCCACACTGTTTGCTAGCCGAACAACCAGTTACCAAACAGCAATTTTGTGGGGAAGTTTGACAACTTTTGCTGGTGCGGTAGCTTCGGTTTTTTGGGCTGGTAAATTGGTAGAAAGATTTACTGCTCAAAGTATATTTCCAGATACGACAGCAAATGTACCAGAAATTCATTTAGCCGTAGCAATCACCACAGGGTTAACCTTGCTAATTGCTGCCTTGACAGGATTTCCCATTTCTACAACTCACAGTATCACAGGCGCACTACTTGGTGCTGGATTAGTATCTATTGGATTAAAAGTTAATTTTGCAGCCTTAGAAAGATTATTTCTTTTACCCCTATTTCTCAGTCCCATTATTGCTATTTTTTTGGCAGCAGTAACTCATAAATTATTGCAGTATATCAATGTTAAATTAAACTTACAAGGCAACCAAAGCATAGTTGATACTTGCCACTTAATCAGTTCAGGGATTATTAGTTTTAGTAGAGGTTTAAATAATACTCCTAAGATTGTTTCACTGATTTTAATTATTGATTATTTCTCTGTTCAGGGAGGAATGCTGACAATAGCAATGGCAATGGGACTAGGTGGTTTACTCAACTCCCAACAAATAGCACAAACCATGAGTCAAAAAATTACCACTATGAATCATACTCAGGGGCTATCTGCAAATATGTCCACAGGAGTTTTAGTCCTTGCATCTAGTTATTTTGGGCTTCCTGTTTCCATGACTTTAGTTTCAGTTAGTTCTATTTTTGGTGTAGGACTGATTCACAAACAAACCAAGTCACGTGTTTTTTATCAGATTTTATTTTCGTGGATTTTAACTTTACCCATTACCACAATTATTAGCGGGATAATTTATAGATTATTACAATGATAGAAAAAACATCGGTGATTAGGCATTAGGTGCTGGGAAGGAGAGAAAAATTTTCCCCAAGCCAAAAGCCCAATGCCTAATACCATACCACCATTGAAGGAATAGTAAATAATGCAAAATACAAAAATAACTACATCAAATCCAGCTATCACATTATTCAAGAATAAACTAAGTTCTGCTTTAACAAAAAAAAGCATTTCTGTATTACAAATTAATTTGGGTAAGCGGTGTAATCTTGCTTGTACTCACTGTCATGTTGAAGCCGGCCCGAAACGGACAGAAGAACTTTCCCCCAAAATTTGCAAACAGTTAATTACTTTAATTCACCAATTCCCTGAAATTCAGATTGTGGATTTAACTGGTGGCGCACCAGAAATGAATTATGGATTTAAGCCATTGGTAGAAGCGGCAAGAATCACAGGTAAACAGGTAATCGTCCGGTCGAATTTAACCATTTATTTTGAAGATGGGTTTGGTAATTTACCAGAATATTTTGCTAAACACCAAGTGACAATTGTAGCTTCTCTGCCTTGCTACATAGCAGATAATGTTGATAAAATGCGTGGTACTGGTGTTTTTGATGCTTCAATTAAAGCCTTGCAATGGCTGAATCAACTCGGTTATGGGAAGAAATCCGATTTAAGTTTGGACTTGGTATATAATCCGCCTTTACCCACAAGCGAAAAATTTTCCTTAGCGCCTGAACAAACTAACCTAGAGCGAGATTACAAAATATTCTTGCAAAAACATTTCGATATTGTATTTAACAACCTCTTCACCATTACTAACCTGCCGGTGGGCAGAACTAAAATGTATTTAGAACAAAAAAAGCTGCATACTAGCTATTTGCAGTTTTTAGAGTCACATTTCAATCACAGTACAGTTGAAAATTTAATGTGTCGTAATGAATTGTCAGTTGATTATCTAGGTAATGTCTACGATTGCGATTTTAACCAGATGATGAATCTGTCCGCTAAAACTGGCAATGGTGAATCACTGACACTTGCTAAATTGCTAGAACTTGGCAGTTTAGACGTAGTTAATGAGATTCAAACAGCTAGCTATTGCTATGGTTGTACGGCTGGATGTGGTTCTAGCTGCGGTGGTGCTTTACTTTGACACTCCCGTACCTAATTATCCTTACCTGTGGGCAGATGCGTGAGGCGGCTACCGTAACTACAAGCTATGCTAGCGTAATTGCATAAAAAAAAATTCCGTTACCAAAATTGTTACGAGTGTTCTGCCACTTTGGCATTACTTTATGATGGTACTTAGTTAAGCTCCTCACACTACACCAAAAGCCGTGCAACATTATGTTGTATGGCTTTTTATTTTTACGTCTCAATTTTGCTAGTGTTATATATAGCTGGGGAGTAGGGAGTAGGGAGTGGGTTAAAAACCTTTTGGTGTCTAAGTTTGATTTTCCGTTTATGTCTTAACCTCCTTGGCGGTTGCTATATCCCTATCCGCTATATCATATGCGCTTAATTGCTGATTCAACTCGGATAATTTCAGCCCGCTTTAGCTACGCTTTGTTTCCCCTCCCCTTCCTAATTGCTTCATTAGCTCGACTTTATCCAAAATTAAGAACTCGGTTTCTTTACCTGGCAAAAATCCTGGTTTTTTGGCAAATACTTTTTCTACGTCACAGAGTATCGATGAAGTTAAAAGGTAAAACCACTGTCCCACATAGCTTTCAGCGATAGAGATGGCGTTGCCAAAAAAATGGATAAAGTCGAGATTAGAGGATGTCTGAATTGTCTTCTGGCGCTTAAAAGTCGCAACTATACAAACAAAAGCTGCCTCCATAAGTTATTTTCGATGAAGTGAATTAGTTAAATAACCTGTATTAAGTTAGAATTTCAATGCTAACTCAGTTATTTAGGTTAACTTTTAATTTTCACAGAGCTTGTACAATGTGTTCGGATATTTGAGAAAATTTTCATTTAATTAAATCAATACTAAACTAGCCTTGACATCCTGGTTTTTTGATCCTTACCACCCAGAGCCAGTCATATCTGCCGCCGAACAAGCTGACTGGCAATTCCAAGTTCGTGCGGCTACACCTGATGATTTGACTGGTATTGCCCAAATTATTACCGAAAGCTTTCACGGACATGATGGTTTTTGGGGATGGGCTTTTCCCCTACTACGTTTGGGAATTTACGAAGACCTCAAGCATCGCTTGTCATCACCTGCGCCCCATCATGTTTGTTTAGTTGCTATTGATACTACTGCTGGTTCACCTCAAAATTTAGTAGGAACTGTGGAATTGGGTGTGCGTTTCAATGATTCTTGGGTACAGACGGGCAGGAGTTTTCCTTATCTGTCTAATTTAGCTGTTAACCCCAAATACCGTAGGCATGGTGTCGCTTCAGAGCTACTGGTTAGCTGTGAAAAGTTCTCTCATCAGTGGGGGTTTCAAGACTTATACCTCCACGTTCTAGAAAATAACTATCAGGCTCGGCAACTTTATTTCAAGCTGGGATACAAGGTGTATAAATCAGAACCTAATTGGAATACATTTCTCCTCAGACGCTCCCGGCAAATTTTGTTGCATAAACACCTGAATATGAAAGTTGATTAAATTAGCTAAATTTGCTAAACAAGTCCGTAACTTTTAATACAAAAATTGATTGAGGATAAAATTGGGTCGATTAGCTTTTTTTTAATACTGAATTGGTGATCTGGTTACTCTCAAAGCTATCTGCGGGTTTTTTATGCTGCGATGTCACAATCATCAGAGGAAAGTGCAGGATGCGGGAAACTCAGTGTCTTTAGATCGGTGCAATTATTTTTGGCTGGAACAAAATTGTCTCAAATTTGGGTAAATAACTTGAGGGCTAATTGGTATTTATATGCAAGGCTCAAAACTTCCAAGACAGTTTTTAAGTTTACCAAAAGATAATAGCCGTTCGCACTTGATTTCGGTACAGTGATCGGTGCAGGGTAGGTACACCGATAAACACCGATAAACCCGTACCGCAGCAGACTCAGAAACGCTATAGATTCTACAAAAAAACTTTATCCTTTGTTCAAAAAATTTTCATGAAAGGAAAACTTTAGCATTGTTAGCACTCAAAATATTCACTCTAGTGATTTGGTGTCAATAAAAAATAAGCCAAATATGTGTATTATAATTAGACATAATATGTTATGTAAATTTGATATCGTCAAATAGCAAATCGGTTAAAATATAAAATATAGATTATTATAGAACAATCGTTAAATTACGCTTCATCAAATTTCGACGCCTCATACTAACTTTGTATTTAGTAATTCATCTTTATAAAAACTTTAAGAAAAAATATCTTATTTTCAGCGACAAATTCAACTAAATCTCATAGAATATGATTAATTATTTATTCATCATATTCTGGTTTTTCCTATCTTAGTTACATCAACCATGAAGCATTTTTTATCAAAAAGTTTAAAAGAACATCAAAAATTTGATTTGATTTCACCCAATTTCCATCTGGAAGTACAGAACACTACTAAATTATCTGCAAGTTCGAGAAAACATGGATAGCGAAAGCTACCGACGCTATCAAGCTGCTATGGTATCAACTTACTACCCTGAAACTATTCTCCTGGACCATCTTCTCATGACAGATGGAACTGAGCAGTCAGACGGATCGGATATCCTCACACTTGTACACAGTGGAAAGGTTTTAGTCGTTAATAGTCGTAATCGCAATGGTTTAATACTCTTTAAACACTATCATGCAGAATTTGCTGGGCCTGGTGCAGCAGTTGGCGGGAATTATGATCGTGACTGTGAAAGAGTACTGCTTCTAGGTAATTTGTCTTTATTAACTCCCAAATCTTATGAGGAGCGTCAGAAGGCTTATTTAATTAGGCGACAGTGGATTCGGTTAATCAAGCAAATTACGGAACACCCGCTTCCTCAGCAGCGAGTCCAGAAAATTTTAGATCAATTTGAACAATACTTTCCACTACAAACGGTGGCTGAAATGCCTGATATGGCCTTTGCCCTTTTAGTAGGGGTGTTGCCACAAACGGTAAGTATAATACGCCGTTTGGGCAATGATTTGAATGGCAAGTTTATTTGACTGCCGATTTGAGCTGATTTCGCTAGACAATGGGAGGATGCCCACTCCACAAAATTGATCGTCTGAAGATGTCTAACTTCATTTAGTTGCTAATTACTGTAATTCCAGATTTGTCAATGCAGTTTGTATTCTATTGATGGTGCGGGTGTTTTCTTCTGATGTGCCGATAGTGATTCGCAATCCTCCGCTAATTTCGCGGACAAGAGTGCCAGAATTTTTTAGTTTTTGATGAAGAGTTTTTAAAGTAAGGTTTTCTGTGTCAGAGTTATTTGCTTGGAGACGCAGGAAAATAAAGTTAGCAGCACTTTTTGTGACTTGTAAGGCTGGATGTTGAGATAAAATTTCGCTAAGTTTGTCTCGTTCATCCAAAGTTGGGGAAATTGTTTGGAGTAGAAGTTGGCTATTTTGCATAGCAGATAAGGCCGCGGCGATGGAGAAGCTAGGAAGATTATAAGGTAAGCGGACTTTTTCTAAGATAGCGATCGCCTGTGGATGAGCGACACAATAACCCACTCTCAGCGCTGCTAACCGGAAGGCTTTAGAAAAAGTTCTTAGCACTACCCAGTTAGGACGCTGTGCTAATTCGCTAACTAGAGTAGTCTGGCTAAATTCAAAGTAAGCTTCATCAATTACCACTAAAATTTCTTCACCCAAACTTCTTAACCATGACAATTCTGCCGTAGTTAAACAATTACCTGTCGGTGAATTGGGATGCACCACAAAAACCACCCGAATCGGCGGATTTTGAGTTTGTTCCACGGCTAATTGGGCAGATGTTAAGTTCATTTCAAAATTATCTGAATTTCTGTCCACCGTCACCACAGGAATCCCCAAAGTTTTGGACAAAATTCCATACATGGAGAAAGTCGGATTGGCGACTAATATTGAACCTTCTCCTCCCAGACAAGTGGCGATTAATAAAGAGCGGATTAGTTCATCTGAACCATTACCTACAGAAATATTGGCAGCAGTAAATACAGATGAAGTCAGGGAAGCTGATTCATTTACATATTGAGCGATCGCCTCCTTGAGTGTCTCATGTCCACCATCAGGATAACGATTTGTTTCAATTACTTGCTGATATGTCCTAGCTAGCTTTTCTTTTAACTCTGGTGGCAAATCGTAGGGGCTTTCGTTCGTATCCAGCCGATCCAACTGCACGGGTACTCCTGCGGCTGTATCACTACTGGGGTGAGCTTTATAAGCGGTGAATTGACCTAAATCTGACCGGATAAAGGGAAGCATAATTTTATTCGTTAATTATTAGTCATTGGTCATGAGTCACGGAGATGGAACACATGACTCAGGAATATGAATTAAATAACATACAAACAAAGGTTTTTCACCTCCCCTGCCTTGGAATTGCTTTAAAGTCTCCCCTCTGGTTGGTCAGGAGAGGGGTTGGGGGAGAGGTTTGCAACTATTACCAGTACTAGGTACTATCTTTGAACCTCCCATGACCAAAACTCACGAGTGTGGGGCTTGCAGACATCGAATTTGATTGCAACAACTCCTGAAGTCTGACTTTATGTTCTTTAGCCAAACTCAAGATCATCTTTTCAGCAGGATCAGTTGAAGTCGCATATTCAGTAATGGTGCGATAGCACGCACGAATCTTTTCCTCTATTTCTGCTATTTCCTCTGCTGGTGCTAATTCTTCTAACATCTGTGTGGCTGATTCGGATGAAGCTGGTTGCCAAGTCACATCCTGCTGCACAGGCTGTTGTCTGAGTAAACGCCTCAAGAACCACGGTAACGGGAGACAGGAGGACTTGAACCTGCCTTCAAATTCTGCGCCTGCTTCGGCATCATTAACACAAATAATTAAGGAACGCTCACCAGTTTTCGCCCTTTTCCACTCTAATATTCCTTGAGGTCGTTTCTCTTTTTTCATGGACTTATTAATTGCTGCCATCTCCTGGCGCACTTCTGCCACTGTCAACCGTTCTGACTTCAGCCGTTCTAATATGGGCTTAAACCTATCACAGCACAAAGCTTTGATTGTGTTGCAATCAAGCAAATCTAGATTGTTTAGTTCGATTTCCACTATGAACTCCCCTACTTTGGCATAGGGGGTTGCCGTGATTGCTGTCCACTCTAATGATTCTTCAATTGCTTTCCACTCAGAGCGCTTACAAGTTTGTTTGGCCAAGTACGCAGATAGGCACATCTGGATGAAAGCACGGGTCATTTGTTGCACTTGTTGCTGGAGATCAGAAAAAATATCTTGATCAATTGGGTCGAGATCTGCTAATCTAGTCATAGCTGAATACTGCTACTGATGTGGTTGTCAATTTGGACTGCTACTAATGTGGTCATAGGTGAACACTGCTACTAATGTGGTCGCCTACTAATCTAGTCATAGTTGAACACTGCTACTAATGTGGTTGTCTACTAATCTAGTCATAGTTGAACATTGCTACTAATGTGGTTGTCAATTGGGACTTCTACTAGTGTGGTCATCGATAAAACGAATCGCCTTAAATGGTGAGTGAATTATTTAACAGCAACTCCCGGTTAACTTTCCACGGCCAACCGGGTTTTGCTGTTACAACTATTTTACACTAATTTGCTGGAATTGTGATGGTAATTTCAGCAAAAAAATAAATTTTTCCTTAGTTAAAACTACGACTTCGTTCAGTGGCTTTACTAGAAATTAGTTGGGGAGAAATGCTATTTTGGCTATCCACCGAGAGACACAGAGCCACTTGATTAAATTCGGGTAATTCTTTGCCTATAAATCAAACCCAGCATCGCTTATCCAGGATTGTCTGTAGGGTGTAGAGTAATTATCTAGGTGCAAAACTGGATGGTACTAAAATCAGCGTCAAGCCTTAATTTCCTGATTTATGGAAACTCAGAATAGTTACGAAAATTTTCAATTGCATAGCAGATAAATTAAAGATAATATCTACAGTGGTTCTCAATTTTCCACGATAAAATTGTGTAAATCCGCTATAATTTTTTGCTGTAGTTTTTGATGCAAATTATAATTTGCATCCCGGTTGGTTTCTACTTCAATTATAGCAGGGAATTGATTCTTAATTGCGGCTTGATAGGCAAGTATAAATGTATCGTTTGTATCAGGATGATAATAGTCAATGCCAAACATTTGAGCAGCATATCGGAATTTGATTGCATGAGGAACACCAAAATACTGCTCAAAGACATCTGTGAAATTGGCAATTGGTAAAAAGGAAAAGATCCCTCCCCCATTATTGTTGACCACGACTATAATTAAAGGTTTAGAGATAGATTTGAGTAGTGCAAGTGAGTTCAAATCATATAAAAACGATAAATCTCCAATTAGCAGGGTAACAGGTGAGTTTAAACCTACGACAAAACCCATAGCTGAGGCGATAGTACCTTCTATACCACTGGTACCTCGATTTGCTGCTACTGCTATTGTTGAACTCTCTGCTGCTGCATACATATCCATATCTCGGATAGGCATACTGTTAGCTAAAAATAGACCATGATCTTGAGGAATATAACGGGAAATCATTCGAGCTACAGCAGGTTCACTAATTTCCTGACCAGAAAACAAGAAATCATCAATACTCTGGTCAACTAATTGAGATTGTTGCTTTAATTGCCTCACCCAATAATGATTAATGTTTATTTCAATATGGGAAAATAACAAATTGCAAACTTCAGAAATTTTAGCATCAATACGCAGAGAAGCTGTATGTTCTGGGTCATGACGTAAATCATGATCTAGGACAACAATATGGTTGGAAAATTGATGATTATTAAGTAATTGTAAAAATCTTTTGGAAGTAATAAAACTACCAAATTGCAAAATAGTTTCTACAGATTCTCCTTGATTTAAAATCTTTGCCAATAATAAATGGTCATAATAATTAATTACGTGAGAAATTGAATTATTTAAACGTATTCCTGATTGAATGTCTGTAAACACAGGCCAATTTAATTTGAGCGCCAATTCTGTTACTGCTTGAATATCAGCCTGATTATTTAAACGTCCTACGACAATAATTCCCCGGTTTGTATGATTGAGAATTTCTGCTAGTTGATTAATACTGGTAGTATCCGGCAGCGAAATTGAATGTGTGTATTGAGTGTATGGCTTTTGCTGTTGTTGCCAATTATGTAGAGAAGCCAAGTATATCGGATCAATATCTGCATTAATAGGAGCTAAGGGTTCACGGAACATACAATTGATATGTACAGTGCCAGCAGGCGATTTTCGTGCTTGATAAATTGCCTGATTGATGGTTGTTAAAACCATTTGCGGGAGAATGTTTTGATCTGGACAAGGCAGATTAAATTGCCATTTAGTATAACTACCGTACAAATTAGATTGTTGAATAGTTTGATTAGCGCCTGTTTGATGGAGTTCGGGAGGACGATCTGCTGATAATACAATCAGAGGAAGTGTATCTGTGGAGGCTTCAATTACAGCAGGGAAATAATTTGCAGATGCAGTTCCCGAAGTTGATATCAGTACTGCGGGATTTCCTTTAGCCCGCGCATAACCAATTGCATGAAAAGCTGCACTACGTTCGTCAAAAAAAACTATATTTTTAGCATGGGGATGGCGAGCAACTGCTACAGTTAATGGTGTGGAGCGAGAACCTACAGAAATTACAAAATAATTCACACCATTTCTAATTAATTCTTCAACAATTAGAGAAGCCCACAGAGTATTGAGGTTAGATGTATCGATAGTCATACTTTGAATCAATCTCTTCACTTACGCGTGGAGTAAGTTCTGTCCTTTATTTAATTTAACTTGAAAGCTTGTGTAGGTAGAACTGAACCATCCTTTTGATAGAGGAATTTATCAGCCATGATCAGATTTTCGATAGATAAATGTATACTTCTGAGTTGATTACAATCATCTCAAGATTAAATCTTAGGAGTGCAATTATGCCGGAAGAACAAAAACAAAAATCTGATCATCAAGAAACTACCCCTACGGCTTCTGGTGGCTATCAAACTCCTATTGAACCAGGAATCCGCAAGACTGGCAATGCTGCTGAAAGTGACGCTAAAGAGAGTGCTAAACCTGAAGCACCAGGAGAAGATAGTGTTGCAGGTAGTCCAAATCAGGGAACTGAATCGCGTTAAGTTCTCTTAATTGTTCGATTGCAAAGGCGATCGCCTTTGCAATTATCCTACCAGTGCGATCGCCTTGATCAGAAATTTAAATCACAGCTTCTTCGCGTTGGCAATCAAAAACCACTGTGAAGCAAGCGTTAGGGCTTGTCTGGCTTAAGTGCTGCATATAACCTTCTGCATCTGAACGACTGCGGAAGCGAGCCACAATTTGCCGTTGTGCATCAGGAAGTAAACGAGCGATCGCCCAAGAATTCAGACGTGCTTTGTAGGCGATCGCTTGAGTCACTGAATTGGCAGCTTTGTGGTCAATATTTTGTGGCATGATTTATCTTAATTACGTGATTTTTTGTAAAGAGCTTTAGTGAGTCTTGCACCTGGGGTGAGCTAAGGCATTTTTTTATGTGCTGCCACCGTGTTATTCTATTATTCCCAGATTGTCAATAGTGTTCGCAACATTTTAGACCAGCCAATGAGCTATAAACTTGAAAATCATCTGGTGCAAGATATTAATGAGGGCGTTTTAATTCGGCTTCAATGGCTTCCACAACAGTTTCAATTACCTTGACTCTGGCATAGTATTTGTCATTAGCAGCAACAATTGTCCAGGGAGCCGAGGGGGTGGTGGTGCGCTGAATTGCCTGATTTACGGCAACATCGTAATGATGCCACTTTTCTCGATTGCGCCAGTCATCGTCTGTCAGCTTGTACTGCTTAAAGGGATCATTTTGACGGTCTGTAAAGCGCTGGAGTTGTTCCTCTGGGCTAATGTGTAGCCAGAATTTGACTAAAACATAGCCTGCACTGGTTAACTGAGCCTCAAATTCATTAATTTCTTGGTAAGCTCTGCGCCACTCGATTTCCGAAGCAAAGCCTTCCACCCGCTCCACTAATACCCTTCCATACCAGGAACGGTCAAAAATCCCAATTATCCCCTCCGTGGGTAATCGTCGCCAAAATCTCCAGAGGTAATGATGAACTTTTTCTTCATCTGTGGGGACAGCAAAGGGATGAACAAAGTAACTTCGAGGATCGAGAATATCGGTTAGCCGCTTAATCGCCCCGCCTTTACCTGCTGCATCCCAACCTTCAAACATCACCAGGACAGGAATTTGATGCTTGTGGATGCTTAATTGCAACTTGCGTAGTTTTACCTGTTCGTTGGCTAATTGGGCTTGGTATTCAATTTCCGAAAGACTCACGCTCAAATCAACTTGCGCTAGTAAGTCTGATTCGGTGGTTTCTAATTTTGTCTGTGGAGGTAAAGCGATCGCGGGAAGCTGAATTTTCAGCCTATCTAAAGCAGCAGTCAAGGTAGTAGCCAGGTGGGTGAGTACTTTCACCTGCGCCCACCGTTCCGAGTCAGCCTCGACTAAAGTCCAAGGCGCAACGCTGGTACTAGTTTGTACTAGCATCTCTTCCGCAAACGTGGCGTAGAGGTCATAGTGTTTTGCTTGCTTCCAGTCTTCTTTTCGCACCCGCCAAGCGGTTAATTCATCTTTAGCGTAGTCTTTTAAGCGACTTTTCAATTCTTTACGACTCAGATGCAACCAAAATTTTGCGATCGCAGCTCCATCATCCACCAGTTGGCGCTCAAAAGAATTAATTTGCCCCATTAATTTCATCACAGTGGGAACTTGGTCTGTTCCGACTCGCTCAAACAAGCGTTCTTCTAAAACATGAGTATACCAACTGTGATAGAAAAAGCTGATATTACCTTGAGCGGGTAGTTTTTCCCAGAATCTCCAGAGGAAGGGGTATTTGCGTTCTTCTTCACTCGGTGGCCAGATAGGATGTACCTTAAATCCGCGCGGGTCCATATAAGAAACCATTTGTTTCACCAGCGCGCCCTTACCAGAAGCAGCCCATCCTTCCAAGACTACAACTACAGGTAATTTTTTCTCCCAACAGGCATTTTGCAGTTCCCGCAGTTGATGCATCAGCCTGTCAATTTCTGACTTATAGGTGGCTTTATCTAAGGAAAGTGTTAAATCGAGTGTATCCAGCATAGAAACTTTTTTATCTCCGTATTGCTGAATTATGGCATCATACTTATATTTCTGGTTTTAAGAACACAAACAAAGATCCCCAACTTCTACAAGCAGTCAGATATCTGAGCCTCTCGATGTTTACAGTGATTTCGGCTCACTACCAAGCACAATCTCAGGTTTCCATCGCTTTGTTGGTGTACTATTTATTTCAAGCGAAATTTACATCCTAAGCACAATAAAAAATTTACAATCATGTAAACATACTTAGGCTAACTGCACGTTTGGCTGAATTTTGCTGATCACATAAGTAAAACTCGCAATTAAAGGCTTTTCAATGAAATTAAGTAAATTAAGTACAGTTATCACTGCACTGGTAGTAGCAACGCTATTTGATCTAGTCAGCGTCGCTAAACAGGCGGCGGCTGTTAGTCTGGTAGGATTAACTGAAGACAACAATCTAGTTCTTTTTGATTCCAACAATCCCACTATTACTAGTACTGTCGCAGTCACTGGGGTCGATGGTTTTTTGTTGGGCATTGACCGTCGCCCAGCTAACAATCTGATCTATGGCCTCACGACTACCAACAACATATACACCATTAACCCATTCACTGGTGCTGCTTCTTTTGTAAGTACCCTCTCCTTACCCTTCAACGGAGGGACTATTTCTGGAGTAGACTTCAACCCAGTTCCCGATCGTCTACGGGTCGTTGGTAGCAATGACCAAAACTACCGCATCAATGTAGAGACTGGTGCGGTTATTGTTGATGGGACATTGAACCCAGGAGATCCCAACATCACTGCTGCGGCATACACTAATGCTGACAATAACCCGGCAACTGGAACCACGTTGTACACAGTTGACTATATCAGCGATGCATTGTTGATACAAAACCCTCCAAATGCTGGCACTCAGGTACTAATAGGTTCGCTAGGTCTCGACATTAGCTCGGCAGCAGGGTTTGACATCTTCACAAACAATGGGGTGAATACTGCCTTCTTGGCAGCTACTCCAACCTCCACCTCTGGCTCTAATTTATATACCATCAACTTGGACACAGGTGCAGCTACGTTAGTAAACAGTATCAGTAGCAATAATAATCTTATTGGACTGACATCTGTTGTCCCTGAGCCTAGCGTTGGTCTTGGTACTCTACTCGGTGTTGGTGTTTTTGGTCTATTAGGTCGTCGCCGCAAGTTGCTCAGATAGTCTTCTGATCTCTGTAGAGTTTATGCCGAGAGCTTTTAGTGGTTTTTTGCCAGCAAACCGAGAAGTTACAAAGCATAGCTGGTAGCGATCGCCTCCGGTGGGCGCGGAGCGCCATCGCTTTGTCTCTATCTTTTGTATTTGCAGCTTGTTCATATTGCTGCTTTGCATCTGATAGAGCTTTTTTTTACAAGAACTTATCCCACTAATACCGAAATATGGTACTCTATTTTTCCTAAGCAGGGAGATCCATCCAAATAATAAAATGCCCAATCAAGATGGTAAATGGCAACTGAATTTTGTGTTTTTCCAAGCAGGCGATCGCCAAATGCGGATTACAATTACTGAAATTCCCTAGCGAGTCACCAATGACCTAGAAATTGCAAATCCCTCAAAGCGTGGGCTAGAGAGGGATTTTGGGTATTTGGTATTGGGTTTTTTGACTGCTAGTACCGCAAGGCGGAAGTTACTCATTCAAAAATCAAAAGTCACTCATGCTTTTATTTTAGGCTTTCTCGCTGTTTTAAATGGTAGGTTTATTTCCGCCGACCTGTACTAGGTTAAATTACTTGCTTTCTCAACTGCTTCCTTTAACTCTTCAAAGGTAATACTACCGTCTTCGTCTGAATCATACTGTACTAGTAACTCCTGGGGGCTATTGGTATTTGTTTCTGATGAGATGATTGCAGTTAAGCCAGGACTTAAAAAAAATTCATTAAGGGACACTTTGCCGTCTTGATCGCGATCTAAGGAATTAAAAAGAGTTTGAAGCTCTTGCTCGGTTGCCATAAGTTTCTATTTGAATGAATTTTTCAATTTAATATCTCATCAATATCTCATTAATATCTCAAAAATAAACATATCCTTAGACGTAGAAACGGGTATTGCTGGGGCTTGGATCAGGTGTAGACTGTGATACAGGGTCTACAGTTGGGACAATGAAAATCAATCGGCACAGTCGAGCCAAAGTTCTCACTCAATACCAGATACTGAGGATGTCTTGCATTTTGCATCCTAACTTTCTTGGCGATTGCTATATATAGCTGGGGAGTATGGAGTAGGGAGTAGGGAGTAGGGAGTGGGTTAAAACCCTTTTGGTGTCTAAGTTTGATTATCCGTTTATGTCCTAACCCCCTTGTCCATTGCTATACATTAAAAAATATGTAAATAAAATAATTAACCCGCTCAAGCAGGTTAATTTTGTGCATTTATTGGGTTAATCATCAACACTTAGCATAAATCGAGCTACCACGAAAGCATTACTACTTTTACAACTTCTGCCCCGCAAAGATCGATCTGACTTCGCCATTGCGACGCACAATAGCTTCACCGTTGGCTACATCTACTAAAGTCCAGCCACTAGTACCAATGCTTTCTCCCATATTAATCCGGCGAGTTACGCCTTCAAATTCAAATAAAGCCGCAGATTTGTCTCCTAACTCTAGTAATCCAGCTAAGGTATGAGTAACAGTTGTAGCCGGGGGAGTTTGTAAATATGCTTGCTGTGGGGCAGCTGTTGGCGGAGATGGTGGCCGCACGTTAAGTGGTGCGCTCTGTATCGGTACAGGTTTGAGTTCTGGGCGCACAGCAGCTACCACATTGGTCTTCGCCGTCTTGGCTGGTGGTTGCACAGCTTTCTTTTCTGTCTTGACAGCCTCCGGTTGAGATGTTGGGTAATTAGTTGCTACCTGTGGTAGAGGTGGGGGAGCGCTGGGAGTAGGTGGTGGTGCATAGCGCATTGGTGAAGGCGCTTGATAAACAGGAATGTAAATGCGCTCGACAACACCTGTAGAACGGTTAACAACTGGTGGTTGTGTGTTGTTAGCGGCTAGAGGTGGTGCTAAATCACGAGCCACAGATGAGGAGTTTCTAACTCCTGCATTGGCGATTTCAGGAACAGCAGATGTGGGATTACTGGTTTTTTCTTGCTTCTCGATAATCGCCAGCGCTCCCAGCATATAGTCAACCAATTCTCCCTGAACATCTACTTTGGGAGATAACTGCGTCTGGGGTAGATAGATATCTGGTTGAGTCAATCTGGAAGTGAGAAGAGTTAGGAATCCAGATTGGATTATATATATTGTGCCTGCGATCGCTGCACCGGAAATCAGCAGTTTTGTCAGATTCAGCCGAGTTTTCTGGTGCTTCGTAATTGCTCCAGGTTGATTAACTACAACTGTACCAACTTGTTCGTTCCTCAGTTGAGAAGCTGTGTTTCCAGTGTGGGTGAGGGTGTTTGAGAAAACAATCGGCGGCACATTAATTGTTTGCAGATGCTCATATTCTGAAGCCCCTGGTGTGGCTGATTCACCCCCATGATCAAACCAATCGCCTGCCGAAGTTTGTTTTATAGAACGTGGTGTAACACTGCCATGCCTTAAAGTATGGTCAGGCAGATTCCCACTAACATCCAAAATTTCGTCAATATCGGCAAAGAGTTCTTCCATCAAGCCATCAGCATAGAATTCTATCGCCGTCGGCTCGTTGCTGATCAAGTCCTCTGATGGTTCTGGAATAATGAGATGGGTTCTGGCTGCTTGTAACATAAGGCATTTTGGGTTGTGGCTGCCAGGAAGGGGCAACGCCGCCCCTATGCCTGGAAATCAAGATTTTTACACCAAGCCTCCAAGCACTCGTCAAAATTAGACGAATAAATGGCTTGGTAGTATTAAATTAAGCGTTAATCCGGAGACTGCTGATGATGCCATTACTTATTTAATGTCATCTATCATACTACTTCCTTAACTTCTACTATACTCAACCTTCATGAACTTTAACTTAAGCTAATGCCGGCAATTCTGACTGGGTCTTAGTTTTACGCAATTCTAAATATATTAACAAAGCGTTAATATCCGCCGGATTCACCCCGCCAGTGCGTGCTGCTTGACCGAGAGTCAAGGGTTTTACCTTTGTCAGTTTTTCCCGTGCTTCTTTAGAAAGGGTATCAATTGCAGTGTAATCCAAGTCAGCAGGTAGCTGACGGTGTGCTTGACGGGCAATTTGTTCAATCTGATTTTGTTGTCTAGCCAGATAACCAGAATACTTGATGTCAATTTCTGCGCCCTCTTTTTCGGCTTGCTTGAGGTTGGGGTTTCCCAGTCCGTAGCTGTCGAGATCAACATAATGAAATCCCGGACGGCGCAATAATTCAGCTAAGGTAATTGAACCTTTAATTGTTTGTTGAGAGACAGAAGCGATCGCCTGGCCAATTTCATCATGTTCTTTAATCCTCGTGGCAGATAGGCGTTGTTTTTCTGTAGTAATTTCTGCTTGTTTTGTAGTAAACAAATTCCATCGGCGGTCATCAATCAAGCCGATTTCCCGTCCCAGAGGTGTCAGCCGTTGGTCAGCATTATCAGAACGCAGCAGTAACCGATATTCAGACCGGCTGGTAAGCATTCGGTAAGGTTCCCGTAAATCTTTGGTACACAAATCATCAACCAGCGTGCCAATATAACTGTGTTCACGGGGGAAAACAATCATTTCTTCACCACGAACCAACCGCGCCGCATTAATTCCCGCCACAATTCCTTGGGCTGCGGCTTCTTCATAGCCAGTTGTACCGTTAATTTGTCCAGCACAGAATAAACCAGAAATTTTCTTCGTCATCAGAGTGGGATAACACTGAGTTGCTGGTAAATAGTCATATTCCACAGCATAGGCTGGACGCAGCATCGTACAATTTTCTAAACCTGGGAGACTGCGTAACATTTGCAATTGCAAAGTTTCCGGCAACCCTGTGGAAAAGCCTTGGATATATAATTCCGGAATATCTCGTCCTTCTGGTTCAATAAATATTTGGTGGCTTTCCTTATCAGCAAAGCGGACAATTTTATCTTCAATACTGGGACAATAGCGAGGTCCCTTAGCCTCCACCCAACCACCATAAACAGGTGATAAATGTAAATTCTCCCGAATCAGACGATGAGTTTCCGCCGTGGTGCGGGTGATGTAGCACGGAATTTGTTCTCTTTCTACCCACACATCCGGGTCAAAACTAAACCAGCGCACTTCTTCATCCCCTGGCTGGATAATCATTTTGCTGTAGTCAACTGACCGCTTATCTACCCGTGCTGGCGTACCTGTTTTGAGTCTTCCGGTTTCAAAGCCCAAGCGATTTAAAGTTTGTGTCAAACCTTCAGCTGCAAATTCTCCAGCCCTTCCAGCTGGCATAGATTTGTTACCCACCCAAATTTTACCGCCCAAAAAGGTGCCGGTTGTTAAAATTACCGCTTTGCACTCAAAAGCCACACCAAAGTAAGTCTCAACACCAATCACTTCATCGTTAGCACCCAGCACCAAGTCTGTGGCCATTGCTTCACGAATGCTCAAATTTTCTTGGTTTTCTACAATAGTTTTCATCACAGCCGCATATTCGCGCTTATCACTTTGGGCGCGTAATGCCCACACAGCAGGACCTCGTGAAGAGTTGAGGATGCGCTTTTGCAAGTAAGTACGGTCTGCAACCTTGCCAATTTCCCCACCCAGTGCATCCACCTCATGAGTCAACTGTGATTTAGCTGGGCCACCCACTGCGGGATTACAGGGTTGCCAAGCGATTTTATCTAAGTTGAGTGTCATTAGCAGAGTCCGACAACCGAGGCGGGCAGCAGCAAGGGCTGCTTCGCAACCGGAGTGACCTGCACCGACGACAATGACATCAAAAGCGTCTTGAAATTCAACGGAATTGTGCATGGTCATACTTACAGGACGAGCAAGTTTAAAGTTATTAATTATTTTAACCGATTCACTGGTGTGAACTACCCACACTGACTTGGAGTACCAAGTACAGTGTCGGCTTCTGTAATCACGGGGGAGTGCCTAAACTTAGACTTTCGTCCAAGAGTAGGACTTACATCCCCTCCTACAGCAGAGACGGCTGAACCTTCCGCCTTTATCATTCTGATACCCTCTGCTCTAATATTCGCTGCTGCGTTCCCATCCCTGTCATGATGAGTATTGCAATGAGGGCAAGTCCACTCCCGGACATCCAACGGCATCTCACCAATCTGATAGAAACAATTAGAGCAAAGCTTGGAACTGGGGAACCACCTATCAATCTCAATCAACTTTCCACCTCTGCGTTCTAGCTTGTAGGCTAAAAAGTTAGTGAATGTTCCCCACCCAACATCAGATATTGATTTCGCCAATTTGTGATTGCGTACCATGCCTTTGACATGAAGACTTTCTACTATGACAGCTTGGCTATCGCTGACCAACTTATAACTAAGTTTATGTAGAAAATCCTGCCTTGAGTTACTAACTCGTTCATACACCTTGGCAACAACTTTTCTATATCTATTTCTTGACTTACTCCCTTTCTGTTTACGTGCTAATTTTTTCTGTTTGCGTTTGAGGTTTTTCTCGTGTTTGGTAAGATGTTTAGGATTGTCATATTTTGAAACCTTTTCGCCGTCGGTAACAACTGCGAAGTGTTTCAACCCTAAATCAACGCCGTAAATTTTACCCTCTGAAATAACTGGATTCTCTCCATCCATCTCAGTCAGGATAGATGCAAGATATTTGCCAGAAGGCGTTCTACTCACAGTAACAGTTTTGATTTTCCCCTCAATCGCCCTATGTATTTTGGCTTTGACTATCCCGATATTGCCAGGGAGTTTGACATTACCATCTACAATTTTGACATTTTGAGGATACTGGATAGACTGTTTTCCGTGCCTAGATTTGAACTTAGGGAATCCAGCGCGGTTCTCAAAAAAGTTTTTGTACGCCGTAGTTAGATTGAGTGTTGTAGCCTGTAAAACTTGGCTGTAACAATCAGCTAACCACACCGTCTCTTCTGCCTTTTTGAGTGTAGGAAGAAATGCGTTGAGTGCAGCACGTCCAAGTCCTTTGCCCGTTTCCCTATAAGTTTCAATCGACTTATTTAGAGCATAATTCCACCACCAACGAGCGCAACCAAATGTTTGAGCTAATTGAATTTGTTGTTCTTGTGACGGATATAAACGGACTTGTACAACCTTGTGTAACACTCAACATCACCTCCTTGATGTGTTTATTCTACCATAAATATATATTGTGGTAAAGTAATAAAACCAAACATTTATTCTGTATTCATCTGTGTTCGAATAAATCTTGAGTGGGGCATATGGCAATATGCCCCTACTATTGAGGTAGGAATCGCTATAAACTACCTTCAGAGAGATACGGCAACAATTCACTTTCGGCATAAGATAAAATAGTCACACCCTCGACCTCTGGAGTTCTTTCCGTGGGCTTATTTGATGATTTAAGTCGGTTTCTAGAAGATCGTTTAGAAGAATTTTTGCGTAACAATCCACATTTGGAGTTAGAAGCGCTGTTAGAACAGCTGCGGCAGCAAGAGGAAGATACTTTAAAGTTGATTGCAGAGTTAAGATTACAAGAGAAGCGATCGCAAGACGAAATTCTCTCCACCGCCCAAGAAATTCAGCTTTGGCATATCCGGGTTCAAAAAGCCCAAAATGCTGGAAGACAGGATTTAGCAACCGCCGCACAGGATAGAGAAGCCACCTTATTGCGCGAAGGAAACAAGCGCTGGGGACAAATGCAGGGGTTAAAAGAACGCATAGCCCAATCTCAAGAACTGCTGCGGAAAATTCAAGTGCGGCGACAAGAAGTGCAAACCAAAGCCACAGAAGCCCAGACAGTCCGCTCTCAAGCGCAAACTCAGCAGCGCATAGAAACAGATGGCTGGTGGAATCCCACTAGCAGTTACACCAGTGGATTAGACGATTTAGAAGAAAAGTTTCGCCGTTGGGAAACTCAAGATGAGTTAGAACAAATGAAACGTAATTTGGGAAAATGATTTGCTTTCAGTTATCAGTGAACATTAATCAGTTCACTGATGCTCTATTGCCAAATCGTATTCAATTATATTTCAACTATTTTTAATAGTATTTTTTAGATTTCAGATTACAATAATCCCAAACGTGAATTATGGAAATTTTATTTAATTTGTTCACTCAGCTTTTGTTTACTGATAGCTTTAATATAAGCAGACTTTAATACCTTATTACTGTTTGTCTCTTCGCTATTTTTTGTGATTGCCGCAGGATTTACCAGATTTTTCACATAAGCACTGAGGCATGGAATCTAGTATATTTTTAGATGTTTTAGCTAGCCTGCAAAAGTTATTTGTAGGTTACATTCCAGCCGCCGTTTTAGGTAGTTTAGTGGGATATTTAATCGGGATCAATGCCCCACTTTATCAAATATTAAAGCGGTTATTTCAGATCCCGCATAGTATCCCTCCTATAGCCTTACTACCTATTGCCCTCGTAGTCTTTGGCGATAACACTGAACCAGCAACTGTGGTCATCGTCTTTTTTGGCACTCTCTGGTCTATGATTATTAATACTGCCATAGGTATGCAACATTTTCGCAGGCAGAGAAACAATTTCCGCGTCGCTATATTTCATCTATTTCATGCGTTGAAAGTTGGGATTTGGATAGCATGGTTTACAGTGATTACCACCGAAATGTTGATAGGTCCTAAAGGATTGGGATTTGTGATCTGGAATGCTTATAAATCTGGCAATAGTAATTACATAATTGAGGCGGTTCTTTACATTGGTTTTATTGGTTTGTTGCTGGATCAGTTGCTAGATTTGGCCGGAAATCTGCTGTCGCAGATTGTTTCAGAAGGCCAAAAACCCTCTTAAATTGTTGGTAGATATTATCTAGTATTGCGGATAGCACCGCGCCAGTTAATTGTTTGTTTTGTGGAACGTTCCCCCAAGGAGCGAGTAGCCACCACCTCAATATCAACGGTTACGCCAGGAACTAGGAAATGATCAGGAATTTTTAGCTGGCCCAAAGCTAAGATAAAACGGTTATGGTCACGGGTGACAAGTTGATTGGGAATCACCCCTTCGTATGCGGTTTTGTAATTGGATGATTGATCAAATCTATCTTGCGCCCGGAATTTCACCTGAAATTGAGTTTGAATTACTGCTGATTTTGCTGCCAAATCGACAATGTTTAATTTGAGGTTTTGCCCAGCTTCGGCAAACTCTGCTACGGCTAACCGCGTCACATCTTTTTGAGAAATGGCATGATTAACAGTAAATGTAGTTAAGTTAGCCTCAGTTTTAGAACTACCTTCAACCCATAAATCATTAGCAAAGGTGACTTCTACTTGTTCGCTATCAGTTAAACTAGCATTTACAGATTGATTGTCAAAGTTAGCAATGGGTTCTGGTGCTTGCCAAATTAATTGAAAAGCTGTTTCTAAGCGTTGTGCAAATTCCCGGTACTCATCCGCAATCACAGAACCAGGCGCAAGTAGAGAAGTTGCGCCCCGGCGGAGATTCCACTTGTTTTTGGAAAGGTTGAATTTCTGACCTATCAGTTGAGAAAGTGGTAATTTGAGAGTTGGATTATCCGCAGTTAAGGGTTCCTTGCTGTTAATTATAGTCAACGTTCCTAAGTTCCCTCTACTACCATTCCTACCATTGTTACCATTACTCCCAGTCCTACCGTCATAACACCTGTAACGCTTCTTAGTGCATTTATAATCAGTTTTACCAGGGGTTCCTGTGCAAGTTTCTATCTCCCAACTCCGCCTCTGACATCTACAACCAGATGCACCGCTACCACCTCGTCCCCCTCGTCCACCTTCTCCTGGGTTGGTACGGACAAAAATTGTTTGCAAGTCTGCTAAGTCAGTGTAGTACAGTGTGAGCGAGCCACCATTACCCCCATCGCCTCCAGTACCGCCATTCCCACCTGTGCCGCCACTGGGTGCGTGGATATCATGGTGTACGTTATCAAGTTGATGATTGCAGGAATTTATATAAGCACGACTGCCATCTTCACCATCTTCACCATTGTCACCCGACAGGTCAAGGTTTACGGATGAACCATTCACAAAAATAGTTTGATTCTGACTGTCTCGACCATTTCTACCAGAGCGCCCATCCGTACCTCTACTGCCATGTCTGCTATGGTTCCTACTGCCTCTATTGTATTTGTCATTGGCAACAGCTGGACATAAGAAGGAGCCAGAGGCAGGTAAAAGGCTAGTAAATAGGCTGAATATTACTAAAAGTGGCAGCTTACGCCTAAAACTTCTATGCATCAGGGTAAACCTAAATTGCGTCAAGACTGATTGACGGTGATGTTTTCAAATTTGCTCCCAATTTAGACTGAGGAATGGGGATTTAATCAAATATAGAACCTCACCCCCAGCCCCTCTCCTTGCTTTCGCGTAATGCCTGCCGTAGGATGCCCAAAGGGCTGTAGGGAGAAGGAGAGGGGAGACTTTAACCCAACTCAAAGGCGGGGTGAGATAAAAAAGTGGCTCTGTTATCTACAGAACCACTCAAGCTTACAAAAAATTAGTTGTCTAAACTAGCGCACTCCGCCATGAGTAGCAACAGTATCAATGGGTTTCATGAGGTACAAACGCAGGAACTGCCAAGCATGAGACAGATAAATGGGCGCTTTTTGGAAGAATTGTAGGAATTTGGGAGTTTTAGAGTTGGCGATCGCCACCAATTTTTCGTTATTCTGGATACACACATCCAAACGCTGATAAAATTCGGGATTCTCTACATCCAGCATCAGTGGAAAGACTCTACCCGCATTTTCATTAGTCTTTTTAATTACATGGATGTCGTATTCTCGCGCATCTAATCCAATGGAGGCATAAAAATCTTTACGGTGGATGTCATTGAGATACATAGTCGCAAAGACTGACAACAGGAAGAAGCGACTCCAAAGTTTTGCCTTCCAATCATTCAACATTTGGGGCTGGGATCTCATGAGCGCGTCAAAGAAATCTCCATGACGGTTTTCATCCTGACACCAGTTTTCAAAGAACCGGAAAATTGGATAAATTCTATCTTCAGGATTTGCTTCTAAATGACGATAAATGGTGATATAGCGCCAATAACCAATTTTTTCTGAAAGATACGTAGCGTAGAATATGAATTTTGGCTTAAAGAAGGTATAGGAGCGACTCTTGGTCAAAAACCCTAAATCTAGGGACAGATTGAAATCTGACATCGCTTTGTTCAAAAAGCCTGCATGACGAGCTTCATCTCGTGACATCAGGTTGAAGCACTCGGCTAATAAGGGGCTGTTTCCCTTCAAGCGGCGGCCGAGTTCTTTATAGAGCAAAAATCCCGAAAATTCGGCTGTGCAAGAACGTTCTAGGAATTCTACAAATAATTGGCGAGTTTCTCCGTCAATGTGATCCCAGGATTGCTCAAACTCGGCATCTCTGACGAAGTGATGGCGGTTGTAGTCAACACGGAACTCTTCGACAATGGCTTGTAACTCGTCTTCGTTGACGGATATATCCATCCGTGCCATTTCATCGAAATCGGTGGTGTAAAACCGGGGTGTTAACAGGGTTTCTTTAGCCGGGGTTTTTACACCTGGCCGCATTTCTTCAAAGCCTGGTTTTTTGAGGGAATCTACCATGTCTTAATTGCTCTTTTGTCTTTAGGATCTTGAGTACACCAACAAAGCTAATACCAATTCGTTGTTCACAACCTCAGACTTGATCAGGGTTTTTCCATGATTGTATCTATGGCATCCTGTTTCCCAACGAGTATGAGGGTAATGCTTTCACAAGGCGCAGGAGACGAGAATAATTTATTTGTATAAAACTCAGTCTACCAAGATGCAGCCTAGAATTTAGTATATAAAAAGTTAAGAGTTGCAACAATATCTCAATGCCCAAGCAACCAAGAACCAAAAATTGGTAGTCAGATCGATAATGATTTTATCCGAGTTAAAAAGTTTGTTAAAGTCTGGTTAGCGGTCAATATTCACAAAATCCTCCTATTTATGTAATTTATTGTGGTTTTTATTACAATAGGAGCAAGTGATTTTTCATAAGTTCTTCCCTGAAAGTTAACAAATATTCTATGACTGGCGTGATGACTGAATATTATTAAATTGCTCTGGCTGAACGTGCTGATTTGCAATCAAACAGCATCAGCAATCCATCTTCAACAACAAGAGAAAATCCAAAAGGTTGAAAACAAGATGAATCCTGAGAACAATCAGCATAAAGACCGCCTTTTTGTATCTTATATTTTGAGTGCAGGGTTATTTTTCGGACTAGGAGGACTGCATCGTTTATACAATGGCAAAATAGGGACTGGTGTTTTGTGGCTGTTGACTGGCGGTGTGTTTGGGATTGGGCAATTTGTGGATCTGATGCTGATTCCTAATATGGTTGATGACTACGAAGACACTCTCAGAGCCAAAGCTGGTTTATCTCCCTTGGGTGTACCTGTAAATAAACAGGTGGTCGCTTCTCAAGTCTACCGCCCAAGTGGTAAAAAACTGATGATGGAACTGCTGCAAGCCGCAGAAAGCAAAGGTGGAAGTTTGACTGTGACTTCAGGTGTGAGTGCCACAGGCGCAGGCTTTGGGGAAGTGGAAGCTATACTCAAAGAAATGTTGAAATCAGGTTATGTCAGGATAGGTAACGACCCCATTACCGGAGCCGTTACTTATTACTTCGATGAGCTTAACTAATTTCTACCTAGCCATTTTTGACCGTTCAAACGTTGCACTAAACCAAATACTAAAAGGTCTAGTGTAATTTTGCGCTCATCAATTAAGAATGACTCAAGTGTGCTAGGTTTTTTCCCTTCGTTACAAGAAAATCCCTTCTGCCCGCTAATACTTTCCTCTGGGAAATACACGTTAAACTGGCGTTGTCCATTTTGCCAACTGCCGATGACTTGCCAGCATTCTTCGGCTGACTGAAAGCCAGCGATAGGAAGTTTCTGTCTCGCAAAAGCCAGCTGCAAATCTTCTACACCTTCGTCGGCGATCGCTTTTTGCAAAGTGGGCAAGTAGTGTTGCTCCATAAACTCTACAAAGGGCTTATCTTCCAACGCTGGTAGTTTTTCCTTTTTAGCGGCTTTGGCTGCGGCTGGGGGCTTTTCTGCCTTGTCTGGTGCAGTTTCTGTCGTGGCGGCGTTGGGGTTAACTTCTGGATTTGCTGCTTTGGTATCTGGCCTGTTGGCAGTAGGGATATCTGTTGCTACTGGTTCGTCAGTGGTGGGAACATTTATTTCAGCTACAGTGGGAGCCTGTTTGTCAACAGTGCTGGGAGCCACTTCTCCCGCTTGATTGTGATTTTTTTCTTCTGCCATTGCTCAGGTCAATCCTTTGTCTAGCTTTGGGAGCGATTTTATCTTCATTTTGACATAGGAGCGCTAGGCGATCGCTGTAAACTTTGAGAGATATTGCTGTTGAAGCTGCTTGATAGAACTAAAAATGGATAAATTCCCGCTAAAAAATCTGTAGGAGGAGAAGTTTATTGGTTTATCAGCTTTCTAATTTAAATATTAAAGTTCTCATGGTTTTAGCTAATAATATATAACCTTTTTCTTCGAGAAATAAACATATTTTGGAATTATGCATATTTTTCAGAGAAGTTAACTCTAAATCTTCTATTAAAATTACTTTCGGCTTGTATTTATCCCAGTTATTAGAAGTGAGAACTTGATAATCAAAACCCTCAACATCAATATTCAACAAATCAATGGTCTGTTCTGGGGGTAGATGTTTATCTAAAACTTCAGCTAGTGTCTGAGTTTGTAGTTGAGTTTCAGCAACTATGTTGTATTTACTTCTTGTAGTAGCAAGTTCTTGGGATACAGGTAAACAAAAACTATTTAGTCCTGGTTCATTAAATTGATAATAAGTTAAAACTTCCGATTGATCAGATATTGGAATTTCCAAATTAATATCCCTGGGACGCAAAACATTAAAAATATTCATGCTTCCAGGCATAGCATCAATATTAATTCCTTTCCATTGTCTTAATAAGTAGAAATAATATGTATTAGAGAACCTTTGGGGATGATGCGCTCCGACATCAACATAAAAACCTTTTGCTCTACCGTCAAATAACTCTGCTACAAGCATATCTTCCCCATCTTGTGACCAAGATATTTTGTGGAAAGCATATTGCTTATTAGTATATGCGGTAGAGTATCCGAGAGCAACTTTGATCGACTGTTTAATTTTCGCAATAAATCTGCTTATTTCAGACATATAAATAATAATTTTATCTAAAATTTTGTATTGTTGTCATAACTTTATTAATACCAGTTCTTTGTAACATTGGACTTCATCTGTGAACTTTGCGGATTTGGCCTAAAGGAATATTTTCAACCCAATCCCAATATAGTTCAGATAAGAATAATTAACCGCCGCTCAACCAAGATGGTTAAAAAATTGGCGTTGAACCAAGTCTGAAAAATACTGTCTGGTAGTTTAAGGCGATCGCACCCCCACACTCAAGAATGCGATGGGCTTCGCCCCGCCTTCGGCGATCGCCTCAACCCCAAGTCAAAACTACTTGGTGGTACAACACCAGTATTCTATATCAACCACCAGCCACAGCCGGGACAATACTCACTTCATCACCATCTTTCAGGGGTGTATCTATCCCATCTAAAAAGCGGATATCTTCGCTATTCACATAGAAATTTAAAAAGCGCCGGGCTTGTCCTTTTTCGTCACACAACCGCGATTTGATTCCAGGGCAGTTTTGCTCTAGAGAATCGAACAGTTCGGAAACGTTACTACCACTACAGCTGAGGGTAGCTTGGTTATTTGTAAATTTTTGCAGCGCGGTGGGAACTAAAACTTTAACAGCCATAGAAGTAAAAATTTAGGAGTGAAAGGGGAGAGTTAAGAGTACAGTTAGCAGTTGAAAGTTAGGAAGAAAACTCTTAACTCACAACTTCTAACTAAACGAGGACTTGTTGCCATTCCAAGCGGTCAAGTGTGCGAGAGCGCTCTAAGGCACGTTCAAAGCTATCTAGTTTAGCATCAATTGTCAAAGGTTCGCCGACGTAGCCTTGGACTGCTTCTTGGGTTTTCAATCCATTACCAGTGATGTAAACTACTGTAGTTTCATCTGGGTCAATCTTGCCGGCTTCGACTAATTTTTTCAGCACAGCAATGGTTGTACCACCTGCTGTTTCTGTGAAAATGCCTTCGGTTTCTGCTAGTAGCTTGATGCCTTCAATAATTTCGGCATCATTGACTGATTCAATGTTACCGCCAGTTTTCTTGGCTAACTCAACAGCATAAATACCGTCGGCGGGATTACCAATGGCTAGTGATTTAGCAATTGTATTGGGTTTGACTGGTTTAATAAAGTCGCGCCCTTCTTTAAATGCTTGGGCGATGGGTGAACAACCTTCGGGTTGAGCGCCACTGAAACGAACATCTTTGGCTTCTACTAAACCGACTTCCACAAATTCTTGGAAACCTTTATAAATTTTGGTAAATAGTGAACCAGAGGCGAGGGGTGCAACTACATGATCTGGTAGTTCCCAACCGAGTTGTTCTGCAACTTCAAAGCCTAGAGTTTTGGAACCTTCAGAATAATAAGGACGCAGATTGATATTGACAAAACCCCAGCCATGTGTATTAGCGACTTCTGAGCAGAGACGATTTACTTGGTCGTAGTTGCCTTTGACTGCCATCAGGGTCGGACTGTAGATTAAGCTACCCAGGATTTTACCTGCTTCTAAGTCTGCGGGGATGAATACACAACAATCTAAACCGGCATGAGCTGCGATCGCAGCTGTAGAATTTGCCAAGTTACCAGTGCTAGCACAGGAAACGGTGGTGAAACCCAATTCACGCGCTCGGCTCAGAGCCACTGACACCACCCGATCCTTAAAGCTCAGGGTGGGCATATTTACCGCATCATTTTTAATATAAAGCTTATTTAGACCCAGGCGACGAGCCAAGCGGTGGGAACGTACCAGGGGAGTCATACCTGTTCCCACATCAATTACATTGTCAGTTGCGACGGGCAGAAAGGGACGGTAGCGCCAAATTGAATTGGGACCGGCGGCAATTTTTTCACGAGTAATCGTCAGACGTAATTCACTGAAGTCATATTTAACTTCCAGTGGACCAAAGCATAACTCACAGACATGACTGGCTTTAAGTTCGTATTCTGTACCACATTCTTTACACTTTAAAGCTTTGAGAGTCGAAGTTGTTGATTGGGTATCTTTGGTGATTGCCTGAGTCATAAATGAAGCCTTCCCTGTTTGTCCGTCAACTGTCGTCTGATACTAACACGAGTCAAAATACCCGTCAAACATACCCGACTATTTTTATCGGGTATATTGGTGTAATTTATCGGACATTCAGGTTTAACACTGAAGAAATCCTTTGGATAGGGGATTTTATTATGAAAACTGGCGACCTGGAGCAACTCCCACGAAAGAAAGGAATAAAGAAGCATTTTTACAGCATATCCGGGATTACTTCCGCCTACTGACTGAACGGATTAGGAGAGGTGAAATTGATGATGGGGTCAATATGATGCCGCCGGCTTTGCGAGAACTCTGGACTGAAGAAGTCCGAGCTTAAATTTCTGATTTTTGCTGACGTTCGTAAACCAATTTTAATTCTTCTTGGTGCTGCCAAGCCCATGCTGCCAAACCTGCAATTGGTTCAATCAATTTTTCACCAAATGGCGTGAGGTCATATTCTACTTTGGGCGGCACAATCAGGTATACAGTTCGATTAACAACACCAGCTGACTCCAACCTTCTCAGGGTTTGTGTCAGCATTTTTTTGGATATTCGCGGAATTTGACGTTGAAAATCAGTATATCGCTTAGTACCAGAAGATAAGAGATAGAGTACTGGCGGTGTCCATTTATCTCCGACCAAATCGAGCATTTGCCGTACAGGACAGTCTGCGCTGAGGAGTATTTGCTGATTGTTGGGAACCATGAGGTAACTATATCACCTGGAAGTTCCTTCTTGTAAAGAAGAATCCAAATCAGGCACACTGCTCTAGTTAGTGAAAATGGAGCGATTTGGATGAAACCGTTAGAAAACAAAGTTGCCCTGGTCACTGGTGGTACTTCTGGCATTGGGCGTACTACTGCGATCGCTTTAGCTCATGCTGGTGCCAAAGTTGTTGTAGTCGGACGGCGGGAAGAAGAAGGCAGTGAAACCGTCAACTTGATTGATCAGGTAGGAAGTGAGGGTTTATTTGTGAAAGCTGATGTATCTCAAGAAGCCGACATAGCAGCAACAATTGCCACCGTTGTCCATAAATTTGGTAGGCTTGATATCGCCTTTAATAATGCCGGGTTGCTGGGTGAAAATGCCTTGTTGGCAGAGCAAACAGAGCAAACTTATGACCGGGTTTTTGGAGTCAATGTCAAAGGAGTTTTTCTTTGTATGAAGCACGAAATTACCCAGATGTTGGCTCAAGGCAATGGAGGCGCAATTGTCAACACATCTTCCATTAATGGTTTTCGTCCTTTAGCACCCGGCTTATCAATTTACGATGCCTCAAAAACTGCTGTGGTGATGCTGACAAAAGCCGCAGCATTAGAATATGCCTCCCAAAAAATTCGCATAAATGCGATCGCACCAGGGCCAATTGAAACGGAAATGCTCAGTCAAGCAACTGGCGGTAATACCAAAGCTTTTGAGAATTTTGTTCCCGCCGGACGTTTGGGCAAACCAGAGGACATTGCTAATGCTGTGATCTGGTTGTGTTCTGATGCTACCGATTTTGTCAACGGACATACCCTAGCTGTCGATGGCGGGGTACTGGCGGCGTGATCTCTGCTTTACTTTCTCAATGTGGGTTGTCGAACAAAAAATAGATGCAGGAGCAATCATGAATCAACTAGAGAACAAAGTTGCCTTAATTATTGGTGGTGCAGGCAATGTGGGAGAAGGCATTGTCAGGGCATTTCTGAAAGCAGGAGCCATAGTAGCTGTACCGTCGCGCCAAGCCGAAAAACTCGAAGAACTACGCAGTTATTTAGGTAAACTGGCTGAAGGCGATCGCTTTATTCCCATTGTCGGAGAAATTGGGCAAATTGATAGTGCGGAGAGCATTCGGGACCAACTGCTCAAACAATTTGGTCAGATTGATGCTGTGGTTGCTTCCCTTGGTGGTTGGTGGTTTGGAAACAAACCCCTAACTGAAGTTCCAATCGCAGAATGGCAACAATATTTAGATAGTAATTTAACCAGTCACTTCATCGCCGCCCGGACTTTTTTACCTGTGATTCAAGAACATCAAGGTGCTAGCTACACTTTGATTGGAGGAGCAGCAGCCGAAGTTGCAATTCCCAATGTCAGTCCTGTGAGCATTTCTGCGGCCGGACAGCTGATGCTGGCGCAGGTGTTGATGGAGGAAAACAAGGGTAAAGCTGTGCGGATTAACGAAGTTATTGTTCATAGCTGGGTAGCAACTCGTACCAGCAAAGAGCGCAGTCAACCTACCTGGATTAGTGCTGATGATATTGGCGAGTTTACAGCTTGGCTTGCTTCTGACGCAGCATCTATGGTGAATAGTAGTCTCCTACGCTTGTATGAAAAGCCTGGGACTTCAGCTTAATAATTAGAGCTAAGTTAGTCAAAAAAAGCGGTTGGTATATTGAACCAACTGCTTTTTAATGTAGCTAAAATTATGGATAAATTTTCTTAACTTACCCCTTCCTGTCATGACTACCGATGAGAAAGTTTAGGTGTTCAACATATATAACCACATAAATTTAACCACCACTAACAGGCGGAATTAGCACAACTTCATCGCCATCTTGCAGTAGGCTGTCTGGTTCGACAAATATTAAATTAATGCCAAAACGGGTAAGATCACGCCATTGACTGAGTTCTGGGTGTTCTGTAATCAGGCGATCGCACACTGCGCTGACTGGTGTACCATCAGGAAATTTTAGTATTAGTTCTGACACGCCATAGGCTTCTTGGTAAGCTGCAAATAACTTAATTTTAACCGTAACCGGAGACTGGGACATAAAAAAATAATCAGAATAGGTTCTTAGTTTGAACTAGGAAACACTCTAGTACCGCAGGGCGTTTGTAAAAAGTCAAAAGCCTTGTATCTTGAGATTTTTAACTTTTTGAAATAGTATCCCTCTACTTTCAGGATAAATGAAAACTCGGTAATTAGAATTAAAAGAACGGTTGTCAACTTTCACATCTTCAATAGAGGCTTAGATGTTAGCAATAATACGTCTCAGATATCCTCTGAGTCAAAGCCTGAACGAGCCTCAATTTACCTAAACCGAAAGGTAAATAATATATCCCAAATGCTTTGCTGGAAATTCACCGAGCTATTGGAGATTTATCTTCAGACAAGAGGCGCACCTCCTTTTAGACTGATCTAAATTTATGTCTGGGGAGTTATGAATAATGTATAGATACTGCTTATAGTTCAAGTTAAGTAGGTAACTACTTTAAACGTAAGTGAGGTAAAGAATTATGTCAGTACAAACCATCCAAACTAATCTGATGGATTTATCCGTAGAAGAGCAGGAAATTCTGTCTGGAGGAAAAGCAAAAGCAAATAAAGGCACAATCGAAGTTGAGGATGCGGTATTTAAATTTGGGGGCGAAGAATACCCTGCAACAATTAGCATCACTGTCAGCGACTTGCCAAGCAACCATACACCAGAGCCAACACCAGAGCCAGTCGATGACTAAGTAAGTTGGTGAGAAAAAACAAAGCGCTGTAACAAAATTTGAAATCTCACCGAATTCGCTCGTAGTTGCGCTTTAGCGCTAAAGCGCAACTATACTTTTTATACAATGGGGTTCGTTAGAGATGCGGATTTAATCAGGGAACACCAAAGAAGTAAATTACCCAAAAACTGTAGGGTGAGAAAGCGATCTTGGTTTTAATTTTGACTCCCAAATGGTGTATTTATTTCCAGGTAAGAATTTGGGAAATGTTAACCAGATCAGCAGTAATAATTCTCAATAAAGCTGCTCTAATTTCTGGAAGTCTCGCTGCACTTCTAGGGACAGAGCTTTATTGTTAGGATCTGTTTTCAGGGCTTTTTTAAGATAAATTCGGGCTTTCAAAAGTTGATGTTCCGAAATTAACGCTCTTGCCCAGATTTGATAGGCGACTGCTTGCCATTGGCGCACCTCTGTATCTGTGGATAAACGTGCGGCTAATGCTTCCGCCAGGGCGATCGCTTGGGGAAATCTTCTTTCTTTTAAAAAGCGTTGCAGTTGCTCATAAGTCTTCCACTTGAGTCGCTGTTCTATTTCCCCTAGATTCGGCGGCTGTGGTGTGGGCGGTTTTTCAACTGTGGCTGTGGTTGTGGGTGCTTTTTCTGAGCCTGTGGACTCGGTAGCATCACGCCTAAACCGATAGGAATGACTTGACGGTTGGGCGATCTCCTCGGAAGGTACTACTGTTAAAAGGACTTTGTAAGCCTCTGTCAAGGCAATAAACTTATCTTTAGCTCTGATGTCATTTGGGTTAATATCGGGATGATATTGCTGCGCCAATCGTCTGTAAGACGCTTTGACCTCAGCAAAAGAGGCTCCTGACCTTAAACCCAATAAACGGTAGTAATCTCCAAGATCCATCTTGATCTATCAGCTAACTGGTTCCAGCCGTAAGTTTTTAATTATAAAGACTAATCATATAATTTATAGTTCACATTTGACTGTTTTTGTTGAGTTTTACTTCTTGGGCTATCCAGGACAATTAGTCATATCGTGTCCGGTCAAAGACTTATCATTAAGGCCGCAGGGGAGCAGGGAGCAGGGGGAAAGAGGATTTTGCACTTTTTGCACAGATGCGGCAATTATAACTAATGAGGCGAATATGATATCAACCATTAACTAGCCCTAGCCAATGGGTGAAACCATCGTCATTGGTGAGTTGTCAGCATAGATTTGTTGCAAGTTAAGGTTTACTTTCCTTTTGCGATGTGCTGAGTGATGCGAAGCGACCCGGTTGATGGGACAATAAAAACGAGAAATCACCCTTGTCTGATTTTGTTTCCAGCCCAAAGGAATCTTGAGAAATGTGGAAAAGAATTGTATTTATTTTGCTATTGGTGTTGAGTATCAGTCTAAGTAATCCTGGTGTAGCTGCGGCGACTGGATTCAAAAGCTTTGTAGACTCTTATGATGGCTATGAGTTTTTATACCCTAACGGCTGGTTACAAGTGAAAGTGGCGGATGGACCTGATGTAGTGTTTCACGATTTGATTGAAGTATCGGAAAATGTCTCTGTTGTCATTAGCCCTGTACCGGATGACAAAAGTTTGACGGAACTGGGGACACCTACAGAAGTAGGATACAAGTTAGGAAAGGCGGCTCTTGCTCCTTCTGATTCTGGTCGTTCTGCGGAATTGATCAATGCTTTTGAGCGAGAATCTAAGGGGAAAACATACTACATTTTAGAGTATGAGGTGCAACTTCCGAATCGGGAAAAGCGACATAATGTCACCAGTGTTGCTGTCAGCCGTGGTAAGTTATATACTTTCAATGCTTCAATTCCGGAAAGACGTTGGCAGAGAGTTAAAGCCTTGATGGAAGATGTTGTCAATTCTTTCTCGGTGTATTAATCGGGAATGGGGGAATCAGGGGTTAGTAGTTTCTTCCCCAATGCCTAATTAACAATTGCCATTTTTAGCAAAAATGAAAACACCTCAATTTGTACTTGCTTCAGCTTCCCCGGCGCGCCATCGCTTGCTGCAAACTGTTGGTATTACACCAATAGTTAAGCCTAGTGATTTTGATGAGTCGCAAATTCAACTGAATGAACCTGCACAGTTAGTACAAATTCTGGCACAACGCAAGGCGGAAACTGTGGTTCCCCAGTTTGAATCAGCTTTGATTATGGGTTGTGATTCGGTGTTGGCGGTGAATGGTGAGATTTATGGTAAGCCAGCCGATGCTACAGAAGCGATCGCTCGTTGGCATTTAATGCAAGGTAAGTTTGGCGACTTGTATACTGGTCATGTGTTGATTGATATTTGCCAAAACCGCACTTTAGTTAGGTGTCAGGTAACAAGAGTATACTTTGCCAAAATGAGCGATCGCACTATTCAAGCCTACGTTGCTACAGGCGAACCCCTCAAGTGTGCTGGTGCTTTCGCCCTTGAGGGTTTTGGTAGTTTATTTGTGGAAAAAATCGCAGGTTGTCACAGCAACGTGATTGGATTGAGTTTACCCCTGCTGCGGCAGATGCTAGAAGATTTGGAATATGATGTTACTGATTTCTGGCAATAGTCTATTTTGCGTCAACCAGTGAGTGTTTGGTGAGAAAAAAAATATATTCTTATATTGGCAGCCAAAACAGAAGTGACACAGCAGAAGGTAGACTGACAACTAGATAGAATTTGCAAGAAAAAGATGTCAAATACTCCTACCACCTCGCTGAGAGAACAACAACATCCCTTAATTCGCCAACTAGCTGATGGTATAGAAGCAGTATGGCATGAACACTTAGAACTATCTCCTTACCACTTACCGACGGAACTGGGGTATGTAGAAGGTAGACTAGAAGGGGAAAAACTGATTATAGAAAATCGCTGCTATCAAACACCCCAATTTCGCAAAATGCACTTAGAGCTAGCAAAAGTGGGAAATATGCTCGATATTTTGCATTGTGTGATGTTTCCCCGTCCAGAATATGACTTACCGATGTTTGGTTGTGACTTAGTTGGGGGTAGAGGTCAAATTAGTGCGGCGATCGCAGACCTATCTCCTGTAGACTTAGATCGCACCTTACCAGGATCATACAATACCAAGCTCACCGCCCTGAAAGAGCTTAAATTTTCCCAACCCCGTGATTTACCCGAATGGGGTCATATATTCTCAGAATTTTGCCTGTTTGTGCGTCCTGGTTCCCCAGAAGAAGAGACAATGTTTCTGTCCCGTGTCAAAGAAATGTTAGACATTCATTGTACGCAAGCGATCGCCTCCAGTCCAGTTTCAGCAGAAAAATCCGTACAAATTTTAGCTGGACAACGCAACTACTGCACCCAACAGCAACAAAACGACAAAACCCGCCGGGTACTAGAAAAAGCCTTTGGTCAAGACTGGGCGGAAAATTACATGACTACAGTATTATTTGATTTACCAGACTAAAAAGAGCTTCCTCACTGATTCAACAGTTAATCATCCCCCCATCTGTAGGTTCTGTTACGTTTTCACCTAACTGATGAATGTAGAATTTATTCAACAAGAGTTGAATGGAGTTAGACAAAAGCCGCAAAGTCTTGGAGCAAATATTCCCAATATCAAAGACTTCAAACCAACTTACTAATTGGTTCACCCAAAAGTTAAGGAAACTGTAATGTGAGGAATGCTCTCTTTGACATATATTTGTAGTTAGTCGGTGACTGATACCATTTCTGAATCATCGCAGGGGTCGCCTAGCCATAGATGTGCCTAATTAGCCTGTATCTTAGTTATTTTAGGGAAATAAAGGGCAGGGTTAGGCGTTCCACTCAGCGCTGATGAGGAATTTCTCACATACAATTGGGATGAAAAAATACTCACTTTAGCAGCAGAAAAACTTTTTTTGAGACTGTTGGTATAGCGGCTCAAAAACTTAGCAAAAGTGATCTAACTTTGAGAAAACACTTGTGAGATTTTCCTCACAAATAGCCGTCCACTTGATTATATTTACTAAAATTATACCAGGCTGCAATCAAAAATAGGATTTGGGTGATGCAACTCTCATGAAATGTTTCCTTAGTAAACATTATTGTAGAAATCTGTAGAGTTGAGCGTGTATCTAACAGTTGGTTTTCAGCAATTACCAGCTTTAAATCACTGTTGTTTGTCTTTGTTGTTATCAGCGTGCTAATTAGTCAAAACTGTGTAACTGAATGTAATGCCAATTTCAAAAAAGAGGGCAATGAATACAAACCGAGAAACTGAGATTAACTTTCATGCCTCTTAATTACAAATTGGTATAACTACCCCTCATTGACTTTTTTATTTCCATAAGCACAATTCAACAAACGGGCAACAACCATGTCAAGGGTGACTGAGAAGCCAAGCTCAAGAGAGCTGCTACTTGATCCGGAACAACCTAAGATTTGGTGGGGTATAGCTGTCGCCCTACCAATTGTCATCGCCGCCGGGCTACTAACTACAGCTAAGGTTGAGCAACTGAAAAAACTCAGCCCCTCTGTACCCGTAAAACCACTTAGCAATAGCATTAGCTCTGTGGGGCGTTTGGAACCAAAAGGAGAAGTCTTGAGACTCTCTGCTCCCGCAGCTGGATTGCAATCTTCGTCACGAGTTCAGCAAATTTTCGTTACTGAAGGTGAGCGAGTCAGAAAAGGTCAAGTGGTGGCGATTTTAGACAGCCATGACAGCCAATTAGCAGCCGTAGAAGAAGCAAAAGCCAAACTGCAAGAAGTGCGGGCTAATTTAGCTCAAGTAAAAGTTGGCTCGCCCAGAGATATTGAAGCTCAAACAGCAGTTCTGAGTCGCTTACAAGCTCAGTTAAAGGGAGAAAGGGATGCTCAACAAGCGACAATTGCGCGGATAGCTGCCCAGTTGAGTGGCGAAAAATTGACTCTACAAGCGATGGTTAATCGCCTAGAAGCTGAACTCAGAGGGCAACAAGATAGTTTAAGAGCAACTATTTCCCGCATCCAAGCCGAACAGCGCAATGCTCAAGTTGATGCGGGACGGTATGATATGTTGTACAAAGAAGGTGCTATTTCCCAGCAAGAACGGGATAGAAGAAGACTCAGTGCGGTAACTTCTAATCAGCAAGTTATTGAAAGCCAAGCTACGCTGCGACAGGTACAGGCGACTCTCAAACAACAACTAGCTGAGGCTAGAGCCAACCAGGTAACAAGTCTGGCAACTTTGCAACAACAGCTTGTTGAAGCCAGAGTTAACCGTGATAAAACTGTGATGATTTTGCAAAGTCAAATTAACGAAGAACAAGCCAGACTGAGCAGAATTCAAGAATTTCGTCCTACTGATATGCTGAGGGGAGAAGCTCAAGTTAGTAATGCGATCGCTAATGTTAAAAGAGCAGAAGCAGAACTCAAATTAACCTACGTTCAAGCCCCCATCGCTGGAGAAATTTTAGCAGTTCACACCAAATCAGGAGAAGCTATCAGTGCCAATGGCATTGCTGAGATTGGAGAAACCAATCAAATGACCGTGATTGCTGAAGTCCCTGAAGATACTATTGGTCAAGTGCGTATAGGTCAAACCGCTACTATCACGAGCGAAAATGGCGCATTTATTGAGGAATTAAAGGGAACTGTCACTGAAATTGGCAGAAAAATCGGCAAAAAAGATGTCTTGAGTACAGATCCAGTCGCAGATGTAGACGCTAGAGTTGTGGAAGTCAAAATTACCTTACTTCCAGAAGATAGCCAGCGAGTTTCTGGTTTAACCAATGCTAAGGTAATTGCCCAAATTAATAAAGAATCAAATTCTGATTGAGTGTTAATACCAATTTGAACAAGAGAGAATTTTAGATTTTGGATGTAATATTTCCATCCAAAATTTAAACTGACATGGCTTCCTTGCTCAGGAATTACAAATTAAGAATCATGAATCGTAAAATCCCCTTGTCCTGGCTACAACTGACCAGAGACAAAAGTCGCCTAGCCGTTGCTTTGGCAGGAATTGCCTTTGCCGATATCCTGATGTTTATGCAAATTGGGTTTCGGGATGCACTGTATTATAGTAATGTGCGGTTACATGGTAGCCTACAGGGTGACATCGTTTTAATTAATCAACAATCTAATGCTTTGCTGGCAATGCAAACTTTTTCACAAAGAAGGTTGTATAAAGCTTTAGAATTACAAGCAGTAGAATCGGTACATCCGATCTATTTGGATTATACAACTTGGAGAAATCCGGTAACAGGTCGCCCCCGGAGCATTCTCATCTTTGGCATGAATCCCGAATCTAATCTGTTTGATTTGCCTGGACTTGAGGAGAATTTGGATAAACTGAAACTACCTGATGTGGTTTTGTTTGACCGTTCTTCTAGACAAGAATATGGACCGATTGCGGCACAATTGGATCAAGGAAAGAGTTTAACAGCAGAAGTACAAAGAAGACGAGTTAAAGTAGATGGATTATTTACTTTAGGGGCATCTTTTGGCGCAGATGGTAATTTAATTACCAGTGATGTGAATTTTTTAAGGATATTTAATAACCGCCAAAGAGGATTAATTGATATTGGTTTAATTCGATTAAAACGAGGACAAGATGCCAAGATTATCGCCCAACAGTTGCAGAATTATTTACCTGAAGATATCAAGGTTTTAACGAAACAAGAATTTATTGATTTTGAGCGTAATTACTGGGCTAGCAGTACTGCTATTGGATTTATTTTCACTTTAGGGACAGTTATGGGTTTCATTGTCGGTACTGTAATTGTATATCAAATCCTATATACGGAAGTTTCTGATCACTTATCAGAGTATGCAACTTTGAAGGCTATAGGTTATACACAAAGATATCTATTAACTGTCATACTCCAAGAAGCATTACTATTAGCTTGCTTGGGATATATTCCGGGATGGATTGTTTCTATGTTTATGTATTCTAGTGCTAGAGATGCTACACTGTTACCAGTTTTCATGAGTTATGAACGAGCCATAACTGTGTTGATTCTCACTATAATTATGTGTTTTGTCTCTGGTGCGATCGCTGTACGTAAATTACGCTCTGCCGATCCAGCAGATATCTTTTAAGATTGAGCAGTTATCAATTGCGAATTAAATCTAAATTGTAAAACTTTATGGATAACTTTGATTTATAATTGATATATATTCATTATTTACAGGCACTACTCACACCTATAGCTATTCCCACCTCAATAGGTACTAGAAGAATTATTCGACCACAGATGTAGATGCGAAATCCGGCTTGCCGTAGGCTACACAGATAAATACAGATAAATCCCTACCTCAGCAGACTAGAAAACGCTATAATCACCTACTTGAATATGATACAAGAACCTGTAATTGCCATCAAAAATCTCAATCACTACTATGGCAAAGGCGCATTAAAAAAACAGATTTTGTTTGACATTAACCTAGACATTTATCCCGGTGAAATCGTGATTATGACGGGGCCATCAGGTTCAGGGAAAACAACTTTACTGAGTTTGATTGGTGGGTTGCGGTCTGTACAAGAGGGAAGTTTAAAGTTTTTAGGTACAGAAATGTCTGGCGCTAGTCAGAATAGACTAGTGCAAATTCGCCGAAATATTGGTTATATTTTTCAAGCTCACAATTTGTTGGGTTTCTTAAGTGCTACACAAAATGTGCAGATGGCGGTGGAGTTGAATGATCATGTCACGCCAAATGAAGCAATTGCGAAGTCACAAGCCATGCTGGGGGCGGTTGGTTTACAGGATAAAGTTACTTACTACCCAGACAGCCTTTCAGGTGGACAAAAACAAAGAATAGCGATCGCTCGCGCCCTAGTCAATAGTCCTCCCTTAGTGCTAGCAGACGAACCCACCGCAGCTTTGGACAAACAATCAGGACGTGATGTTGTGGAAATCATGCAGGGACTTGCGAAAGAACAAGGCACTTCTATCTTGCTAGTAACTCACGATAACCGCATCTTAGACATAGCTGATCGCATTGTCGAAATGGAAGATGGTCTTTTAGCCCGTGATTCCCCAAGTGTAGTTAGCGGTGAAAAATCATAATTTCATAACTCATACCTTATAACCCATAATTCATAACTAATAAGCAGATTGCAGCACCCTGAAGCCAAAACTATGAGCGAGGAGAATCGGATCTTTGAACTCCAAAAGGCTTTTTCTCTAGAGAAATATTTGGTTGGCGACTCGTGCGAAAAGTTACATTCACGCCTTCGTTAGATTGTTCTAGCACCAATAGAGGCGTAGGTTTAGCCTTTTGATCCCAATGCATATAAATAATCCGGCCTTGAATTGTCGGTTGCCAACTATCCTCACCTTCAACAGGGCTAAGATAAGTTTCAATACAGTCAATAATTTGGCTAATCGTAGCAGAAGTTGCTTGTGTGGGTAACTTCATTAACCGGAGTTGAACGCGAAACAAAACTCGTTTAGCGAGGTTTGCACCCATACCAGTCTCATATTCCACATCAAAAACTTCATCTACCTGCCTTCCACTGCTAGCAATGCCAATCACTCCTTGATCAGCTTGATGTGGACGTAGTGCTTGAGATATTTTATCTTTGACCTCAAATTTAATTTGACTCAAGACCTTAACGTGAAACACCTCTTCGGACATCCGCATTCGCAGATAATCTAAGTTAAAATCCCGTGAATTCACTAAGTCGGGATTAGTTTCCAGTTTGCGAATCGTTTCCAGCGCTAGTTTAAACTTCTTTTCTAGTTCTTGCGCCCGGAATTTTTGAAATTTGATTTTTTTCTCTAACTTAGTGATATGAAATTTGCCATACACGAGCAGAGCAATCACTACTAAGGCTAGTCCAGTAGAGGTCATAGCTAAAAGTGGTGGTAGTTGAGGTGCAATTGCTAGCACTTGTTGTGAAATTGTGATCGTCTTGATTCCTGAAGATCGGGAAATAAGCATTAAGTTTAGCATAATTGGCAAGTATAAAACAAAAAATGCTTGACTGATTATTTTTAAGATGCCCAAATCCTGAACCGTATTTAGCTGTATGATAATTATTTTTTAACTTAGAGATTAAATCTTATATGAAATATGTACAGTCAGCCAAACTTCGCTGTAGGACATCAGCCCACTCTCAAACAACTGTCTGGGGCTTCATTTAGCAATATTCGCTTAGTGGCCACAGATATGGATGGTACGCTCACTCAAAGAGGTAAATTTTCGGCGACATTGCTGCAAGCTTTAGCAGATTTGGCGACGGCTGGGATCAAAGTATTAATTGTCACTGGGCGTTCTGCGGGGTGGATGAGTGGATTGAGTAACTTGTTGCCTATTGATGGTGCGATCGCGGAAAATGGTGGTCTGTTCTATCCATCTGGGCATGATCAACCAGTAAGTTTAACACCCATTCTTGACTTAGAAGCCCATCGCCAGAGTTTAGCCGTGGCTTTTGCGGAATTAAAAACCAAATTTCCCCAAATCCAGGAATCAGCCGACAATCGTTTTCGGATCACGGATTGGACATTTGATGTAGCGGCTTTGAGTCCAGATCAATTAGAAATACTGAGTCATCTTTGTCAGGATATGGGCTGGGGATTTACTTATAGTAATGTCCAGTGTCACATTAAACCCCAAGGGCAAGATAAGGCTGTAGGATTATTGCAAGTCCTCCGAGAATACTTCCCAGAATTTTCACTAGAACAAGTGCTTACCGTTGGTGATAGTCCCAATGACGAAAGTTTATTTAATCAAGATTATTTTTCTTTTTCTGTAGGTGTAGCGAATGTACTAAAATATGCCAATCAGTTGCAACATCAACCGACTTATATGACTAGGGCTGCTGAAGGTGAAGGTTTTTGCGAGTTATGTAGTTATCTTTTGCCAAGGGGGGAAATACAGAAAAATTATTAATAATTATACCCACAATCTTTCAGTAGTGGCAAATCAAGAATAGTTGCCAGAGGGGAGGGATTCAGGTTAGGGTTATGTAGAAGTGTTAACTTAGGTGGAGTTGGAGGAACTCTATATCCAAGAGTATCGTCATGACAGGAAGGTAATGTCATATCTTGCAGCTAATAATGACTAAGGACTCCGCGTGGCGGTTTGAATATTCCTAAAATCTAATTTAATTCTATATCAAAAATTATTTATGTCAGTCAATGAAAGTAGTTTTGGGGAGAGCGCAGATTTAATTATTGGTATTAGTAACCAAGAAGATTACTACTTGCAACCAAATTCTACTTCTGGAAGTAAGTTAGCTAGAAAAAAAGAAACTTTTTCCAGCTTTCTTGCGCCCTTGACTCAGGATACTTTTAAACAAGTTGTTGTAGAAGTCGAGCAAAAATTACAGATTGTTCATCAAACCCTATCAATGTTAGATTCTCAAGGGTTTGAAACAATTCTCCAAGAAATGTTGCATTCGATTACTTTAAAAACTGGAGAATTACTAGGCGCAGACCGGACAACGATATTCTTATTAGATGAAGAAAAACAAGAACTTTGGTCAACTTTAGCTGAGGGGGAAGGAGAAGCTTCCCTAGAAATCCGGATTCCAGCAGATAAAGGTATTGCTGGCGAAGTCGCCACGTTTAAGAAAGTCATCAATATTCCTTTTGATTTTTATGAAGATCCGCGTTCGGTAGTTGCTCAACAACAAGACAAAAGAACAGGCTATCGTACCTACACAATGCTAGCCTTGCCACTATTAAATGATCAAGGAAAATTAGTGGCGGTTGTACAATTACTGAATAAATTAAAATTGTCATATCATGCTGATGCTCACATATCAGAACGGATTGATACTGGGGGATTTAGCCAAGCTGATGAACAATTATTTCAAGAATTTGCGCCTTCAATTCGACTGATTTTAGAGTCGTCACGCTCGTTTTATACGGCGACTCAAAAACAAAGAGCGTTAGCGGCGTTAATGAAGGCGATTAAGTCTCTGAGTCAAAGTAGCCTCGACTTAGAAGATACTCTGCATCGGGTGATGGAAGAGGCTAAGGAATTGATGAATGCTGATCGCAGTACGCTGTGGCTCATAGATCGCGATCGCCATGAATTATGGACTAAAATTACTCAGGATAATGGTTCTACGAGGGAGTTGCGCGTCCCCATAGGTAGAGGTTTTGCTGGTATGGTAGCTGCATCTGGTCAAAAGCTGAATATTCCCTTTGATTTGTATAATCATACCGACGCAGATACTGCTAAACAAATGGATCAGCAAAATGGCTATCGTACCTGTAGTTTACTGTGTATGCCAGTATTCAATGCTGATCAGCAATTAATTGGGGTGACACAATTAGTTAATAAAAAGAAATCTGGGAATTTTCCCCCATATAATCCGGAGATTTGGCCCAAAGCCCCGGAATGCTTCCAAGCTAGTTTTGACCGCAACGATGAAGAGTTTATGGAAGCTTTTAATATTCAAGCCGGTGTGGCATTGCAAAATGCTCAGTTGTTTGCCACAGTCAAGCAACAAGAACAAATGCAACGGGATATATTGCGTAGTCTTTCTAATGGTGTAATTTCTACAGATAAAGCGGGGTTAATTATTACTGCTAATGAAAGTGCCAAACATTTGTTGGGATTAGAACCCGAATACCGTTTAGAAGGAACATTAATTACTGACGCGATCGCCATTAAAGAAGGTGACTTTAGTAAGTGGTATCAAGATGCTTTACAAGCAGATAATATCAAAATTACTCAGCAATATTACCCTGATCGGACACTGGTGAGTGATGGAGTAGAACTGCACAGTATTAATTTGTCCATCAACACCATTGCTGATGCGAGCGATTTACAGCAAGTCCGGGGGGCGTTGGTGGTCATGGAAGATATCAGCGATGAAAAGCGCCTCAAGAGTACTATGTACCGCTACATGACTCAGGAATTAGCAGAAGAATTACTAAAATTGGATGATGCTAAATTAGGAGGCGATCGCAAAGAAGTTTCTATCTTATTTTCCGATATTCGCGGTTACACCACTTTAACAGAAAATTTGGAAGCCGAAGAAGTGGTGAGTATGCTCAACGACTATTTTGAATCAATGGTAGAAGCAGTTTTCAAACATAAAGGCACTCTTGATAAATATATCGGGGATGCAATTATGGCTGTATTTGGTTCCCCTCTACCTTTGGAAAACCACGCCTGGATGGCGGTGCAAACATCAGTAGAAATGCGCCATCGCTTGATTGAATTTAATAAACGTCGCCACGCTGCTGGTCAGCCCAGAATTAAGATCGGCATTGGCATCAATTCTGATACTGTTATCAGTGGCAATATCGGCTCTAGTAAGCGGATGGAATTTACAGCAATTGGTGATGGCGTTAATCTCGGTTCCCGATTAGAAAGCATTAGTAAACAGTACGGTTGTGACATTATTCTCAGTGATAATACCTTTCAACCTTGTCGAGACCAGATTTGGGCTAGAGAATTAGACTACATTCGCGTCAAAGGTAGAAATGAGCCGGTCGCTATTTACGAACTGGTGGGTTTGCGTACTGATACCGTTAATAGCGAAAAATTACAAGTAATTGAGTATTATCAGAAAGGACGCGAGTATTACCTCAATCGCCAGTTTACCTATGCAAGAGCTGAGTTTGCCAAAGTTTTAGGAGTTGACAACCAAGATAAAGCTGCTATGTTGCATCTCCTCCGTTGTCAGCACTGGTTACAATCACCGCCCACAGATTTTGAATGGGATGAGGGAGTTTGGACTTTCCAAGAGAAATAGCCACAAAAAAATAGCCCACATATCTTGTTCGGTGAAAGACTTATCATTAAGACAGCACGGGAGCAGGCTTCGCCGTGAGTGTCAGCCGTTAGCGAAGCTTACCGAAGGGTACGGGTACAGGGAGAAAGAGGATTTTACGGTTTTTGCACAGATCCGTAAGTTCTGAACTAATTAGGCGGACATAAGATCACAGAATTTATCACTCCTGCGGATACACCTAAACAAACCTGAACGTTTTGCGTTCTTGTCTTTAGCGCGCGCACTGGCTCGTCTTGGCGGTGTGTGCTACGCGAACTTTTATTTTCATATTTCTATAAACATTCACTATAACTTCTTCACTCTTTAATTGATTCCATCTTTAGTTCAATAGTAAATTCCACGTACTAGTTTACGATATGGAGCAAAAGCTGAATGCTTATCTTTTCTACTTGAAAAATAAGGATGAATATTTACATTGAAACGATCCAATATTAGTCAGCATTATATCAATTTAACATTAACTCTATTCTTCTCATTTACTATACTATTTCCAGTAAAAGCGGAGGGAAAAATTTCACAAAATGCCGATTCCAAAGAATTGTCCATATTTTCTCAAGATATGACAAATAAAAAATTAGCCCCGCAAATATCAGAAGATATATTTATTACCCAAGCACCAACTCCAGATCCAATTCAGCTTTTTCCTAATTTTAACGAAATAGATATTCCAGGAATATTCAATGCTCCAGAAATTCTAGAATCTGAGCCTAGAGACACCAACGAAGAAACTACCGATCAACTCTTACCAAGAGAAACTCAAGAAGCCATTATTTTAAATGCCATTACTAATAGTGCGAATAGATACCCTTGGATTGTTCATCCCACAGACAATATCAAATTCTCATCTTCATTTAATCCTAATGAGCATCAGAACTATACTGATTTCTCGATTAAATTTGCTGCTGAAGAACCGATAATTAATAAATTTAACTTTGCTAATTTTCCTAATCAAGAACAATTCTACTGGATCTTACCTGATAATAGAGTTGTGATTGAAACTCAAGGATGGCAAAGTCAAATATCTTATCAGGGTCAATCAACAGAAATTGAAAGACGACAAACAGTCCAATTAACTCAAAGACTCTGGGGAAAGCAAGCAGTTTGGGCAATTCCTCAAACTTTTCAGGAACTCACAGGAGAAATTGATTTCAACAAATTTTATATTCAATCTATTGCAGCAGAAGCTATTAATCCTCAAGGAAATACTGCATCTCCAATTATTATCAATAGTGAATTTTCTCAGAATAATTTAGATGTAAATTCCATGAATTCACCTATTAATAATATTGTAAATTTATCTAGTGCCTCAACTTACAGTTATAGGGGTGGAGGAGCTTTATTTGAATCTTTAGATATAGAAAATACTCCCTTAATTTTACAAGCATTTCCCACTAATAATTTACAACCATTATTAGAAGATGGTCTGTTTGTAGGGGCAAAACTTTCTCAAGAAACTTTAGAAAAATTAGGTATTTCTTGGGGAAATCCTTTAAATGGAGAAAGTTCTAATTTTCAACTAGAAATTACATCTTTACCAGGAATGAAAATTGGTCAGGTAGGCAAATTCGATAATTGGGATTTGTTGAATATATTGGTAAATCCCTTTATTAGTGACAAGGAACGCAAGTTATATTACCTGAATTCCTTATATTGGGTTTCTTTGGGTCAAAGAGAACCTCAACTGATTCGTACCTCAGAGCAAAAAGAAAGTTATAACTGGCATAAATTTGACTTTAGCCGTCCTCATAATCAGACTTTGTTACAATACGATGCCGCAGAAAGCAAGGTAACTTATACTAATATTTTTAGCAATCCTGGTATTTCCTTATCTTTATCCGGCAATCAAACAAAAGTAGATCAATTACAAACGGCTAATTCTACTATAGGAATGTTAATGGGAGGATTTTTAAAATTAATTAATCCTCAAATGTTATCACAAAGTTTAACCGAAGCAAAAGCCCGATTAGAGCGACAAGAGAATTTTGCACATCTCAACTCGAAAGCAACGCCAGAACAGAGAAGACAGATTAACGAACGACTTAACAGAACGCTTTTATTGGGGAATCGTAGCAGTGCTTTAGAACAAATTTCTGGAACCTTTACTTTTCCGAGTTTGATTACACCTCATAGTTCTAATCTCTTCCAAATTCGTACTGGTAATCACAAACGAGGAATACAGTTTATCAACGGAAATAGTATTTGGAATCCAGGTAATACATACATTTCTAAAGCCCAACTTTCTGATAATAGTTTTGGACCTTTATCATTTACGGGTGTACCGATTCCTGTAGACAAAACATCTGTTATTCCTAGTAATCGCTCATCGGCTGTACAGGTGAATTTGATTAGTCCTGATGGCTCACAATTTGTCCAAAACTTTAACTCAGTAGATATGATTGCTGTCCCAACGAGTGTGCGTTCGTTTGATATTGCCTTTGACCGCCTTGAACTGTCTCAAATGGGTCAAATTAATACCCAATTAAAAAGTTTTAGTGGCTATTTATATTTACCTACTGTAGAAGCATTATGGGCAGGTTCTGTTGGTAAGTGGAATTATAGTCTGAATTCTGGCATTTGGTTTAACTTAAATTCTGATTCGGCATTTCATATTACCAAGAATAATTTAGGTCTACCAGAGCCAAATGTGGGTGTCTATGCTAATGGTTTGTTAAATTTTATCAATACCCATGTGGAAGTTAATGCAGAGGGGCAAACTTTGGCAATTACTAACCATATTCCAGCTTTACGTTTTTCTTGGAATAATGCAGCCAATTCCCAAAATCCTGCTTATGTGAATTTGAGCTATTATTTTTCTCGTCAAGATAAAAATTTAAATTATTCGCTCAATTCAGGAATTTTATTTATTGATAATCAAGTTAATTGGCAAGAATTAGGATTTTTTCAGGGTAAATTAGCACTGAGAACAGGCTTAGAGTTTAGCACTTCTGTAGAAATAACTGATAATTTTTTCTACTCAGTTGAAAGCCTTAAACAGCTTAATGCTTATTGGTCTTTTGGGGCTTATCTCCAAAATTTTAGAAATACTGACCAAGGAATCAGGAATCGAGTCTCTGATTTATTATATGGGTTACTAATTAAAAAGAATCTTGCGGATAATGGTGGCTTTTGGGAATCTCGTCTGGGGATTAGTGGTAATGGTTTGGAAATTCGTTTTGAAGGAGGTTTGCAATTTTAAGATATAGAAATTGAGTAGCTCAAGACATCAACTGCTCATAAAATTCGGACACCAAGAGATTTTGAAGCCTGTTCCCTACTATCTGAAATAAGAGATTAAAAAGGACACAATCATTAGTGTCCCGATTAAATAATTTTATGATACTGAGGATGTTTATATTTAACTGGATGAGGTGTGAATAAATCTTGGCAGCATATAATTAATCTAAACCATCTGAACCAACAGCAGCCCTGATAATTGCTGTGTATTCATCTAGTGTGAGTGTACCGGATCTGAGTAAATCAATGACAGCACTTTCGATACTACTACCAGATTTTGCAGGGAGTAATACTGTTGGTCCAGCCAAGAGTGTGATGGTTGGGATGGTGGTTCTAGTAATGGGATCATGAAGTATAGTGCCTGTAACTGTATACACACCACCACCGTCAATGCCGAATAAATATGCCCCTTCCGGAGAAACTTTCTCGGCTGCAATAGTGGTGATATAACCACTAGGAGTAACAAATGTGATTGCACCTGTTAAACCGCCTTGTTCTGCTTCCAGGGTAATTAAGTCGTCAACTATTTGTGCTGATGCTGGGGCAGATGTAAAGGTTATGCAGCCAATCAAACCTGCCAAGGATAGACCAGCTTTCCAAAAAACTGAAACAGAGCTGGAACGTAAGTTCATACTAGAAAACCTTTTGTTGAGAACTTGAGCTTTGTTAGTTAGGGAGTTGTCTGGTGCAACTGGAAAGGGTCTGCTTGGTAATTTACTCAAATGATAGCTCTGAATCCACAACAGATATCGGCGAATAGATTGCAACTTTGCTAGAGGCAACAGGAAGTAGTATCAATAATTGTCAGTATTGGTGGCAATATAGCGTTTCTTAGTTGAATGCAATACAGACCTAACCCCCAGCCCCTCACAGGTGTAGGTTTTTCACGAATGCATCTGAAATGGGGTTTTTTCGTTGATTGAAAACTCATCTTTCCCCTCTGGTTTCCCACTCAAGAACGAAATTTGGTGTTTTCACACAGTTTAAAATTGTGTTTGAGAGTGTCAACTCACACCTAAATTAAAAACCTACACTTGTGACCCCTAGCCCCTCCGGTGCAAGCGAGGAGGGGAACCGGATTTCCGGTTAAATCATATTTTTAGGGCTGGAAAACCTTTATGGATAAGGATGTGTGTACACCGTAGCCTAAAAGGAGAGAGGAATGGAAGTGAGGTCAAAGTGTATTGCATCCAAAGGATAACCGCTATATACTGCCTGCCAAAAATGGTTTAAGTAGGTAAGCATGAATAAACCAAACTATGTTACGACTCGTAAACAGGACCCAAACCCTTACTCATGACCAATGACGACCCTAGCTAGTTAACTTTATTTACGCCCACCTACTTACCTGTCCAAAAAAATCATCTCGGTTGATTAATTATTGATTGTGACACTAATGGGTACGGAATGTGGGGGTGAATATTCTTCTTAAATAAAGTTAATGTTATTTATCATTACAACAAAAAGATAAAAATCATTACTTTTTGAAGTTATAAATCTATTTGTAAAAGATCATTTATATCTGTTGTGAAAACTACTCTTTCAGTTAGACTTCAAAAATAGAACACAAGCAATTATTTTTTTATGAATGCTATTTCGACAGTTGAATTCAAGCGGCCAAATTGGCAAACAGCGATCATCTTAGCCTTGGGCTTTTGGTTGAGTGCTAGCCTAGTTTTAGATTGGGTAATTATGCCTAGCCTTTACCTTTCTGGCATGATGAGTCAAACAAGCTTTACTACAGCTGGCTATGTGATTTTTTGGAATTTTAATCGCATTGAATTATTATCTGCGGCTGTAGTCTTGACTGGTGTACTGGCTGTGAGCGAAACCAAATCTTGCTGGAATCCTCAAGTTATTCTTTTTGCCGTGGTACTGCTGGCGATTACTCTGCTGGATACCTTTTTTCTGACTCCGCAAATGTGTGCTGTCGGCACTCATCTGAATTTATTTGAAACAGGATCTGCAATTCCAACGCAGATGAATTTACTACACAGTGGTTATTTTGTACTAGAAGCAGTCAAACTATTGGCAGGTGGAACACTTTTAAACTGGTGCTGGCGAGAACAAGTTTAGCTAGAATATGCCTAATCTTCAATTGCATCCAAAAACACAAAGAGGCTAAGTATATTTGAGCTTTTTTGTGTTTTTTAAATTATTCAGAATCGGGTGAGGCTTCGTTGTTAAAAAATAGCAAACGTGCAGCCAGGATAGCAAACCCGACAGCGGCGATCGCTTTTAATATGCGCGTAGGTAATAATTCTGCAACAGCACCCCCGGCTAATGCTCCCAAAAGGCTGGTGAGCAATAATGCGCCAGCAGTACCGAAGAATACTGCTTTGGGAGATTGAGAACGTCCGGAAAGTGCGATCGCTGCTAATTGGCTTTTGTCACCTAATTCAGAGAGAAAAACTGTAATAAAGCTGAGTCCTAAAAGATGCCAGTCCATATTTTTGGGGAGTGGGGAGTTTAAAAATTAAGAATTACATCGCAAAACAACATCAGGGAAATGAACAATAACATCATCCCTGCTGATTTTTTTACGGTTTTGGGACTGAGGCGATTAGCGATCCAACCACCTAAAAGCACACCTAACAAGCTGGTGGTAATCAGCGCCGCCCCAGATCCGATAAACACTACCCACGGTGCATGAGATTCTGCACTCATTAATAGGGTGGATAGCTGAGTTTTATCGCCAATTTCTGCGAGAAATATGGTAATGAAAGTAGTACCAAAAATTGCCGCTACTGATTCCTGCTTTTTTTGACTATCGGTAACTATAGGCTGAAGTGGCTCAATGATTGCAGTTGTTAAGTTAGATTCGTTACAGTCTTTTATTTCTGGTTGGTTTTCAGTCTCAGATGTGACAGAAAAAGTTACAGGTACAGAGTCAAGATTCACAGGCAATAGTTCTAGTTGCTAGGTTGCTTTCATATTCTTCTCATTTTCTCAGACTATTGTCATAAATGGCAACCCCATTGCCCCAATTGGTATCATTAAAGTAAAGTATTTCCAGACTGCGATCGCTAATATAGCCATCCTATTTGATTTATGAATTTATCGAACCGCCAAGTCGCCAAGGTCGCCAAGTGAAGAGGTTCACAACTGATTTAGGACTGCTAATACTACACCAATATATATCTGTAAACGCATCCCCAAAATCCAAGGTTCCTGTAACCAGGGAAAGAGGGGATGAAGGGCGAGTTTTCATTGAGGTTTAAACGCAGAGGTACGCGGAGGAAGTTTAGGCGTTAGTTAAAAACCAATGGCTTTGTCGAAGCGGAGAATTTCCAAACTGCGATCGCCATAAACTCCCTCTATTTGCTGACGACAGCAGTCAATGGCAAAATCGTCAAGTTCTTCTGGCTCAATTCCATACATATCTTCAAATATTCCTGTCTCTACACGGCAAAAACGGGGGCGATTTGCATAGATACTGCATTCTCGGTTGGTATGATCGAAGTTAACGCACCATCCGTCTTCGCCTACCATACTCAGGTATAGTTCTAATTCGGCTGGTGAGAGATACTCCTCTAAGTCTGGACGTTCTGCGGGATCAAGATTACAACAAGCCCCACATTGTTTAACACATTGCCAGGTTGCCATTTTATTGCTTTTCCTATAATTTTGTTAAGTAAATTAAATGTAACAGCCCACGGCCAGATATGATTAATGGCAAGTTTTACAACAGTGTTACTGTATTTTGAAAAATTAAGAGGACAAGGTAAAAAATGTTTGATACTTTAAGCAATCTCAATTGGGAAGTCATCCTTCAGTTAGTTTCCGTTGGACTAATCATCATTTCTGGACCAATAGTAATATTTGTACTGGCATTTCGCAACGGCAACCTGTAGAAATACTGAGGGCTGAGGTTGAGGACATGAAAAACTCATAACTCAGAACTCAGTGTCTAGATAATGCCTCAAGAGCAGCTTGGATAATGTTGTCATACTGTGGTTGAGAGATATCAATCTCTTTGGAGTCTTGACGATTGTTGCCTAATAGACCAATTGTATGTCCTGGTTGCATGACTAAAACTTTGCCTTCAGGATTTTTAATTCTTAATTCTGGTAAAATATCGTTTTGATAAATACCACAAGTATAATTTCGCTGCTTGTACTGAAAGTTAGTTTTTAATGGTCTCGCAGACGACTGATTAAATAAATCAGATGTGGGTAGTCTTTGGGAATTGATGGCTTGTTGACTCAAATGATCATTGGCAAGTCTGACACCGAGTAATTCTAACTCAATTGTAGTATTACCATTAAAGTGATTCTCTCGCAGCTTGTAAGCAATATCGACTCGCGGCGGTAGGGGAAAATAATCTTGCCAACGCCAAGCGATCGCTTTGATTTTATACTGCTGATCATGAATAGTTTGGCTCAATGTTAATTTAATGTGACCTTTACCCACAATTTTTTGCTCAATGACTTGAACCCCAGATGTCCAAAATAAGGGATCAGGGTTCTCCATACCGCAGGGATGAAGAGCATTAATTTGTTGGTAAAGCGGCTGATTGAGTTGATTCAGATCAGCTTCAGCATCAATTTTGAGTAGTGGTTTGAGGTGTTGTAGTTCCAGACACTGATTAGCAAATTCAGATAAACGCGATCGCAATATCTGCAAATTCTCGGCTGGGAAAGAAAAACCCCCGGCGGCTTTGTGTCCGCCAAATTTACCTAATAAATCGTGACAATATTGTAACGCTTCAAACACATTAAACTCAGGAATTCCACGAGCCGAACCGCGAATGTATCCTTCATCCTCATAAGTGCCAATAAACACAGGCACACCGTAGCGTTCCACCAAGCGAGAAGCGACAATGCCAATTACACCATGATGCCAATTAGGTTGTATAACGACTAATACCCGGTCTGTGGGGAGATCAGACACAAATTCTGCTTCTACATAGGCGATCGCTTCCTGTTCAATTTCCTCGCACATTTGCTGACGGCTAGTGTTTGTTAACTCACACTGCATCGCCCGATCTAGTGCGATCGCCATATCATCAGTAGTTAATAATTCGATTACAGTCTGAGGATCACCAATGCGACCAATAGCATTAATTCGTGGTCCCAACCGAAAGCCAATATCTTCCGGCTTTAAAGATTTCGGAGATGAGGGAGAGGGAAACAATCCCAAATTCTTCCCCCCTGCTCCCTGCTCCCTGCTCCCCTGCATCTTTTCCCCTTGTCCCTCTTCCCTTGCTTGTAACCCAGCCACTTGAATTAAAGCCTTGATTCCTGGTAAATCAGATTTAGGTAAATGCTTTAAACCACGTTTTACCCAGCGACGATTGACCCCCGTTAAGGGAGCTAAGTCTGCAATTGTTCCCAGTGTAAATAAAGCTAACATCGGCTGAACTAAGCCTTTAATTTCTCCTAACTGTTGCGCTAAAGATACCGCTAAAATATAGGCGACACCCACACCCGCAACACTCCGATAAGGTGAAGATTCAGCAATCAGTTTAGGATTGAGGATGGCGTTAGCTGGGGGTAATTTTGGGGGGATGTCGTGGTGGTCTGTGACAATCACATTCAGACCGAGTTCTCTGGCTCTAGCGATGGGTTCATAAGCGGAAATCCCATTATCTACAGTCAGAATCAGTTCTACACCTTCACCGTGAAATTCTTCAACAATGCGTTTATTAATTCCATAACCATCGTGCATTCGGCTAGGGATAGCATAATCCACTTGCGCGCCTAAACTGCGGAGACTACGCAACAGTAAAGCCGTGCTAGTCATACCATCAGCATCATAATCACCACAGATCGCAATTTTAGCTTGAGATGCGATCGCCTGTTGCAATAACTCCACACTCAGAGCCAAATCGGGAAATTCTTCTAAAGGTGAAGGTAAGACTACAGACTCTGGATTTAAAAAAGCTTGTACTGCTTCTGGCGTAGTAATACCACGATTAATCAATAACTGGCTAATAATCGGGGAAACATTGGTTAACATCGCCAGATTTTGGGCAAATTCTGGTTGCTGCGGATAAAATTCCCAGCGCTGATTAGGTAAATGCTTCTCAGTTGTTATCGGTTTTGGGAAATCTGGATTTCGCATCAATAGAAATTTACAGTATTAAGTTGTCAGTTTTGCATAAAAAATTGTTGCTTAGACATTTAGCAAAAATAAATTAACCAAAAATTGTAGGGTGGGTTAGCGACAGCGTAACCCACCATTACCCTAGAAATTATGTTGATTTGAACATACCAGCCTCAAACCACTCTTCATTCGCCTAATTCCAAGGAACAATTTCCAAATGAACGACAGCTTTTTTCCCCAACACTCTTTTACCTCGTTCAGGTAAGACAATATCAGCCAAGAAAATATCTCCATTACGATCAAGGGTGATGGAAATGTGCGGTTCTTCACTGTCATAATTCCAGGTATACTTAGCCGTGTATATACCATCTACGGGTGTGACATCGACGATTAGATAGTCAGACCAAAGGGGTAGTTTGTCGATATGGCTACCAAACAACCAGTTGCGCGGCTCGTTTTTGGTAAAAGAATGCAAAGCTAATCTAATCGCATATCTACAAGTAGAATCAGCACTAGCTGAGTAGCTGGGAACCATAAAAGCTGTAAATAGGGGGATGGGTTTTTCCCTCGTTAACTCTAGTGTAATGGGACAATAATGCTCCATTGTTTGTTCATGTATAGCCACAGGAAGACCACGCAGCGCAGATCGGACTTCCATCTGATAAAAAGTATTGTTGCGATCGCTTAAATCGACATCACGAAGAGATAATTTAACCTTGAGATCACCAAAGAAAAAGCGTTGCAGATTTTGATAAGCTTCTTCGGAATTAACCATTCCATAACGCCCACCATGAGTCCGATGAATATAGGCGCGATGTGATTGTTTGACATAGGCTTTCTCAATTTGAACTAGACCATCACTTTGAGAGCCTACAGCCTTCTGCGCCATACCAGCACCGGCTTCGTAATCGCGTGCATTTGTACCAATAATAGAAAAAACCCGGTCTGGTGGAAAAGAGTCATTCAGGCTTTGAGCATCAAAGTTATCAGGTAATAACAGTTTTTGCTGTGTTTTAGGTGTCAAATATTCATACATCCGCCGCAGGCCAAAGTCATCCATATTATTTAATTTGAGTGTGTCGATAATTTTTTCGATTAAGCCACGCCCCACATCAAAATGAATGCCACCATGAGGTGTACCATAGGTTAAGAATTTATCAATATGATCAATAGCTTTCTCTTCCTTCTCTGGATAAATCTTCTGGATCAGGCTGCGACAAACCAGACCCCCCATAGAGTGGGCGATTAAGTAAACTTTGTCAGCACCCGTCTTAGATTTAACAGTAGTGATCAAATCTCTTAAACCCTCTGCTATTTGCTCCATTGACAGTCTGATGGCTTTCTGGGAACCAAAGCTTTGGGTAGTTTCATCATAAAATCGGTAGATCCAAATAGATTTTCGGTAATTTTGCAACGGCTGATCGTGATGATGGTCAAAAACAGGTCGATAACCGTGATCAGTAATCAGCCGCAATAGTGGACTCTCGAAAAAAAACTGCTCCGGCTTTCCTTCCTCACCCACCCGAATATGTGCCGAGCCATAATTAAATCCATAAAATGGATCTTCAACAGTTTGCTCAACGTCTTGATCTGACCCAGCATATCCACGCACATAGATGATTGGTAAATATTTCATTATTTGCTCTTTTAAGGTTAAATTTAGCTTTTAGCCGCAGTAGCAATTAAAACCTACCAAAATATCTATTTTTTGACATATTTTTGTGACGATTTGTATTATTGCCTGAAAATCAGCAAATCTATCAGACCAAAAAATTGCCGATTTTTCCGAGATATTTGTAAAATTAGCTAAGTTATTGCAGATGTGGGTGGTTAATTTCTATGAAAAAGCTGGTGCTAACTGCGGGAATCAGCCTGTGCTTGGGTTTACTGATGAGTGAGCCGGTAAAAGCTGCCAAATTGACCGTGAATCCAACAGTTACTTTTGAAGTCGTAGATGGTGGGTCTTTAGGGACTTTCGATGGATTAGGTGATGAAATTTTTCCTAATAATTTTGATAGTGTAGTTTTAGGCTCCCAAGGAGAAGCAGCAGAATTTGCAGAATTTGATCTGACTGAATTCTCTATCCCACCTTTAAAAGTTATTACTAGTGTTATTTTTCAAGCTCAAATATTTACCACACAAACCTTTGGTCTTGGTTCTCCTGGTGGTATTCCACCGAATAAGCTGGGAGTATTTGGGTATGTAGGGAATGGAGAACCCAACGCATCTGACTTACAGGCAGGTACACTTTTAAATACAGTTGATACATCAACCGCCATCGGTGGGGAAATTCTCAGTTTTGATGTGACTTCCTTTGTTCAGAATCTAGTTAGCAATGGTGATACATTTGTGGGTTTAGCAGTGCGCGCCCAAGACCCAGGCGGTTTAACATTAGGTAGTGCGAATTTCCCTGGGATAACTCCAAGACTAATTATCAGAACCGCGCCTGAATCTTCTACTAGTTTAAGTTTATTAGCCTTTGGTGTTTTAGGTATAGGAGCGATGCTCAAACGCTCATTTCACCGTTGAGGAAAACTTGGCGATTTACTGACATTCCCCAACTTCAAAAACACTAATCAACTCCCGTTCCTGACAACCAAACCTCCTCATCATTTGCAAGTAACTTTTCTGCTGCTTCAAGCATCGATGCGGCGATATCTTTTAAATCTTCACGATTATTCAAGTAAGTTTTGAGCGCTGATCTGGGGTCAATACTGCTACTGGCGGTCAATTCCGGGATTCTGGGTCGAGCTAACTGGCTGACTAATTCGGCTTGAATTGTGTAGTTGTGTGCTGGAGTTAAGGCTGTATGGATGGAAGCGCTATCAATTATATCCATCTGTTCAGAACGGAGTTTATAAATTAGGCGCACTACCGCATCTTCTATATTATGTTTAGCGATCGCCTTCATTAAAGCAACTTGCGGATCTTCAGCTTTGGAGATATCCACCTCTATAGTGCGAAAAGTCCGCACCGGTAAAGGACAAAATTCCCAATTAGCGCTTCCTCGCTCCAATTCAATCATCACATAGCCTTTATCTTCTTTTTCTTCGCTAAAATCAACCCGCTCAATACTTCCGGGATAAATTACCGGCGGGTTATTGGATTTATTCAAATTCTGGTGACGGTGGACGTGTCCTAATGCGACATAATCAAAACAAGGTCGCGTCAGCAAAGATAAAGGTAAAGTAAAACCCTTACCCACTGCTAAAAAACGCTCCGCGCCTAAAGTCGCATTGTCAGCCATCAAGTGAGCCAAAAGCACAGTGGGGACATCAGGATCAAGACGGCGAATTTCTCCTTCTAAAACCACTTGTAAACGTTCTGTTAATAGTTCATTAACTTGGGCCAAAGAGGAATTTTCCGTTTCTTGACGAGTCATCAAAGTCGAACGGGTGAGCCAAGGTAAAGTAATTACTTGCACTTGGCCATTACGGGTAGTGATATTGTGAGTGGTTAAAGTATCACCCACGAGAAAACCCCGAACTCCCAAGGTGCGGTAAATATTTAAACTCGCTCCTCCTACTCCTTGGGAATGTTGGTCGTGGTTCCCTACTAACAACACTGTGGGAATGTCTGCATCCACGAGCCGGCGAAACTGACTAGCAAAGGCTTCTTGCACATATGGCGCTGGAGTAGCATCAGGGAAAGCATCACCGCCAAATATCACTAAATCTACTGTATCTTCTATCGCTCGGTCAATACATCGGGATAATGTCTTGACAAAATCCTCTAATCGTGTATTTAGTCCTGTGGCGGGATTCATGCGTCCGTGGGAGAAACCGCTTCCCATGTGGATGTCGGAAAGATGCAGGATTTTAATCATAATTTCTCAGGTGTAGTTGACCTTTGTTGATCATACTAATTAGCTACGGTTTCCTCGCCAGTATCCAAAATGGAATTTATGAATTTGTGTCACGCACCAGGCGCAGAGACGCAGAGAGGAAGAGTTAAAGAGATTTAATTTTGGTATTTCATGTTCTGATTCAGCAATTCCCATAAACGAAATGCATAACATACTTGTCAACGGTAATTATACAAAGGCTACAGGCAGATTTTTAAATTTTTTACTAAGAAACTTTACAATATTTTAATTTTCATAGCGCTTTTATGTATATTTATGCGGTTACTGATAAGTTAAGAGAACCATAAAAAATTACGGATTTTACAAAAAATGAATAATTCAAATCTGCCTAATCAATTGGGTCAATCTATGATTATGGGTGCTTTAATCCTGCTCACCAGCGTTAGCGTCATCGTGATCATGAATTTGTTTTAAGGGTAAAAACTATAAATTTTAGCAAACAACATCCATACATAAAGCCCTGCTGAATAATGAGTGGGGTCTTTAGATTTGTTAACACTACAGCTTTACAAATTAATATAATTAGGCGATCGCAATCAACAAAATCGTTGTCTAATTCATTTCCCCACTGGGGTTAATTAAAAGTTGGCTTCGCAGCGCAAAACCCAGAACCCCCAAGGCTTCCTGATAATTAGGCTATTAATAAAACTTAATATTTTTCTGTCACCGTTCGGCTGTTCCTCTCGGCGGAAACCTTTAGATATTACAGTTCACAAGTCTCGACTCGAAAGCAGGGACTAACCAAAATCCTGACATTACATTCTTATCGATTGTACCATACCCTATCGGAAGGTGGGCTTCAGGTGCTGTTATATCAAAAGTAATATCTTTGTAGTGCAACCAGCTTCCTCCTAACCAGCCTCGCTTCCTCCATCCTACCCTGTCCCCAAAGTCCTCCCAAATCTTCAGGTCGTAGTTCCTCATTCCCCCCAAACTTTGATAAATGCGTTTCTGCACAGAAAATCCAAAGCGCCCATTGCTGTATCTTACCCACAGATGATCAATAGTGCGGAGGTCTTCACAGGGAAAATTACCAATACTTGGAACAGTTAAACAACCTTTTGCTTCCCGGTTCGCCACTGCTAACATTACCCGCCTTGTTTCCTCGTCCGCTTCTTTCCACTTTCCCGCAGCGAGTAAGTCACGCAGCTGACTATAGTCCATCCCCATAGATGATTTGAGTCCCCCCTCCTCGCTTGCGGGGTGGGGGTTAGGGGGTGGGTTTCTTATCTTTAAAGCATCAATAACTTCTTCAACAGATTGATAACGCTGCTTAGGGATAGGATTTGCTAGCTTTTCCAAAATCTTACCAAATTCATCACTAACAACATTCCCCGTTAGGTAATCTCGCCATACCCATTCTCCCTCCATCACATCATATAAATCAAAGGGATTGATTTGAGTTAATAAATGCAGACAAGTTACCCCTAAACTATATAAATCACTAATAAATTTAGGTTTTCCATGTAACTGCTCAGGAGCGCAATATTCCGCCGAACCGATAATTGTTCCTGTAGCTGTGCGCTGTTTTTGCTCTACTACTTTAGCTGCGCCAAAATCCACTAAAAATAATTTATTGTCAGCACTCCTGCGAATAATATTTTCTGGCTTAATATCTCGGTGAATTACCTGTTGACTGTGAACAAACTGCAAAATATCCAACAGTCCTATTAATAATTCTCGAATCTGCTTTTCTGAGAAAACACCATTTTTGTCTAACTCAGCTTCTAGAGTCTCACCTTTCACAAATTCTTGAACTAAATATTGGCGATTATCTGCGGTGAAATAAGCGATTAACTCTGGAATTGAAGGATGCTTACCCAACTCTTCCAAACGTTCTGCTTCTTGGCTAAACAACTGCGAAGCCTTTTCAATGCTGTCTGTTCCTTGTGCTTGGGGGAGAAACTGCTTAATCACACAAAACGGTTTTGATGGTTTATCTTCGTCAATGGCGAGAAATGTCCGACCAAAACCCCCTTGTCCTAAAATTGACTGAGGCGCATACCTTTCTCGCAGCAGTAACTTGCTCCCGCACTTCTGGCAAAATTGGAAATTATCGGGGTTAGGGTGGAGACACTCAGGATTAAGACATTGACGCATCGACTCAACACCAGGGGTTTGTTATTTATGGCTGTAAAAATTATACAGGGTTTCTGAATGCCAATGGCCCAGTTTTTGTTCTACGAGATGATTGGAGTTCATATTCTAATTTCTAATCTTCTAACAACCTCATCAAGGCATCAAGTTCAGGATCTTGTGACTCTGATAATTGATGCTGTAATTCTAATATTTGCTTGTTTAATACTTGCGATGTATAAACCATCTGAGATGTTTGGGCAATTTTTAATTGACTTTCTTTGATTCTAATTTTTCTTAATAGTTCATTTACAGCATCAATTGAGTCGTAATCTTGAGAAATCATAGCCTTACACCTATTTAGATATAAAGTTAAATTGCCGAAATATCTAATTTCGCTGCGTTGAAATTTCCACTATAAATTATACATCCTATTGACTCAAACTTGATCGAAGGCATACAGTTAACTAAGGCTACAATGATTTAGGGTAAAGTCTGAGATTGTCAAAATAAATTTACAAATGTTATTCTATAACGCTAAGGGATTCCCGCCTGTTGAAAAATTTGTTGGGGCGTAATTTGCAGCCCTTCTAATAGAGAATCTTCTAAACTATCTTCACCAGTTTTTGTTTGCGGTCTATTATCCGGATAAAATATTGTCACAGTTTTCGCTCTGGCATCCACAACCCAAACTTCCATCACACCAGCATCAAGGTAATCTGTGGCTTTGGCGCTCATTTGTCCAAAGCTTTGATCTGGTGAGATAATTTCAATGGCTAAGTCTGGTGGTATGGGACAAGGTTCATCTTCGATTACTTCACTACATAGGCGAGAGTAGGAAACATAAAGCAAGTCTGGTACTGGAACCCAATCTTTATTTTGGCGTTTTAAAGTAACTGCCCAATTTATCCCAACCTCGCCACGATTTTGCGCCCATTGAGTTAAAAATGAGACGATTGCACCTGTTATTCTGGAATGAAATCTTTTTGATGCCATTTTGGGTTTTGCTTCGCCATCAATTAATTCATAAGTGATATCTCCGAAGGGTAAAGCCAGGTATTCTTTGAGTGTCAGTTGAGATTTAAGTTGAGTCATAACATTAGCGTAGCTTACTGTAGGTTTGTCTCTATTTTGATAGAGTTTAAGGGAGCTATCAATATATTGAAAAAATGCGGTTAATTTTATACAGCAAGCCGGGATGTCATTTGTGTGAGGGTTTACAGGAGAAGTTGGAACAAGTCGAAAATCTCAGTTTTGAGTTGGAAGTTCGGGATATTACGACTCGTGAAGATTGGTTTTTGGCTTATCAGTATGAGGTGCCGGTTCTTTGTTTATTGAACCACCCAGGCGCAGAGGACACGGAGGGGGAGGTGATTGAGGAGCGTTTACCGCGTCCTTCTCCTCGTGCTAGTGTGCAGCAGTTGGGGCAAATGTTGGGTAAGTATTTTTCTAATTAGGAAAAAATAATGCAGAATAATCGCAAGAGATTTTTGTGGCGAGGTTCACTAAATGAAATTGCGGGAATTATTAGCGGCTGTAGATGGTGTTGATTATCGGGCGGTGGCGGATGCGGAAGTTCAGGGTTTGAAGACGAATTCTCATGCTTGCGGTGTGGGTGATTTGTTTATTGGTATGCCTGGAACGCGTGTAGATGGGGGGGATTTTTGGCCAAGTGCGATCGCATCTGGGGCTGTGGCGGCGATTGTTTCACCGGAAGCTGTCCAAAAAAATCCTCCCCCTGGTGAGGCTGTGGTTGTGAGTGCGGCAGATATGACTCAAGCCTGCGCCCAATTAGCGGCGGCTTTTTACGGTTATCCAGGACAAACACTCAAGCTGGTGGGTGTGACTGGTACTAATGGTAAAACTACGACTACTCATTTAATTGAATTTCTGCTCACTAAAGCTCATCTATCTACGGCTTTGATGGGAACTCTCTACACTCGTTGGCCTGGTTTTGAACAAACTGCTGTCCACACTACGCCTTTTGCTGTGGAATTACAACAGCAGCTAGCTGAAGCTGTGAATGCTGGTTGTGAGTTTGGGGCGATGGAAGTCAGTTCCCATGCTTTGGCGCAAGGTCGAGTTTTGGGGTGTGAGTTTGAGGTGGCGGTGTTTAGTAATCTGACTCAAGACCATCTGGACTATCACAGTGATATGGAGGATTATTTTGCAGCGAAGGCGTTGTTATTTAGTCCTGAATATCTGAAGGGACGGGCGATTATTAATGTTGATGATAACTACGGTAAGCGTTTAATTGCGTCCTTAAGTTCAGACCGGGTTTGGAGTTACAGCGTCAATGATCACAGTGCTGATTTGTGGATGAGTGATTTAAGTTATGAGCCGAATGGTGTGAGCGGGATGTTACATACACCAAAGGGTAATGTGGCTTTTCGTTCTCCTCTGGTTGGGCAGTATAATTTAGAAAATCTCTTGGCGGCTGTGGGTGCGGTTTTACACTTAGGACTAGATTTGCAATCGGTGGCGGCGGTGATACCTGAGTTTCCTGGGGTTCCGGGACGGATGGAACGTGTGCAGATTAGTCCTGAGCAAGAAATTAGTGTGATTGTGGATTATGCCCACACTCCTGATAGTTTGGAGAATTTGCTCAAAGCTGCACGGCCGTTTATTCCGGGAAAGATGATTTGTGTGTTTGGCTGTGGAGGCGATCGCGATCGCACTAAGCGCCCAAAAATGGGTAAAATCGCGGCTGAGTTAGCTGATGTGGCGGTGCTAACTTCAGACAATCCCCGGACTGAAGACCCGGAAAGAATTTTACAAGATGTTTTGGCAGGAATCCCTGATACTGCTAAACCTACAGTCATATGCGATCGCGCGATCGCTATCCGCACGGCAATTTTACAAGCACAACCCGGTGATGGTGTCTTACTCGCTGGTAAAGGTCACGAAGATTACCAAATTCTCGGCACTGAAAAAATTCACTTTGACGACCGAGAACACGCACGAGACGCTTTACAGGAAAAACTCAATATCCAAAGTTAACTCACTGCGCCTTTGACTTGTCGCCAAATTCCCCCCTCTCTTTACTAAGGCTACGGTGTACACACATCCTGATCCAGAAAGGGTTTCCAGCCCTAAAAACCGAATTTCACTGTAAATCCGGTTCCCCTCCTCGCGGCGGAGAGAAGTCACAAGGAGGGTTTCCCTCCGGGTGAACTTTTCCTTCGGAAACGCCAAGGGCGAACGGGGGAGGGGTTAGGGGTGGGGTGTTATGACACAAACGAGAATTTACCAACTTGTGTGTACACGGTAGCTTTACTAAGGAGAGGGGTTGGGGGTGAGGTTGGTGCATTTTACCTTTTGCTTACTGCTAACTTCCAAAGGTAAGAAAATAGTTAACACTTCGCCATAGTGTTGGCGTTGGCGTACAATCAACTTCCCGCCAATAGCCTGAAATAAATGCTTAGTTGCCGCCATATTTAAACTAATCGTACCTGTTTCTGGTTGAAACATCAGCAGTTGACCAAGAGCTTTGCGAATTGGGGGTGTGACACTACCGGGGGCTGGGCTGCTTCCTGGGCAATGAAATTGGGGGGATAATTGTAACTTGAGTTGATCACCAGCCGGAATCACCTGTACTTGAATATGACTCCCTGGGGGTAAACTACGGGTGAAATTCTCCATCAAACCAGTGAGGATCTGATCGAGCATATTGGGGTTACTGACCACTGTGGGCAGTTGTTGCGGTAAAATGACATCTAAGGTCAAATTTCGTCGCTGCGCCGCTTGTTGCCAACGGGGGACGCTCTGCCGCAACACCTGATCTAAGGACATCGGTGTAAGTTGAGTATTAGGAGATTTTACCGAGGGACAAGTTTCTAATTCTGCTGCTTTAAACAGTAACTCCATCCGGTCAATTTGCTCGGTACACTCGTGGTCAATAATTTCTAGCCGACTGGCGACTTTAGCAGGTAAATCTTGCCGTTTCAGTAGTAGGCGAGTCAGGGTACGAATTGTTGTTAAGGGTGTGCGAACTTCGTGAGCAAAAGCTTGGAGTAATTCGACATCGGGGACTGGGGTTTGGGTTTTAGGCGGAGTTTTCTGTCCGCAGTCTTCAGTATTTTCTAATACTTCCTTATGCGCTTCTGGCTCTGTCAATTCCTGAAGTAACAACTGGCTAAACTGAATCACCGTGCGGTAATCTGGTGCTAGTGGAGAATACTTTTGCACTAAGGTATCGAGTTCAGCAAAAAGTTCTGGATTAGTCAGCATTACCCTTGCACCGAGCGATCGCCAACTTTTATATACTACTTCTGGATCAAAGGAAAATGAAAATGCTTTCTGACCGTTTTTATCTTCTTTTAAAATCAAGACTAATCTAAATTTGTCTGTGAAAACTAAGCAAAACCTTTCTCCCGCCAGTGGATCAGCTGGTAGTAAAGGTAGGACTGATTCGTGGGGAACCGTTTCTTTATTTGCTACAGCGATCACACTAGGCATCTGAAATGGCATCAGTGCTAAGGGATTAAATGGCTTGGCCGTAAAAGTAACAGTTTGTAAGCTTTGAGTTAATGTTGGCTGACTAAATAGAGGTGCTGGTGCAGCTAACACTAATCCTTGAGTTGCATCAGGTGACGCAGATCCTAAAGTATTGATTAGCAGTTGTTCGGTCGCTGCTAAACTGACGCGCCACTGTCGCTCTGCTTTGGTTGGTGAGCATTCAGCCACAGTTGCTTGACTTTCGGCTAAAATTTCACTCAGGCTTGGCAATATCCATTGATACACAGGTATTCACTCCTCGATTTCAGAGCGACTGACAGCGCTTAAATTAGGCATTTCACTACTACCTATGAGGTTATATTGTTTTGTCTACTAGGGACAGTGGTAGAACCGAACAATATAGGTGCAATTTCCCCTGTTAAGAGTGAATGTGTACCATATCTGTACTGCCAAAAATAGCGATCGCACACACTAAAAACTTAAATTGTCACATTAACTACCAGACTTCCCTCAGCACTTTGCAAGTCAATAAAGTACACATATTATGTGGGGAGGGCAAAGATGCCCGCCCTGTACCTATTCAAATCAAATATCCTTGACTAATTATTTAACTCCTCTAAGTAGGTAACTTAGTTCCACAGCGTTTACAAAACCCAGCATCCACATCATGAAAAGCCAAACCGCAACCTGAACAAACTGTTTCTACCTGATTAGCAGTTTTCACCAAGCGCTTAATTAAATCACCCACTTGCCAAGGAATCAAGCCAATACCTGTTAAAATCATCAACACTGTCAGCAGGCGACCCAATTCAGAAATTGGAGTCACATCGCCAAAGCCCACAGTCGTCATAGTCACAATCGAGAAATAAAACGCATCCAAAAAAGTCGCAAAAACATCAGGATTAATGGGATGCTCCACTTGATAAATTAAACCAGAGTAAACAAATATTATTGCAAATAAAGTAAATAAAATTTGGGCAAATATTACACCATCTTCTGTAGTGATTGTGCCAAATAACAATTTTCTATCTATCAATCGAATTAACCTTAGAATTCTAAACCATCGCAATAGGCGAATAAATCTAAAATCAACTGCACTCAGAAAAAATGGTAAAATTGCAATTAAATCAATAATTGAGTACAAGCTAAAAATATACGTAATTTTATTTTCAGCACTCCACAGACGCAGTGCATATTCTCCAGCAAAAATTATCACTATAGCAGTGTCGATAGCATCCAAATAGAAGCGAATCGCATCACTAATATTATAAGTTTCTGTTACAAAAATCCCTGATGATAGTAGCACCAAAGCGGCTAGTGTTAAATTAATCACTTTACCTGTTGGGGTTTCCAGGTCTTTGAGATAGAATTCTATTTTTTCTCTGCTTAGTAACATATTCATCAATTTAATACATTACCCATAAATCACAGTACAATAAAATATTATTCACATTTATCCTTGGCAAATTCCTTTCTTCAGATGAACCCAGAATATTTTATGCACTTAGCACTAGAAGAAGCTAAAAAAGGAGATGCGCCTTATGGTGCTGTAATTGTCAAAAATCAAGAAGTTGTGGCTGTAGCTCATAATACTATCAACCGAGATAGCGATCCATCAGCCCATGCAGAAATCAACGCTATTCGTAGTTTAACAGCTAAACTTAAAACCCCATCCTTAGAAGGTTATAGCATATATACAACTGGCGAACCTTGTCCGATGTGTGCTACGGCTTGTGTGTGGACAGGTATATCTGAAATTGTCTATGGTGCTTCAATAGCAGATTTAATTTCTATTAATCAAGCACAAATAGATATATCTTGTGAACAAATTATAGCTAAATCATTTAGAAAAATGAAGGTAACAAAAGGGATTCTGAGAAAGGAATGTCTAGAATTGTTTGCATAAATAAAGCCCTGGTATATTAACAGGGCATTTGCGTGTATGTCCAAAAACAACGTAAAAGTGCATTTACGGGGAGAATTCATGGTTTCACCAGCAGAACAAACAGTTTCAGCAGTATAGACTTTAATGATTTCACCTTCAGAAACCATTTTTTTAACTATACATAAACAAGTTCCATCCTTACCTAAAGCCTGCTTTAATTTAGCAGCCGCATCATCTAATGACATTGAAGATAAACCTAAATCTTCAGCTAACTTTTTGCCCCTAGCACGACCTGCTGTAGTGAGAGCAATAGCTGTAGCTTTTTCTCCCAAAGCTTCTTCCATACCTGGAATAGCAGCTTTAAAGCAGACAATACTATTAAAATCGCCTAATTCTTTACGTAATAGTGACATAATTTTAATTCCAAAGTTGAAGATTGTGGATAGTAATTAAGCAGTTTTACTTCGCAGAAAACTCACTAAGCTTTTGAAAAATGACTGACTTAGATTTGGTTTTTCGGGAGGTTGTTGCACCGCAGCTAAGGCTACTGCGTGAGTGGAATTTGTCAAATTAGATGTTGAACTAGCAACCATAAAATGTTCCTCTGCTAAACCAACGACAATCAGCCGAAAGGCAATTTCCTGCACAGTTTCTACAGATATTCTCAGATGAGTAGCAATGTTATGTAGGGAAATTTGACCGTTGACAAATTCCCACAATTGCCATTCCTCCGGGTTGAGTGGGATCTGAGGCTGTTTTGGAATCAAACTTGATAAACCTGAAGTTGGATCTGGTAATTTGTCTGCAAAAGCTTTCCAGCTTCGCAGAGATCGCAAGCTCAACAGTATCACCTCAGTAGCTGTCATACTCAGACCTGTCATCTCTGCTATCGGCAAATTTGTTGTTGGTTTAAATGTAAACAAACCATCCTCAGCTTGAAATAAGGTAGATACTTGTCGGATGACTTGGGTATTAAATAGCAGTTTTAGTTGTTCTGGTTGTAACAATCCTTGGGACTTTATTTAAAAATATTTGTCAAGGATTCTTGAATAATCCGGTAAATAGAGATAATAATGTCAGAGGCGAGAGAATATTCGAGATTAATCAGGCAAATTGCGGAAATGTTATGGGAACGTTGGAAATCTTCTAAAAGAATAGCGATCGCCATGTCATTGTGATTGGGGATTTCTTATGATGGTGACATCGAAAAAAGAAACATCACCAGGTAATCCATGAAACTCAAACCATTATCAGTGCTAGCTGGAGCGATCGCCTTAACTTTAACTGCAATACCCTTTGCGGCTCAAGCACAAATCAGATCCTCTTCACCTCTACAACTGGCACAAAATGCTAGAACAAAAGGAGGTCAAAAAGGCGCTTGGGGTATGCAAAGCTTGAATTTAACAGAAGCCCAGAAAGCTCAAATGCAAACGATTAAAAGCAATACTCGCGCCCAAATCGAGGCAATTCTCACCCCAGAACAAAAAGCAACATTGGCAGCCGCAAAGCAAGCGCGTCAAGGACAACGACAAGCAGGACAAGGGCCACGAGGACAAGGAAAAAAGGGTTGGGCTAACTTAAATCTGACTGAACAACAGAAAACTCAAATGCGCCAAATCCGGGAATCATCTAAACAACAAATGCAAGCAGTCCTGACCCCTGAACAGCGTCAACAAATGCAGGAAATGCGGGAAAATATGCGCTCATCGCGCGGTCAGCAACGCAATTCCCGATAATCTCAAATCCTTCCCACGAAACCAAGAAAATCTGGGGTGGGCAAATTCGCCCATCTGATCACACAGATAACAGACTTCTTAAATAATTTCCCAAATTCCCCCCTCTCTCTTTCATAATTTTGATCAGATTTCTTGCAGAATCCGGGAACAGGGGAAATCATGCCCTCCCCTTTCCTTTTCCCATTTCCCACACACCCAATAAAAAATTAGCCCAACACCTAGTAAAAGTTAGGAATTATGAGTTATGAGTTAATTAAAACTCCTAGCTTGATTAAGATGTCTCCAGAATTCGCCATTGGTAGTAAAGTCAAAGTTATAGCACTACCGCCCTACGTCAAAACAGCAGACCCCATGCCCATGCTACGCCCCCCAGATGTGATTTGCTTAGGCGAAGAGGGTACAGTCCTTGACCGCCGTCCTGGAGGATATTGGGGTATACACTTTGCGAAAGGCAAATTTCTTTTGGATAGCCAATACATTGAAAGCACAGATACCCCTCCCGAATCTGACTTAGAAGGAGAACAAAGTAACCAAGAATTGTAAACTTGTGTAAAGTTGTAATTTTGGTCTACACCATGATTTCTCGACGCAATTTTTTAAATATATTACTTGTCAGCTGTTTTGCTGTCATCAGTTGGTTGCATCTGACCCCAGCTGCTGATGCTATTGGTGGTCAACTTCCCGCTATCAATCAGCCAGCACCAGAGTTTACTTTGCCCACCAACACAGGTGATGGCAAAATTTCCCTCTCAGACTGGCGCGGTAAGTGGGTAGTTCTCTACTTTTATCCCAAAGACTTTACCTCTGGTTGCACCATTGAAGCACGTCGTTTTCAGCAAGACTTACCCAAATACATAGACAAAAACGTTCAGATAATTGGTGTGAGTGCTGATGATATTGATTCCCACGCCGAATTTTGTGATTCAGAGGGGCTAAAATTTCCCCTATTAGCTGATACTACTGGCGCAGTTAGTAAAGCTTATGGTTCTTGGATTGGTGTTGTATCGATGCGCCATAGTTTTATCATTGATCCCGAAGGAATTTTGCGTGAGACTTTTGTGAAAGTTAACCCATCAATCCACAGTACTGAAATTCTGGCGCAACTTGACAAATTGCAGTCTATGGCTACGCCAAGCCAGCTATCAGCCTCTTAACCTTGAGTAACTTGAGGATGAGGGCGATGATTAGACATTCTCCCTCATCTATTCTCAGCTTTTTTCTGAAGAAGCGATCGCCAGTTTTCAATTGCCTTTTCTGACCACAACCAATTCTGACTCAATTTATTGATCTGGAAATTTACAGGATCATTAGTGATCACCATATTTTTCAACTTAATCGCTTCATTCAGGTATTGTCTTTGTTTATTAATAGCAGGTTGATTAGATGCAGATGTATACAGCCCCAACGCTAACCCAGCATAAGAAGTCAAAGCATCCTCAGAAAGTTTCCCATTGCTTGCTACTTCTGCATTTTGCTGTTTGAGAGCCAAATCCAAAGCCTTGAACCAAGAATTATTAGCACGATTTAAATTACCTTCTGCATAGTAGGCAAATCCCAACGCATTATTATACAAAAGCGAATTTGGTTGAGACTTCACCGCACTTTCCCAATAACGGCGGGCATCATCAATGCTATATTTTGTGTCTCCAATCTGGACAAACTGCCACGCTAATCTCCCCTTAAAAAAGTTAACAGATGGATCATTGAGTTGGTTTTGCGGAACTAAATTCAGAGAAGCTTCAGCGGCCGATAGCGCACCACGATTCAGCAGTTCTGCTACAGCTACCAGCCCCCCTTGCAAGTCGCCCCGGCTTAATTTTTCTGTAGCCTGGGCTGTAACCATTCCAGTAGCCGCCTTTGTGATATCAGTTTCTAGCTGACTTTCTCCGAATGGAGATGGGGTAGAAATTTGCGGAATTTTAGATGGAATTGATGGTTTTCGATTGTAGTGGAACCACAAACCCAAGGCAATAATCATTGCCAAACCTACCATAAGCTTTCCTGCGGAACGCTGCGCGATCGCTAACGCACTTGCCACAATACCGACAATAGGCCGCAGTTGATAACGAGTACGAGGTCGAGGACGTGATCGACTAGGTGACGATGATTCCCTTAAAGAGTTATTCTGCCTAGCTTGTGTAAAATTTCGAGTAGCTTCATTTACGGTTTCCGGCATTTCTCCCCATAAATCTACTTGTTGATCCAGAGATGCAACATCTGACGCAGCCGGATCTTCGCTAAGTTGGTTGTTGATCATCGGTTGCACAACTCCCCGATGCAGCAACATTTCCTGATTTGCTGCTTTTTGGTGATCTAGCTGACGAAACAAATCCGAAACTAAAGCCGAATCTTCTGCATAGTGAGGATCATCATCCGACTCAATTTCATCAACTAAATCGCCCCACGTCTCTTCACCTAACCAATCTAGCCCTGAAGAATCATCACCTAAGCCAGAAGGAATCAGATCATCAATGGGTAAAGCTATGTCGGCATCATTTACAGTAGCAAAATACATAGCAGTGGGATTTACCTTCAAAGGCCGCTGATGACTATACCCGTTGAGTGAGTCTGCATTTAAAGATATTTCTGGACACAATAGACCGTCAAAATCCTGTTGGAGATATAAAATCGGTAACGCCCAGTAACTCTGGTGAGAACCATAAGCAGAAATTAATCCCTGACGTACCCGACTGACACACAAATCCACAGGATATCCCTGGCTGAGGTTGCGGTAAAACAATTGTGTCAACGTCAGCGCTACCTCATCGGGAATTCGTTCTGACATTGCCAAAACACCCCTAATGCCTCGTCTGACTAGGCTTTCTGTCAAATTCCGTTCACCCGTCATATCCCCAACGGGATTGGATGTAGCAGTGTATGCTCCCCAACAGGAGTTAAACACCGCCATTTGAATATTATTATTGACCAGCAAGCCTGCCAAATCATCACCACTAAGAGTTTCTGTTAAGCCAGTTCTTCTACTGACCAGATAAATTTGTCCCCCGTTCAGCCCTAAGCTACTATGACCGGAGTAGTGTAAAACTTGGTATCTTCCTTGTTCTAAAGCTTGGGTTAATTCTTCGCGCCCTGGTTGGTCTAGCAGCGTCAGTTCAATATCTGGAAAATGATTGGCACTTTCATCAGTTCGTAGTGTTTGACGCTGAAGTTCAGCTTGGAGGTTAATAGCTTCTTGTTTGAGCAAATCGAGGCGAACTTGATCCGGAGGGGAAGCAAGCACCATCAATACTTTCACACCACCAGTTTCTGGTAGTGCTGGTCTGTTTCTGGATGGCAAACGAGATGTTGCCATCATTCCGCTTTGGTAGCGAGAAAAAGCAATATAAGGGCCAGTAGCTAGGGGGCGATCGCCTGCGTGCATCACTTCCCACGGCAGACGTGCTAACCTGATATCTTTTAGCCCCAAACGTAGCCGCAGAATTTGTTGGTGATTCTGGGCAATACCTTGAGCAGTAATCCAACTGTCTCTGAGAGTGCCTTGAAACAGTGCGTTATAAAATTGCTGTCCCAATGCCACCAAATTAACAGAGTTTCTAGCAATGGCTTCTCCCTGCAAGAGGGACTTTAGCGGATCATTCATTAAATGTCCAGCAGATGCCAACCACTCAGCTACAGGCCAAGTTACCAGTTCTTCTGCCAATGGCACCCCAGGCGCGACTTGTTCCGTCCGTACCAAGTAGTCATTCTGCCCTACTGGGGTTACGGAAATGTGAAATTCCTGGGTCACAACTTTTTCTGTTCGCCTCCTAAATCTAGATTGAAACGCGAAAGTTTCAATTCGATTTTTCGCTCCTTCTGATAACTTAGATGCATCCTGCTACTGAATGTTTCTGAACCAAGTTGTTTTGCTGCCTCGGCTATAAGTTTATCCGGATTAGCTCGCACCTGGCTAAAAAAATTTATCAGCACATAAGCTGAGTAGATGCACCTTGCTTTTCAACTCCCTGAGTCGGCTAATTTCTACTGACGCTCTTTGTTCTGAAAATTTTCTCCGGAGCATGGTAGATGTACCACGAAGATTAAATTAGTAGATGCACCCTGATAACTAACTCCCCTGACTGGCTAACACCCGTTGGGGGATTTTTTTGTGCAATTCACAGTTTTTGAGAATTTTCTCCGGAGAATGGTAGTTGCACAGCGAAGATTAAATTGGTAGATGCACCCTGATGATTAATTCCCCTACCTGACTAACACTCACTTGGGGATTTTTGGGTTCTGCGAGCAGCAACTATCATATCATTAATGATAATTTTGTCCAGAACAAACTCAACTCTTTAATCTAAAAACCGATTCTTGATAAATGCGTCCTGATAATTAACTCCCCTAGACCGCCACCACTGAGGAATTTTTTTATGTTGGGTGTAACCAACATTCCCGATTGTGACAATTCTATGCGGAACATACGATTTAGTCCTAGAAAAGTTGATTGGTAGATACACTCTGATAACTAACTCCCCTGGCTGGCTAACACCTGTTGGGGTATTTTTTTATTCAAATAAAATAACAACAAATCTTGGAAAAGATTTATCCGGAGGGCTAGGCTTAACCTTAGAACATTTAATTAGTAGATGCACCCTGATAACTAACTCCCATAACTGGGAAAAATTTGATGGAGTTTTTCGGAAAAGTCTTCTGCCGATAGCCTTAGCTTATTTGTAGATGCTTAGGCAAACATTATAGCGCAAGATTCTGAAAATATTCTACTGTGGATGGTTTTTTATTGTTACTTTTGTCATACTTTGTTGACTAAACCTAGATTTAAACTTGGGCTAAAAACCAGTACAAAAACACCCATAACTAGAGATAAGTGGAGAGACCGAACTGAACAATTTATGTTCTGCCTATATCAAGCGCTTGAGAGCTTACCGTTTTCACAGTTTTACCTGATATTCCTAGTTAGATACTGTTAAAGAATTAACAAAGGACTTAACTTATTAGTTTTTGAATAATTGGTTTTGCCAAGTGTTCCCAGGTTATCACACCAATTAAGCTTTTGCATCCCGTATCAATCAGACGTTGGTTGATGGTAGCACAATTAGCTATCCCTATAATATGCCCAAACAGAAAGAACTGTCTAGATATGTTTATAAATAATGCTAATTTTCCTACTCCAGCCAACAACCTCTGCACCGATGAGGTTTTAAAAATACTTTAAGTGTGGATCACACTTTACAGGTTACTTCACCCTAACACTATTAGCCTTATAGTAAATCAGTATTGCTTTTTTACATTACTTCTGAGATTTGCCCAAGGCATAGCCCAGTTGTTCTGCAAAACTACATTTAGTAGATGTGTTGATTGTAGTTTTGTCTATGTTATCATAATTTTCGCGTAAATAGCTAGATTTTTATTGACTAGCTTTCATCCTTTAAAAAGCCTGGGGATCATTTCATCACAGGCTTTTCGGTGAATTTGCTTGCCTTAAAGTTCTACTTTGATGACGCAAAAAAATAAAAGTTTAACTGAGGCGTGCGGATTTAATCTAGTAGAGAACCTGACGAAGAAGAGGCAAGAAGAGGGGAGACTTGGACGCAAGGAAACCCAAAATTACAAGGCTTTGATGGTAAGCTGTTCCACATTTATCGCAACGCATAGGGGTGAGCATCTTTGCCCACGCCACAACAGTTTCATATAATTTAAAGATGCAAACTAGATGTTTTTTGGCTGATTCGCGATCGCTCTACCCATTCTAGAATGTCTTTTGATCAAAAAGATGCGGAAAACTTCTAAACTATCTCAAATGATTTGACTTCTAGGACAGGGCCAATCATGGCCATGGTCATGACATCTTCACGTACCTGTCCTGTAACTTTTGCTGTTTGTCCGGCTTTAAGCAAGTTTTTGTCAGCACCTCTGAGGATTTCGTAAGTATTACCCTCATCTGTGACTAACGCCCAAGCGCCAGTACCAATATCTCGGCGTTGAATTGTACCTGTTACTGTAATGCTCATATTTTAGGGAGTGGGGAATGGGGAGTGGGGAGTAGGGGATAGAAACTAGCCCCTATCCACTTTTATGCTGTTTGAGTTTCGTTTTTTAATGCTAAACGCGCTAGTCCATAACAGAGTAGGGCGTTGCTGATGAGGAAACTCCGCGCTAGGTAGCTACTTCCTAAGCCCCAAACTGCTGGGTCATAAATGGCACTAACTGTTAAAAATGCCGCGAAGCCTAGACTGGAACCAATGGCAAACCATTTCCAGCTAGAATGCCCCAAGAATAATGCTATTAACACTATGGGAATTAGGACGCTGGCAAATATGGGATTTAAGGCGTTCGTTCCTTGGAGGGTGTTTCCTAGTTCGGGAATGGAACTGCCTAAAACTCGGAAAGGCCATTGGGGTAGGTCAAAGATATATAATCCCCGGAGGAAGAATAACCCAGAACTACCAGCTATTAAGCCACTGGATAAGGACCAACTCCAGGCGAAGGGGAAGTAAACCCGCAAAAACCAAGCCAGGAGATAGGAACCGAATACCATCATTAGCTTAGGTATGAGTGCTACTGCACCGCCATCAATCCAAAAACGGGGGTTGAGATAGCCGTTGTCTCTTAACCACCGGAAGAAGTCTTGGAAGCTGATTTGCCCTTGTGTGGCTAGTTTTACTGCTGCTTCGGCGTTAAGTTGTCCCGCGCCATAATAATTGAAGCTATCATCTTGGATAACTCTTGCTGACTGCTTGAGGACTTTTAATATTTCGTCTGGTTCTGTGACTCCAGATGCTTTAATTAATGCTGCGACACCTGCAACGTGGGGGGAAGCCATGCTTGTTCCCTGGAGTCCGAGAAATACTCCTTCGTTGTTGTTTTCGGGGTCGATGGTTTCTTGGAGAATTTTACCAGCGTCACTACCACCAGGGGCTGAAATATCTACGCCTGCGCCAAAGTTGGAATAGGGGGCTTTTTCTCCACCTGGACCAAATGCGGAAACGCCAATAACGTGGGGGTAACGTGCGGGATAACTTGCGCCGTTGGCATTTTCGTTGCCGGCTGCGGCGACAATTGTTACACCTTTGTTGTGGGCGTAGTCAATGGCTTGTTTCATTAATTGGCTTTCACCACCGCCGCCTAAGCTCATGTTAATTACGTCTGCACCGTTGTCAGCAGCAAATTTAATTGCTTCGGCTATGTCGGCGACGGTTCCGCCACCGTAGGCGCTGAGGACTTTTAAGGGCATGAGACTGGCTTCGTAAGCTATGCCTGCTACACCATAGGTGTTATTGGTGGCTTGGGCTATGGTGCCGGCGACGTGAGTACCATGTCCATTGTCATCTGTGGCTTCTTCGCGATCGCTGACAAAATCATAGCCTTTGACAAATTTTGTGTCTACCAAGTCACGCACGCGAGTTATCCCAGTGTCAATGACAGCTACTGTTACGCCACTGCCTTTGGTTTGAGTCCACGCGGCTTCAATGCCGATGTTGTGTAGGTTCCACTGTTTGCTGTAATATTGGTCGTTAGGGCCAATTAATGCCGGATTTGCTTGATGATCTGAAGATGGTAAAATATCTTCAAACCGAGTTGCTTGGGCTGGTAGGGGAATCTTTCTATAAATGTAATTTGGCTCGATTAATTGTGTAAATTGGGCGAATGGAGATTTTTTGAGTTTTTTCAGTCGCTGGCGATCGCCTTCAATAATATACACATGATCGGTTGCTGAAAGTTGATTGTCTAATCGAGGTGTGACGTTGTATTCTTGAGCGATCGCTTGTAAATTCTGCTGTAATACTTCGGCGGGAATATCTTGCCGAAAATCTAGCACAATCGTCTCAAACTCGCCTTTAGCTGCTAGACCCTGAAAATTCAGGAAACCAAAAACAGCAGCCCCCAGCCCGATGACAAACAAGCACAATAATATAAGTCTTTTCATATTAACTGATCACCGCTTTTTGCCAGTTTTCCCACTACCATAACTTATCTTCATGCCTGATCGGTGTACTTTGGACAATTTTTACTCAAGATTGAGGACTGTTTAAACAATGGAACGTGGTCTATTATGGTTGCCTTTGCTCGTTGCGTTTTTCTGGTTGGCTTGGCAAGGCTCAAGAGAATACCAGAAGCTGGAAGCATATCGTGTTTGGGCGGAGCAATTTGACAAGGCTAAATATGATATTTATGCTGTATTGGGTCTAAAAGATCACAATATAACTTGGGGTAAACCCACACCTAAAGGTCCGATTAAATTAGAGACTTTTTCTTTGCTAGATGTTAAGCAAATACGTCTTTTGGTAGATGATAAAGTAGTAGAAGTAGAAAATTATCCCCAAAAAGGTCGAATTATTGAGTTGGAATTTCTCTGTTCTGAATCTCAGTCTGTAAGCATTCCATTTACAGAAGTTCCTCTAGCTGCAAAATGGGGTAAGTATTTGCAGGGAGTATGGCAAAGTTTCAATACCGAACAAAATCAGTAGTCTTGAGTGAGATTTATATTTTTTAACAAATCGCAAAGATGGAGAATAAAGTTAGAAAGATCCCCGACTTCTTTAATTTGTCAGGGATCTGAGTCTTTCATACATACGAAATATTAATAATTTCTTGAACAAATTTGAATTAAATCTGGAACATTCTCAAGAACAACTGTAGTCAATTGTATATGCAACATAACCAATTTTACTACTAAAATAGTAATTTAAATCATGAAACTATCTCTTCCTATTTTCGGGATTTTCTTACTCCTCAATTCCTGTGCTGCCCTCTCTAATAATTCTGCTCAGACAAATAATGTTCCTAAACCTCAAGTAGAAAATTGTCCCCAGGATACAGTGATGGCTTTACCTGTTACCCAGCCGGATGGAAATTTTTATGATCGGTTTAATTACCATATTTACAATGTTTTAGCAGATGCTGATACTCTCAAGTTTCAATCTTTAAGACAGGATTTTGTTTTCTGTCGGGATAATAATACTTGGACGGTGCAACCAGGAACTTTAGCCAAGGATTTGCAGCCATCAAGTAATTATCCAGAATTAGCCCAAGAATTAGTAAATCCTAAGTTTAAAAAGATTGATTTTCAAGGTAAAACTTATCAGTATCGAGTTTTGAGAGAGCCGGAATTTTCTCTAAAGGAAAATAATAACATTACCAGAGAAAAGGAACCAAAACCAGCAGAGGATAAAGTGGTATTTGAGTTACTTACTCCTGATAATAATACCTCTCAGAAACAAACAATCTACACTCTCAAGGATTTAAACGCAGCAGCCGTGAAGATGGGGTTTTCGGCATCGGGAAATCAATTAGGTTTTCCTCGCATTACAAGTGCTTTGACTTATGGAGAACGTATTTGGTGGTCAGTTTCTTTCGAGCAAGGTGAAGGTAATAACGGCATTGCCACTATTGTTAGTTATGACCCACAGACGAATAAATTTAGTTTAATTCAACCAGAGCAACTTGGGTTTACACAAATTACTGATTTGTCTATTACAGGAGAGCCAAAAAATCCGACTTTGTGGATGGGTACTCAAATTAGCGGCGAAGGAAATCCCTACATTCCTGCGAAAGGATTAGTTGCTTATCGTCCTGATTTGCAAAACCCTAATTCTGGTTCTTTGACTACATATACTGTTCATAATAGTCCTTTAGTGGGGGCAATTCCTGACAAACTCCGGTTAGAAAATGAGCATCTTTGGGTGAGTAGCGCTAACGGTGTTTGTCAAGTGCAGTGGCAAACTGCTGATAGTTCTGATAGTTGGAATTGTTGGCGATTTGCCGCAATGGCTAAACTGCCATCTGAGGAATTACCGCTTTACAGTGCATCGACGAATAAAACTCCTGCTGTCTCTTTATCTCCTAACAACGGCGAGGAAAATGTAGAAGTTTTGTGGTGGAGTCCTGTGGACTTTCAAACTCGTAAAGGACGTTATGAGGTGAGATATCCTCAAGGCTTTACAGTAAATCTGAATGAGGGTGCAAGTCCTTATGAGTTTCCCATCTCTTTACCACCAGGGAAACTTCGCGTTAGTTGGCCTGGTTTTGATTGGCATTGGAATGGAGAAGGCTTTGTGCGAGGATTGGATGAAGTTAATTTTAATTTCGTCGGTGGTGGTCCCCAAGGAATTGGTTCTGGACAATTATTACCGAATGTTCCCATGAATTGGAATGCCATGCGTGGCGATTTAGAGTTACTTGAGCTTTCTAGCCAATCTACTAGGATAAAATATAATTCTGCCTGGGTTGATGAAGCCAAGCTTCAACCTTACTTAACAGTCGTACCGCAAGAACTCCCGCAAAATCCAAAACCCAATCCTTTGGCAGCAAAAGCCCAGCAAATACCATCTCGCCCATAATTTTTATGAATGCTGACATAACCTCTAAAGTACCTGTGGCTTTAACCATTGCTGGTTCAGATAGCGGTGGCGGTGCGGGTATTCAAGCTGATTTACGTACCTTTGCTTTTCACTGTGTCCACGGTACGAGCGCTATTACCTGTGTGACGGCACAAAATACTTTAGGGGTAGCGCGGGTGGATGCTATGCCTACTGAGGCGGTGATAGCCCAAATTCAAGCAGTGGTAGAAGATATTGGCGTGCAAGCTGCGAAAACTGGTATGTTGCTGAACCAGGAAATTATCTCTGCTGTAGCCCAGCAAGTGGAAGCGTTACAAATTCATAATTTAGTCGTTGACCCAGTGATGGTATCACGCACAGGGGCGCAACTGATTGATGATGATGCTGTGAAGACTCTGCGTCAAGTTTTGTTACCTAAAGCGGTAATTGTCACACCAAATCGTTACGAGGCGCAGATTTTAAGCGGTTTACCAATTAATAGTTTAGATGAGATGCGGGCGGCGGCTCAAGTTATACACCGAACTCTGAAGGTAAAAGCCGTTTTAGTCAAGGGTGGCGGGATGCTGGGGAGTTTGCGTGGGATTGATATCTGGTTTGATGGTCAAAAACTGGAAACTTTGATCACAAAGCAAGTGGAGACGAAAAATACCCACGGTACTGGTTGTACACTATCAGCTGCGATCGCTGCAAATTTGGCGATAGGTATGGACTTATGGCCAGCCGTACAACAGGCAAAGACCTATGTAACTAATGCACTGACTTACGCCCTCGATATTGGCAAAGGGCAAGGGCCTGTGGGACACTTTTTTCCTTTGTTACAAAAATAACTGTTAGGAATACGAATTTAATACAATATAGAACCTCACCCCAACCCCTCTCCTTACCAAAGAGCGGGGAGATTTTGAACAAACATATTGCTGAGACAGTTTTACTAGTGTCCACTGATTACGGACATATCTAAAGGTAAATAAAAAATCTTTGCTCTCTGGGCATTTTTCTATTATTCTTGGGCTAGTTTCAGAGCGGACTATACTTTGGTAATATTTCTGTACGAATTAATAAATTAAATTTTTGATACCAACTTATCTATGCAAACCACCCCAAATTCTGTTCATCGCAATTCAGCAAACCCACCAAATTTTCAACCCCAGCCGACATCTGTACCATTGTATGTCTACCGAGAATTGGCAACAGAGTTACAGTCAACACAAGCAAAATTAGATACACTCACTAACCAAAATCACCAACTAGAGCAAGAAAATCAATTACTCCGCCAAGAAATTACCAAAGTTGTTCAGTCTTTTTCACACCTGCAAAAGTTTGTAGATTCTAGTCCTCAACCGAGTCATCCCCAACCCACCAATGCTGCGGGTGAAGTGAAAAGCCCAGCCACAGCAGCCAGTCCACCTCAAAAGGTGTCTCGTCAACGTCCACCGGTGGTGAAGGAAAAACGCCATGACTCGGACTTTTCTGCACCTGTGGAAATAAATCAGATGATACCAGAGACATTTTTTATAGAAGAGCAAGAGGTCAACTATTATTATTCGCCGATGGTAAAAAAAGTCAAAGAATTGAATGGCTGGTGGTTAGCTGTTACTATCTTGTTAATCATGCTCACTGCTTTTGGGGCGGGGTATTTGATTATGCGTCCCTTGTTTGAAAATCAAAATCGTTAGTTGACCTCACCTATGTGACTACGGTGATAACTAAGCTTTTTCTGCTCATTGGTTTTGGCGTGACAAAAATTACATAGAAAAACTTCAGCAAAATCTCCACGCTGAGTTAGAACTATTTCGGTCGAGGGCATAAAGTTGAAAAAAGTGGCAATTTTGACATATTTTTTGAGAATAGCCCTCACGGTGAAGGTGTCTGACATGATATCTGGTTAAATTGATTAATAGTCGCTGTCGGTGCTACAACAGACGAGAAACGCCTATGGATAATCTATAAGACCTGGTGCAATTCAGGCAAGACTCAGTGAAGTAGGAATCGCCTGACTATTCGTCATGCGAGGTTCAAAAACGAACCTATTAGAAGTTAAGGAGTCGAAATGATGAGAAAAGTAGAAGCAATAATTCGCCCATTTAAGCTTGATGAAGTGAAAATTGCTTTAGTCAACGCTGGTATTGTCGGGATGACGGTTTCGGAAGTCCGGGGGTTTGGACGGCAGAAAGGGCAAACAGAACGCTATCGCGGTTCTGAGTACACCGTTGAGTTTCTGCAAAAACTGAAAGTGGAAATCGTGATTGAGGACAACCAGGTGGATATGGTGGTGGATAAAATCATTGCTGCTGCGCGCACCGGCGAAATCGGCGATGGCAAAATTTTTATCTCGCCTGTAGAGCAAGTTATCCGTATTCGTACTGGGGAGAAGAATACAGAAGCAGTCTAAGCATTGGGTGCTGTTCAGTAGCTGAACTTCATCAAACTTCAGATGTAGTGGACTGACAATTCTAAAATAGTGCTTTAGTTTAGCCGCCGATAAATGGTTTTGATTAAAGCACTATTTTAGCTGTGTCTCACCACTACCAATTTTGGATTAACAAGTCATAGGTGATGAGCGGGAATCTTTGCCCTCTCCACAATAAATTTTGGTTGTCCAAAGTCTCATTCGGGTTGGTTAAAAGCCAATACGTTCAGTTCAGCCTAATAGTCAACGTCTACGTAGGTTAGGTTGTTCGCTTCAGCGTTGCGGAGCAAGGAACGTATCGCTAAAGCGTTCTACCCAACCTACAATTTTCTTAACACCAAGAGTATTGGGTGAAAAGCGGGGCGAGCTTTTGCGGACATTATCAGCAATTAAGTGAATGTCAAGTGTTGGTAAGCAAAATTGAGTTTACTACATAATAGTTTATGTCTAAATATTGCAAAAAATTGCGTAATATCAATTTTTTTGTCAGCTTCTCATAATTTTTAATTACACTTGAAAGATAAATAGTTTTTTAAATGACTATGGGCTGATTAATTAACAGACCTGATTTTCAAGACACAGCTTTTTATTATGAGGATTGTAGAATATGATGAATTACTGTCCTTGTTGTTCAAGATTACTTTTACCGCATATACGTGTTTCAGGTTTTGCTTGGTTTTGCCGTCATTGTTGGCAAGATATGCCAGTATTTTATCTAGCAAATCCTAGTTCTCTGGAAAAGGCTTTTGCTGATAAGTTAGCCGAAAAAATTCAGCCTAGAGACAAGAATAATATCATTTACGCCAGTAAAGGTAAAAGTATAACTGGCTGGATTGGAGTAAAAGATGTGTCAGCTTAATAAAGATTGAGATAGCGGTTGCTAATCATAATAATACCAAATTAAGATGAAGCTGCATAGAATAAGATTTCAAGAATAATTGAACGCAGATCAACGCAGATAAAGACGGATGAATTCATGGGTTTCATGATTTTGTGCAGCCTTACATAAAATTGGTATAAATTATGTCATAGTTCCATCCTCCCTTGTGGGGAGAGGTTCTTTTACCTGAATCAATCAACCGAAAAACGCTAGATAATGTTGGATCTAACAAATGCACAAAAAAGCGAATCACATTTAAAAACCCCGAATTAATTCGTGGGTTTTCTCTTCTGACTTTCTTCTGCAATTTGCTGAAGTCAAATTAATTTTTACAGAATCAATCTTCTTCCCATGTTTCACTACTCAATAGGTCAATAATCCTATCTCTGAGCAAAAAATCATGCTTTTCTAGCTCGTTTTCAAACAATATCCAGTCACGATTAGGAACATATCTACATAGCGAGTAAATGGGCTGTTGACGGTCAAGAAGTCCCTTTTTGACCAATTGACGTGCTTCTTCCCTAATAACCCCAATATCATATCTAACAGCAGTATCCATAGCTCATTTTTTTACTTTTGCTCAAGGAATTGATATTTAACACAATATTTTTTGGATCTATCTTTAACTTATCAAAAAAAATAGAGAAAATTGTGAAGAATCAAAACATCTCAACTTTTGAGAACCATTTTTTTTATAATACCAAGTTCAGTTACACAGGTACTTGCCTTAATGAGTCGGTCTGAAAGGAACTCTATATTTAGACACTTTGCTCAGAATGGCATATTTAAAGATAAATTGGTATCAGTCTTTAGGTAGACCCCTCGAAAAGTATAAAGACAGAACTGCGGCGCGATTTCTCACCAAAAAATAGTATTACCACACGAGGATGTAGATTGCCTACTGGGTGACGTACCTGTTGGCTAAGTCAGGGACAAAGGATACATTTTGGCATCATTCTTGGTTTGTGGTGTACCTTCGATTTATCAAGCCCATTAGAGAAAAATTAGACTATGTTCCTAAATATTGACAAAGTTCGCTCATATTTTCCAGCACTGGCTGGAAATTGGACTTTTTTTGATAATGCTGGTGGGTCACAAACTCTGAAAACAGTAGTAGATAGAATTAGTGAATTTCTCTTGACTACTAATGTCCAACTGGGGGCTTCTTATCAAGTTTCTCAACTAGCTGGTGAAAGGGTGGCTTTGGCTAATGAGGGAATGGCGACTTTGATTAACGCCAAATCACCGCATGAAGTGGTCATGGGATCATCCACTACTATGATGTTGAAAATACTTTCACTGTGTTTGAGTCAAACTTTTACGCCTGGGGATGAGGTGATTGTTACTAATTGTGACCATGAATCTAATATTGGGGCTTGGGTAGCGCTGGAAAAACAAGGAGTTACAGTTAAAGTTTGGCAAATTCGCCCAGATACTTTAGAACTGCATTTGGAAGATTTAGAAGTATTAATGAATCAGCGCACAAAATTAGTGGCTTTGACTCATGCTTCTAATGTCTTGGGAACTATCAACCCGATTAAGGAAATTACGGCATTTGTCCATGAACGTGGGGCGATGGTTTGTGTGGATGGGGTAGCTTATGCGCCACATAGATTAATTGATGTTCAAGATTTAGATGTGGATTTTTATGTTCTGAGTTGTTATAAAGTCTATGGTTCTCACTGTGCTTTACTTTATGGTAAAGGAGAACAGTTATTAAGAATACCGGGACTGAACCATTATTTTATTGAGCAGTCTGATATTCCTTATAAGTTTCAGTTAGGAAATCTGAATTTTGAATTAACTTATGGGATGTTGGGTTTATGTGATTATTTGAGTGAATTAGCTCAATTACATTATGGTGATGAAACTGCACCGGAACTCAGAAATCAAATGGCACAGGTGTTTGATTTGATCAGTGTGCATGAAGAAAATTTGAGCGATCGCCTGCTACAATACCTGAACAGTCATCCGAAAATCCGCGTCATTGGTAAATCAACGGCGAATCGTGAATTGCGTGTACCGACGATATCTTTTGCAGTTGACGGCGTTCATAGTTCAACGATTCCCCTCCAAATCGATCTCGATTATATTGGGATTCGCTACGGCGATTTTTATGCTAAACGCCTGATTGAATATTTGGGTTTAGCTCCTCAAGGTGGTATCATCCGCGTCAGTATGGTACATTACAATACCCTTGAGGAAGTTGACCGCTTAATTGAGGCTTTTGAACGAGTTTTAATTTAAATCATTCCTGGGGTAGATTCATAAAATCACCTTTTGGTATTTGCCGGAGTGCTAACGAATTCGCTAGGCTATAAATATCCTATTTCTTCTTAGCTGTGCTATGGATTGTGAAGGTAAAGCCACCGCCCCAATTGCTGCGAAAAATATTGAATTTGCTCAACCGAGTCCGACTCGTCAGCCACTGCAATTGCTGCGATACACTGAGGCTGTGCTGCGTCGCCCGACGGTAGCAACACTGACACCTATATTACCGCCAAAACTCAGTCAGAAATTGCAAGTAGCTTCAACTGTGGCTGATGAATCTTTGCAGGAACTGGCGGAAATTAATCTAGAGGAAATTAGCGACTTTGAACTGCGTCCAGCCCGGATTTATATTGGTTTAAGCTTTGTGGGTTTTGGGGCGTTGATGATACTGATGCTGCTACTTTATATTAACTCTTTGCATCCAGTCATGAATACGGTTGAGCAAGTTCGCCAATATTGGTATGAATATGTTTGGTTTGTCAGTTTGGGTGTAACGGGAATGTTTATTCTGGGTAGAGAAGCGATGCGTCCTATTCCCAAGACGAAAAAATTTTAAACTCGTTAAAATTTATTTTTACTTTGTCCCATATGCAAATATTTCTGCTATGAGGACAGAGACAGAGAAAGCCTATGTTTTTGTTGCTTTTGTTGGTTGTGGAAACAGGAAAAAAAGAAAATAATTGAGAAGGGGCGGATTTTTTCAGAAATATGGCAGTAAGTTGTGAATCCAAGCCCCAGATAAAGAAAGTAGCGAATTTTATGTGATGCCTAATGCGACAATTAATACTGGTAAGTAAGTGGGCGTTAAAAAATATAATCTAAACCTAACCCCCCAACCCCCTTCCCTAGCAGGGAAGGGGGAGTCAAAGCCTCTCACCTGGTAGGGGAGAGGAATGGAAGCGAGGTTTTATATTTAATTGTGCCAAGCTAC
>DASQZD010000036.1:0-112774 GCA_035638855.1 Nodularia sp. (in: cyanobacteria) | reverse complement strand
ACCCTGCACCCCTCACCCCTGCCTCTTCTCACTCCCTACTTTTCATCTGCTGGGCTACGCCACCTGGTTCGGAAAGTTTTAAAGTTGTTGTTGCTAATACCATCATCCCCATTATGGCTAGGCACAGCACAGCTGTTTTTTGTCTCAATTTGATTGCCGCAAATAAAGTATCTATGGTATGATTATTACCAGTAACTTGAATTGAACTCAGTGCTTTTAAAGCCAGAGATGCATTAGGATAGCGGTATTTTCCTTGACATTTCACCAATTTCATCAACCACAATTTAAAACGGGCATTGAGTTGGGGAACTAATTTTTGGAAATTCAACCGATATTTATGATCTATTAACTGACAAATATCAATAGAACGGGTATCAGTCAGTAAGCAAATCAGTGTCACCCCTAAACTATACAGGTCTGAAGCTTTGGTGAGAGTATAACCAAGCGGCTCTTCTGGTGGCATAAAACCTGGGGTTCCGGAAGCCAAGCTGGTGATATCCATTTTCACGCGCTCTAACCTAGCCAAATCAAAATCAACTAAGTAAGCATTGAGATGCTCATCAACTAAGATGTTTTCTGGTTTAATGTCCCGATGAATAATTGGGTCGGCTCGTTGTTGCAAATAAACTAAAATCTCTAAAATTGATCCCGCTATTTGTTTGATTTCTTCGGGGTTGAAACTGCGTCGTAAGCCCAGAGATAAAGCGTTTTTATACTCTTGTACCAGATAAAAATGATCTGGCATTTGAAAAGAGTTGATGTAGCGGGGGATACGAGGGTGATTCAGTTGTTGCAAGATTTCGATTTCATGTTCATAAGTTCTCAAACCTGACCAGTCAACACTGGTACTGGCTAAATTGAACTCTTTAATTACTACCTGTTGATGAGATTTACAGACTTTAGCTAGGTAAGTAATCCGCCCCTCTACCTGATTGCGTCCTAGTTCTCTAATAACTTGATAGCCTAGCTCAGAAAAATCAGGATAATGACTGAGGCGAATTACCTCTCGATTATCTACATCAAACTCCATTACACACACCATCTAAGTCTGATTTTGTCAAGGTGCAATAAAAAAATAAGAGATTTTTACCCAGTATTGTTACCCTGCCCACACAAAGACGCATTGTATGAATAGAAAATAGTTTTTGCATCTAGCCTGTGGATAGATGCCCAGAGGGCATCTGTATCCTCAACTATGTATTTTGCGCCAACCAAGCGACAATGTGGGCGTTAACGACATCTGGAACTTCATCGTGGGGACAATGACCAGCGTTAGGAATGGGAACAATCTGGATGTCTTTGCCATTTTCGCACGCCTGTTCATAAATCTTTGCCCCGGTAATTGGTGTCCAGGGATCATCAGCACCCCAAATTACTAATAAAGGACGTGTGATTTTGGGTAATAGTTCCTCTGGAGTGGGGCCAGGAGGGGCTGTGAGGATGGAGGCGAAAACTTGCTGCGCTCCCGGATCACAAGATGGGGTATAAAGGATATCGATTAATTCATCTGTGACGGCTTCACGGTTGCGGTAAACTTGGTATAGGGTGCGACGAATTTGGGATTTTTGACGAATGCGGTTATAGACAAATGTACCTGTGATTGGCGATCGCACAAATCTGTTAAAAGCTCCCATCACCATGCGTAAAGGTGGATTTAACTCATGAGGACGATGACTCAAACCACCAGCAGAGTTAATTAAAACACCACCAGCACTAATTTCTGGATGTTCAGCCAGCACCATCAAACTGATAAGTGCGCCAATAGAGTTACCTATAAATACCGCAGGTTCTTGGATGTGTTCTGCCCAAAAATCTTTCAGCAGTTCTACCCACACTTCTACAGTGTAATCAATTGGGGCTTTATCAGAACCACCAAAACCCAAAAGATCCAAAGCAAAAACCCGATAGCCTGCGTTGGCTAAAACCGGGATATTTTTCCGCCAGTGTCCAATAGAAGCACCAAAGCCGTGAACCAGTACCAAAGGGCGACCTGTACCCATGACCGTATATTGAATTTTGTAACCTTGCCAAGTCCAAACCAGTTTTTCTAAGTTGACAGAAGGGATCTGCTGTGTAGTTCCGGTCATTATTAAAATTTATGAAGTATAGTTCTATATAATATTGTCCCTGAAGCTGAATAATTCTGGCAAAAATGCTATTGATGAACCATCTAAATCATTTCAATCATGTTTCCCAGCAATATTCGGTTGACCAAAGAGGGCAAGGGGTGCGGGGAACAGGCTTCGCCGTGAGCGTCGGTGAGTTGCAAATTACTTTACACTTATTCTGTTTAACAACCGTTCCTCTTCTCACTCTGCCCCCTCTTCTGTCAACAGGCTAGGAACTATCGACTCTTGACTATAGACTAATAATAAGTATTAAGCTATTAACAGTAAACCAGCGAGGGTAAACATCATGATTCTGCCTGGATCAACAGTTCGCGTCAAAAATCCCGCAGACACCTATTATCGCTACGAAGGACTTGTACAACGTATCAGTGATGGCAAGGTAGCTGTATTATTTGAAGGTGGCAACTGGGATAAATTAATTACCTTTCGCCTATCAGAATTGGAAGCCGTAGAACTTACAGCCGGAAGAAAAGGTAAATAGATTAATAGTCATTAGTTATCAGTAATTAGTTACCGAGTAAAAAACTGGGGACTAATTACTCAGGACTAATGGCCAAGGACTAATAACTAATATGCGCCTACCTTTACCACAGTTTGCCACCAATAATAGCGAAGCGCTGCTGCAAGCAGTTCGCCACCCCAACCACATTGCGGAGGTAATCGAAACTACTTCTACCGAATTTGTATCACAGTGTTTGGAACCAGAAGACTTGAGTTTTCCCCCCATGCCTTCTTTTGGTAGTTGGGTTTGTGCTGTGGATGAAGAGTCAGGCAATCAAATTTATGCTGTGCTGTATCAAGCTACAACCATACCCATTGATTCGGTACATCGGGCTGTGGCGCTGGGGTTATCATTACAGGATTTACGCGAGGAACAACCCCAAATTTTTGCCATGCTCAAAACTGAATTTCGGGCAGCCATTGTGGGGTTTGAGCATTCGTCCCGAACACTAGACTCTAACTCAGGAGTATATCAGTATCTACCACCCCGGCCTCCGCAAATTCACCAAGCTGTTTATCGCTGTGAACCAGAAGCCATCATCAAATTCACTGAGTCAGTAGATTTTTTGCGGACATTGCTTTCTGTCACTGGTGCGCCAGTAGAGGCATTAACAGCAGCAGCTATCCGCCATGTCTACCAGTTACGCAAAGCTGACAGAGAATGGCTGATTAAAGCTGGACGTACTCTGAGCATTTTGTTAAAAGACGACTACGATCGCTTACGGTTTATTTTAAGTCAAATCCATCCCTAGTAGACTGACAAGCCTAAAATAGTGCAATAGACAAAACTATTGTGGGGTGAGCATCCTGCCCGCCCAGAACAGAAACATAATGCACTATTTTAAGTCAAATCCATCCCTAGATAGTTAGTTTTGAGACAATCAGCTAGGTAGTGTAAATGTAAATTTGTTAATTCTTCGTCAGGGTGGCTTTTACGTTCCTTGATCATTTTTTAGTAGATTTTTTTCTACGTAATCGCAACTTTACCGTCGCCCCTTAAAGTCCAACATAATGGAACTATTATCACAAGTACTGGCTCTGGAACCAATTTCTCAAGTTCTCGGCGAGGAAGCAATTGTGAGCTTTGCAGTTTTGCTGGTGGTGATCTTAGTTGTACCCATCCTATTTGAAAGGTTGAGACTACCAGCATTAATCGGCTTAGTCTTTTCTGGGGTAGTACTGGGGCCATCAGGCTGGGATCTCTTCCATGCAGAATCACCGATCATTAAGCTGTTATCAGACATTGGCCTATTTTACTTGATGTTTGTAGCAGGTTTAGAAGTAGAAGTCAAGCATTTCTGCCGATGCAACCAACGCTCCTGGGTATTTGGTATCCTCACCTTTAGTTTCCCCCTCGTCCTCGGAACCTTAATCGGACAGTTTTTTCATTGGGAATGGAATGCTGCGATTTTAATTGGCTCTTTGTTAGCTAACTATACCCTGTTGGCATATCCCATTCTCAGTCGTCTGGGGGTGCTAAATAATGAAGCTGTGACGATGACAATGGGAGCCACCATTTTTACCAATCTCAGCGCTGTGCTGGTATTAGCTGTTTGTGTAGCTACTACTGATACTGGGCCATTCAGCTTCGCTCAACTACTTCCCCTCTTGATTCGGTTAAGTGTTTACACTATGACCATTTTGCTGGGATTTGATTGGGCTGGCAAAGAATTTTTGCGGCAATTTGGAGACGACGAGGGGAATAAGTTTTTGTTTGTGTTGCTTACCCTATTTTTGGCGGCGGTGGGCGCTCAATTAATTGGGATAGAAACAATTGTCGGAGCTTTTTTGGCAGGTTTGGCGGTAAATCAAGCCGTGGGTGAAGGTCCAGTGAAAGAAAAGGTGGTATTTATGGGCAGTTTCCTATTTATTCCCATTTTCTTGGTCAATTTTGGCTCAATCATGGATCTACGGACTTTGATTACCAACATTGACAATCGGCAATTAACCTTTTTGATAGTAGTGGGTTTAATTACCAGCAAATTCATCGCAGCTTTATTCACAAAACTGATTTACCGCTACAACTGGGGGGAAATGCTTACCATGTGGTCGCTATCCATACCACAGATGGGTACAACTTTAGCCGCTACTTTTGTGGGATATCGGGCTGGGTTGTTTCCGCAGCCAGTATTAAACAGTGCCTTTGTTTTAATGCTCGTGACTTCAATCTTAGGGCTATGGATCACCAGTCAGACAGCCCGTGCTTTGGTTTCCACAGCAGTTACACCAGCAGATCCTCCCACTCTGTTTGAGCAGAACTCAGAAGCCAAAGACGGTTCTGTGACTATAGTTGTACCTGTCTATAATCCTCAAACTCAGCAGTATTTGCTGGAAATGGCGGCCTTATTAGCAAATCAAGCCCAAGGTAAAATTGTCCCATTAGCGATCGCCACTGCTACGGCTCAGATGGATGCACCACAGTTAGAAACTGCTCTGCGCCGGAGTGAAAGGTTACTCGCAAAAGCCACAGCCCAAAGTCGATTCTTAGGAGCAGAAGTAGAACCATTGCTGCGAATTGATGATGCTTTTGCTCTAGGTATTAGTCGAGCCGCCCGCGAACAAAAGGCGAGTTTAATTATCATGGGTTGGGGTAAACGCACTGGCGTGAGAGCGCGTTTATTTGGTAATGTGATTGATAGCGTACTGTGGGCATCTCATTGTCCAGTGGCGGTGACTCGTCTGATGGACTCACCCAAAAAAATTCAACGCATCTTAGTACCTTTAGAAAACTTAACAGCATCATCATTGCAACCTGTACAATTTGCCCAGATGCTGGCTGAGGCTAATCAAGCCCAAGTTACTGTACTCCATGTGTGCATGGGTGAAGCTCGTGGTTCCCATAAAATCGCTAGCCAGCGAACTGACAAGTCAGCGCTGGCGCGAACGCACCTCGCACTGTTAATGTCTCAATTAGCTGTGCCTCATCCCCCAGAAATTCAAATCATCGCTCACGAAAATGCTGCCCAAGCAATTTTACAGGCAGCACGATTATATGATTTAGTAGTGTTACCCTTTATACGTAATCGTACAAGCTCTGGTGGGTTAGCTATAAGTGATGCTACAACCCAGTTAGCTGGGCAACTTACCTGCTCTATTGTCATGCTGGGAGAACCACAACACACTCAAGCGCAAATGTCAATACGAGAGATTTCCCAGTCTCCAAGTCCTGTTTAAGCGGAGAAACAAGCGGTTTTGTTAGCCTGTCCTCACAGATAGCCCTCTCCTGGGTCAGGAGAGATAAAAGTTTTGCGTAGCAGAACCAGAGAGAGGTTCCGCGTGAAATTAATTAAAGATTTGATGAATTATCACCCAAACCAGAGCATCCTCTGAGGATGTTTGATACCTTGTTATAGAAATTATTTAATAATTGAGTTTCAATTTTACACAATTGAGTATATACTGCATTCAAATCTTTTGCTAAAAATAGCTCTGAGCGTTTAATATTTGTCGAGCAAAACTGGTAACTCTAACTTATTCTTAGAAAGCAACTAGAAATATTTATACAATAACTCGGAAACTATGAGAATTTTGGTGACAGGCGGTGCTGGATTTATTGGTTCTCATCTGATTGACAGATTAATACCCGCAGGGCATGAGGTTATTTGCTTAGACAACTTTTATACAGGTCATAAACACAATATCCTCAAATGGATAAATAATCCCAATTTTGAGATGATCCGCCATGACATCACAGAACCAATTCGCTTAGAAGTGGATCAAATTTATCATCTAGCCTGTCCAGCTTCTCCTGTACATTATCAGTACAACCCAGTCAAAACCGTTAAAACTAACGTCATGGGGACAATGAATATGTTGGGATTAGCTAAACGGGTTAAGGCTAGGTTCTTTTTGGCCTCCACCAGCGAAGTTTATGGTGATCCTGAAGTTCATCCCCAAACGGAAGAGTATCGGGGTAGCGTTAATCCTATCGGTATCCGTTCATGTTACGACGAAGGCAAACGGATTGCCGAAACTTTGGCATTTGATTACTACAGACAAAATAAAGTCGAGATTCGGGTGGCGCGGATTTTCAACACTTACGGTCCGAGAATGTTAGAAAACGATGGTCGGGTAGTGAGTAACTTCATAGTTCAAGCCTTAAAGGGTAATCCTTTAACTGTGTACGGTGATGGTTCGCAAACTCGCAGTTTCTGTTACGTTTCTGACTTGGTAGAAGGATTTATCCGCCTGATGAATGGCGACTATGTTGGCCCAGTGAATTTGGGTAATCCTGGGGAGTACACAATTTTGCAATTAGCGCAAGCTGTACAAAACATGGTGAACCCGGACGCAGCAATTAAGTTTGAGCCACTACCTTCTGATGATCCTCGTCGTCGTCAGCCTGATATTACCAAAGCTAAAACCTTGTTAAATTGGGAACCTACCATTCCGCTACAAGAGGGGTTAAAACTGACAGTAGAGGATTTCCGTAAGCGAATGAACAGCGATACCTAGAATTTAGGTTTTGAGGCTAGTGCTAAACGCTGCTCTAAATGTTTGTGGAGGCTCATCTTTTCAGTAGCCTGTACTTCAGTTACTGGTTTTTCCAGTAGATATAAGTGTCATATTTGACGTTTTTTTAAAAGACTAACCCCAAAAAAGTGAGGAGTTAAACTCAATGCGTGTTTGCGTAATTGGTACTGGTTACGTTGGTTTGGTTACAGGTGCTTGTTTGGCTCATATCGGGCATGATGTAATTTGCGTCGATAATAATGAAGAAAAAGTTAAATTAATGAAATCTGGGCAGTCCCCTATTTTTGAGCCTGGACTCTCAGAGATTATGCAGTCTGCCATTAAAACAGAGAAAATTCATTTTACTACAGATATTGCCGCCGGAGTTGCCCACGGGGAAGTTCTATTTATTGCTGTAGGAACACCGCCTTTACCCACTGGCGAAAGTGACACCCGTTATGTAGAAGCTGTGGCTCGTGGTATTGGCGAAAATCTCAACGGTGGTTATAAGGTAATTGTGAATAAATCTACAGTCCCCATTGGTTCTGGTGACTGGGTAAGAATGATTGTTTTAGATGGTATTGTTGAACGTCAGAAAATACTCGTACCCGCAGGTGGAGTAGCCAGTGGTGAAAAATCACCTGAAGATTTAGCCCAATTTGATGTGGTCAGCAATCCAGAATTTTTGCGTGAAGGTTCGGCGGTGTATGATACTTTTAACCCTGATCGTATCGTTTTAGGCGGCAATAGTCAAAGAGCGATCGCCTTAATGAAAGAACTGTATACGCCCATTGTCGAACGTCAGTATGCGGCTGATAAATCTTTACCACACGTACCTGTATTATCTACAGATCTCAGTTCCGCAGAGATGATTAAATACGCTGCTAACGCCTTTTTAGCCACCAAAATTAGCTTTATTAACGAAGTTGCTAACATTTGCGATCGCGTCGGTGCTGATGTTACCCAAGTCGCAAAAGGCATTGGCTTAGATTCCCGTATTGGTAACAAATTTTTAAACGCTGGTATTGGTTGGGGTGGTTCTTGCTTCCCGAAAGATGTCTCCGCACTGATTCACACTGCTGATGACTATGGCTATGAAGCCCAGATTATGAAAGCTGCTGTCAGTGTCAACGAGCGCCAACGCCTAATTGCTTTGGAAAAACTCCAGCAAGTTCTCAAAATTCTCAAAGGTAAAACTATCGGACTTCTGGGTTTAACCTTCAAACCAGATACCGATGATCTGCGCGATGCGCCAGCACTGAATTTGATTGAGCAGCTCAACCGACTAGGAGCTAAAGTCAAAGCTTATGACCCCATTGTTTCCCAAACAGGTTTACGTCATGGTCTGACAGGCGTGTTAGTGGAAACTGATGCTGAAAGGCTGGCTGATGGCTGCGACGCTTTGGTATTAGTCACAGAATGGCAGCAGTTTAGCAATCTAGATTACGCTAAGATGGCAAAATTAATGAACCATCCCGTGATGATCGATGGTCGTAACTTCCTCGACCCTGAAACTATGGTTAGGGCTGGTTTCCAATATGTCGGTGTGGGACGATAGAAACACCTCACCCCCAACTCCTTTCCGTAGTAAGGAGAGGAGAGACTTTGACGTAAGTCAAAGGCGGGGTGAGGTTCTGTATTTTAAGGGTTATGGGGAATACGTTCTATTTCCGCATAACCACTGAAAATTAATTTTTTACCTTCAGTTTCTAAACGATTCAGCCGCATTTTCACACCATCAAGGTCAAAGCGATCCAAGTCAACCATATTATCTAAAATTTCTGCCAGAGCCATACTCAATGTTTGGGACATTTCTTGTTGTGCTTCTGGGATTGAGTCAAGCTCAATTTTCGGGTTTTTGAAGGAAATCCGCCGCCGTCTTTCTACCGCTACACTCATGACCATGCTCAGTGGTATGAGTTCGCCATTATTTAAATCTGCTTTAGCTACAATCCGCAGATGATTTTCTGCTAAGAGTTCTACTTGAATATCGGTAAAGGAAACTGGTTCACCGCCGGATATTGCAGTCAAGGAGGGTAATGTGAGGTTAACCAGGTGCTGTGTCACCAGTTTGGCATTGAAGGCTTGGTTAATGCCTGCTTCTGATAGAATTACGTTAGCGATCGCTTGGGTAGGTTGCTTGAGGTTGAGCTTACCACTCAGAACCGCACCGAAGTCAATGGCAACTGCATCGGTTTCAAAGGACATTTCCTCGACCAAAAAATCTTTACGAATCACCAAGCCCCTACCGCTCATCTTAAAGCTACCAATGCTGCCTTGCAACAGTTTGCTGGAGGGATAGCAGCGCACGAAGACTTCTACTGACTCGCTTTGGGTAAACAAGTGGCGAATCGTTTGGCTGGCGACTGTGTTTAGCATTCGCTCTCCCCAATCTGTGCTTTGAGAATCTTTTAAACCAGTAAGTCCGCCGAACATGAAGTTTTGGATCTCTAGAAGTTCTTTATACTTTTGTAACAAACTGTGAAGAATAGAGCAAGCGATCCCCACATTCTTTCTGCTGATGGTGGCGTTAGGGATAGCTGATGATTGATGATTGAATGTGTTAAATATTACAAAATTTTATATCCCAGCCTCTCTGTGGAGAGCAAATCAGATAGGATTGCTATATTCATAGGACTTACGCACACTCTACGAGTTCTTGGCGTTCTTCTCCCAAAGGGAGAGGCTAGCGCCAAGGCTTCTTGGCGGTTCGATAAATTAAGCTTTTCGGCAATTTTTGCGTAAGTCCTGATTCAAAATGCAGCACGAATGATCGATAAAAATCGACTGAATTTATCAGTTGATCCGCCGCCAGATTTAGCGATTGAAATAGACGTAACCTCAAAGACTCAACTTTCAGCTTATGTGGCGTTGGGTGTTCCTGAACTTTGGTGTTATGCGGATAGTCAATTGCAGATTTTTCCACATTTCATATTCCTGGTGCGACAAATACCAAGCCTAATTATTTAAACTGTTATTCATTAATCAAGGTAAAGTGATTTTTTATCATCTCGATTAAGAAAACCCGTGCTGTTTTTTGTCTTCTACAATTTAACTGACTTAATCTCAACACGGGTGCCATTTTGGTAGGTTTTTAGTTTTTTCTAATTTCTCGTTGATTCACCTTTTGATCAGAACGAACCCAAAGATGGTATTGAACCAAGATCCTTGCCATAACGGAAGCAGTCAGCTATGTAAAGCAAATTAAGAAAACCCATATCGATCTCTTTAGCAGTGGGCTGGCTCTTGATGGTAATCCCCCATATACTGCTGCCATACCACCTGCTTTTGGTCTGGTGAATGCACCTGTAGAAGAAGAAGTACTTGCCAGGGAAATTGCTCGATATGTGAAGCCTCAAGTGACACGACGTAGTGAGAGAGTTTAACCAATCGCGGTACATCATACCCCGAAGAGGGAATTAGAGAGGAGTTGACTTGAGCTTCTTCAACACAGCCGCTCGGAAAAGGGATAGCAACTTCTTTGTGCGGCTCCAGCAAAGGGATAGGAAGTTCTACCTGCGACGGCTCCAGCAATTTGTTCCCCAAGATTATCTCCCCTTGCATATAATTTGTTTTGGCTAATGATATTTCTCCTGTTGCGGGAATAACTTTCACGAGTAACGAAATGGTATGGCGGCTTGCGGCCTCCATTTCTTCACCTATATTTAATCCACCCTCGTACCACCTGTTACCATCAACCCTGATCCAGAGATGTTTCGTTAGGGTAGCCCAGCGAGCCTCGACTCGGAAGGATAAGCCCAAACCCGACTGATAGTTGAACATGGCAGGGAAGCCCAACAACATTTCAAACCAGTCTGAGGTGTGGATAGTTTTGCCGGTTTTAGTATGGAGGGCTAGGATGCGAAACTGTGTCTCTCGTCCTTCAATCAGCCAGAGCTTTTGATCGGTTACCGCTAAAGGGACTCCCGGAGTTTTCACAATCCATAACAGTTTGCCAGATTCTAGCGATCGCTTGGCAACACTCGGAAACTCACACGGCACTCTTTTAGAGTCTCCTGATAGTTTAGCGATATCCTGCTCAATTGTCTGATGAAAGAGATAAACTTCGTCTGCATCTACTACTGCTCCAGGAAACAGCAAGCGACCTATTGCTGGTTCGGTAAATGTCAAAGAATCTGAGTTTCGACCATGAGATTTATCAATCCCAGAAGAAAAATCCATATTATTATCTATCAACTCTTTCGGCAACTTACATTAATAATCAACATTTTATGATAAAACCTCTACCCAATCAATATTTTAGATATCGCACCCATACATCTTAGATATCGCACCCATACATCAAGGGATGTTCTACAATATAAAATCTTCCCCCTTTGCGCCTAACCCTGCGGGAAGGTTTTCAACGAATGCGCGAGACAAAAATAAAATTAAGTCAAAATCGCCCCACCCATTAACCGTTCATAGCGATACTTTAACTCGGCTTTCATCAAAAACCAACGTTCCAAAGTTGCATCCATCTCGATCACCTTCTCCGCAACTTGTCGAGCTAACAGCAAAATTTCCTCATCTTCTACTAAACTTGCTAAAGTGAAATCAGCTACACCAGATTGACGAGTTCCCAGCACTTCCCCAGGTCCTCGAAACCGCATATCCATTTCCGAGATAAAAAAGCCATCCTGGGATTGTTCCAATACCTTCAACCGTTGTTGAGCATCAGCACTCTTAGAACTACTCATCAATAAACAGTAAGACTGCGCCGCACCACGACCAACACGCCCGCGCAATTGATGCAGTTGTGACAAGCCAAATCTTTCAGCATTTTCAATCAGCATTACCGTTGCATTGGGAACATCTACACCCACTTCTACAACGGTAGTAGAAACCAAAATTTGCGTTTGATTATCGCGGAATTTGGTAATCGCTTCATCCTTATCTGCGGAACTCATCCGACCATGCAGCAAACCTACTTGAAAGTCAGGGAAAATACTTTCTTGTAACTTCTGATGCTCCTCTACGGCTGACCGCAAGTCCAATTTTTCCGATTCTTCCACCAGAGGTAAAACTACATAAATCTGTCTTCCTTGGGCAACTTCCCGGCGCATTAAGTCGTAAGCTTCGGCGCGTTGTTGCCCTGTTAATAGAGTCGTCTGAATTTTTTGCCGTCCTGGTGGTAACTCATCAATTTGGCTGACATTCATATCCCCATGTATTGTTAATGCTAACGTCCGAGGAATGGGGGTGGCGGTCATAGTTAATACATGGGGTTGGTCGCCTTTTTGCTGTAACAACGCCCTTTGTTTCACTCCAAAGCGATGTTGTTCATCAATTACCACTAAGCCCAATTGGTTAAAATTAACAGTGTCTTGAATTAAAGCATGAGTTCCCACTAATAGGGGTAATTCACCTGTGACTAGCTGAGAGTGAATTTCTCGCCGTTTGGCAACTTTGGTAGAACCTGTCAGTAATTCCACGGGTAAATGCAACAAGTTAAACCAACTCACTAACTTGCGATAATGCTGTTCTGCTAAAACTTCCGTGGGAGCCATTAACGCTGCTTGATATCCCGATTGAATGGCGGCGAGGATCGCAATCACAGCCACTACTGTTTTACCAGAACCCACATCGCCCTGTATCAGACGATTCATCGGGGTGGATTTTTCCAAGTCGTTGAGAATATCGTTGAGGACTCGTTGCTGTGCGCCGGTGAGTTGAAAAGGCAGAATTTCCGAGAATTTTTCGACTAGCTGACCTTTGGGGGCGAGAATAGCACTGGTTTGAATTTGGCGGGCTTGGTGCTGACGTTGTAATAAGCCGAGTTGCAGGTAAAAGAATTCATCAAAAACTAGGCGACGACGAGCAGCTTGCAGAGTCACGCTGTCATCTGGAAAATGGATATTAGCGATCGCATCCTTCAATTCCATCAAATTATACTTTGTCCTTAACCCTTTAGGCAAAGGATCTTTGAGGTGAACCGTAGCTGGTAAAGCCGCCGTTATCGCCTGTCTCACCATAGTTGCCATCACACCCTCAGTTAGAGCATAAATTGGCACTACCCGCCCAATAGTCAAAGAATCAATCGTATCTCCTGGATGTGCTAACACCTCAAGTTCCGGATTATCCAGCGTTAATCCATATTTACTTTCTTTCACCAACCCACAAGCCGCCAAAATACTACCCACTGGGTAACGGCGTTTTAAACCTTCTTGCCAACCGCGACTAGCAAAACGCGCCCCCGCAGAAAAGCGAGTAATTTTAATTTCACCTGTATTATCTTTGAGAACTAATTCTAAAATCGATAATTTCTTATTTCTAGGGCTAGTAAAACAGTTACAACGCTTCACATTAGCAATGATTGTCACCGTTTCACCCCCCTGCAATTCCCGGATATTCACCTGACGCGCATAGTCAATATGATCACGGGGATAGTAGTAAAGCAAATCGCGCACAGTATGCAAATTCAGCGCCGCTAATTTATCAGCCTGACGAGGGCCTATTTCTGGCAAATCGCTGACTTTTTGGTCAATGTTTGGCGCTAACCTCCGACTCACTTCCGCCACAATTGGCGATTTCGGTTGAGACTTTTGGCGTTGGTATATCTGTGATTTCTCTGTGCTACTTTCTTCTGGTTCTTGCTGTAGTTGGTAGAGATACCTCCGAGTTTCAGCTATGAGATGCTGTCTTTCTGACTGTTCCAGATGGGGATAATTAGCAAATTTCGGCGCTAGTTCTTGCCAACGGCCACGTTCGACTGGGGGCAAACCTGTGGGGAATTTCCCAAAAGTTAAACAGAGAAATTCACTGAAGCGGTATTGTTTGCCCATCAAGTCTGTAAAGCCTTTGTCTGCTTCTATTGCTAAGGCTTTGTGTAATCTCGCCCAATCTGGTTTGTCATTAGTCATTGGTCAATCAATTTTAGATTTTAGATTTTAGATTTTGGATTAGACTGCAATCTAAAATCGCAAATCCAAAATCCAAAATTCTTTACTCCCCACTCCCCACTCCCTACTCAAACCAACTCGCACGCCATGCAGATTCAGCTTCAGAAACTGAGCGTTCTTTTTGCTTTTTTTGATAATCTCGCCCTAACTTGTTTAACTGACCTAAGATATGCCGAATTTGTCTGCGATCAGATGAAAGTTTTGTATCGGCAAATTCAATTTCCCCCAATCTGAGGTTAATCGCCATAATCTGTGTCAGTCTTGAGTCTTCTGGATCTTTTTCATTTTCAATTTCCACCACCAAGTTTAAGAGGTTTGGTGGCCCTGGCATCACTTCAGCAGATGCTTCCGAGACAGCCGCCGCCGCTTCTAAAATTGGTTCTGGTAATTTCTTGGGTAAAATACTAGCTTTTTGTAAAAAAAGATTCGCGTCGTGGGAAACCTTTTTTAGAGCCTGTTGGATTAAATTTTCGAGATTATGTTGCCATTTCGCCAGTTCTCTTGGGTTGGTGACATCAGGGTTGAAACTTTTCAGGTCTGGAGTGATCACAGGCAAAGCAGATGATTCAGATAAAATATATGTTACTACCTCATCGCCCTCATCGCCCTCATCGCCCTCATCCTCCTCATCCTCCTCATCCTCCTCATTCTCTTCATCTTCCTGACTCTGGAGATAAGAAAGTAATAACTCAGCCGCCTCTTGACCCAAATTGCGGATAGCTTGCTGCAATTTTTGGCGCTGATTCAGGGATAACTTGAGAAAGTTTTCGGGATACCCTTGGGTGCATAGATGGTAACTTGCTAAAATCAACTGTTTCCGTACAGCTTGCCCCAAAGTGGTTAAATAACTGGCATAAGCATTGTGGAGTTCTGCTGCGATCGCTCGAATCGCTTCTTGCAAAGCTGCAATATCCCGTTCAATTAGCTCAATTGCTCTAGCCATATCTTTTCTGATTAATTGCCCATCTGATAGCGTAGCGTGGCATCAGCCATACTTTATTATGGTACAAACGTACCTATTATTTTATTTATCTGTGGTTTCTAACTTCTGACTACCCACTACAATACTCACTCACAAATGTCAATCCAATAACCTGCAAATAAAGGTTTTTGAATTGGCTCAAAATCTCCCCTCTCCTTACTAAGGAGAGGGGTTGGGGGTGAGGTTCTGCACTCACTAACTAATAAAACACAGGCCAGTTGATGACTGACCTGCGATTATACAAGTGGTGAGTTACCTTTGTAACTCCTAACTTCTAAATAAAGTTACTTGCTACCCATTTGTGCAGCCACTTCTTCAGCAAAACTAATTTCTTGCTTCTCAATGCCTTCACCCAGGATATAGCGAACAAAGCGATTAACTTTGATCTCTTCGTTTACTTTGCCTTTAACTTGTTTTACCAAGTCTTCTACAGAAATACTCTGATCACGAATGAAAGGCTGATCCAACAAAGTCAATTCTTTCAGGCGTTTTTCAATTCGTCCCTGAACAATCTTTTCTTTGATGTTCTGCGGTTTGTTACCTAAATCATCCCGCCCCATTTCAATTTCTGTTTCTTTTTGGGCAAATTCGGCTGGAATTTCTTCTACACTGACATACTCGACATTGGGACAAGCCGCAACTTGCATCGCCGCATTCTTAGCCAGAGTTTGAAACTCTTCATTCTGAGCTGCTGACTCAGTTTGGGCGTTCACTTCCACCAAAACACCAACTCGACCACCAGTGTGAATGTAGCTGTCTACAATACCTTGTTTGTCTTCTAGGGCAAAATTGACAAAGCGACGCACTTGAATATTTTCACCAAGCTGGGTAATGGTTTGCTTGATGAACTGGTCTACAGTGACGCTGGTTTCTTCAATATAGGGTTGAGCCAACAAAGACTCAACGCTATCAGTAGTTGCTGCTTGCTGGGCTAGGTTCTTAACTAGAACTTTAAAAGCTTCGTTACGGGCAACAAAATCGGTTTGGCAGTTAACTTCTATTAGTACACCGACTTGACCACCTGGTTGAATGTAGGTGTCTACTAGACCTTCTGCCGCAATGCGATCGCTTTTCTTACCTGCCGAAGCGATACCCTTTTGTCGCAGCCACTCTATACCTTTTTCAATGTCGCCGTCATTTTCTTTCAGCGCTTTTTTGCAGTCCATCATGCCTGCACCAGTTTTTTGGCGTAGCTCTTGGACGAGTTTTGCAGATATTTCCGCCATGTTGCCTCAATTCCTAACTTGACCTTGAGTTGTAATCGCTCACGGGTGTTGAGTATTTCTATCTTACTCAGGGCTGGTAAAGAAAAAGCGATGAAGTATGAACTGTGAATAATTGAGTATGAAGCGTGAGCTTTTTTTGTCTCCATACTCAATTGTTCCGCTACTTAATTATACTTATGCTTCTTCATCAGAAGGGGAGTCACCAGTAGACGCTTCAGCATATTCGCCGTCGTCATACTCGTCGTCATACTCAGAACCGTCATAATCTTCGTAATCGTCTTCACCTTCGAGCTTACCGCCACGACCTTCATAAATCGCGTCTGCCAATTTGCCCACGATCAATTTAATTGATCTGATGGCATCATCGTTAGCTGGAATGGGGATATCTACTACATCTGGATCACAGTTTGTATCTAACATAGACACAATTGGCAGCCCCAGTTTTTGGCATTCTTGAACTGCGTTATATTCCCGCCGTTGGTCTACAATTACAACCACATCGGGGACTTTCCGCATATTCTTGATACCACCCAGGTATTTTTGCAGCTTCGTCATCTCTCGACGCAACATCGAAGCTTCTTTTTTGGGTAATAAATCTAGTGCGCCGTTTTCTTCGCGGCGTTCCAAATCTTTGAGACGGTCGGCTCTGGTTTTGATCGTCGCCCAGTTGGTGAGCATTCCACCCAACCAACGTTGGTTAATGTAGTGAGAGCCACAACGAGCCGCTTCTTGGGCAATAATTCCGGCTGCTTGGCGCTTAGTACCAACGAAGAGGAATTTTTTACCTTGCTCGGACTGCGATCGCATATAGTTATACGCATTATCCATCAACTGGGCAGTCTGCACCAAATCGATGATGTGTACACCATTACGGGAAGTATAAATGTACGGAGACATTTTGGGGTTCCAACGTCGGGTTTGATGCCCGAAATGTACCCCTGACTCCATCATTTGAGCCAATGAAACTACTGGCATATTTTTTGAACTCCTATTCGGGTTAAACCTCCACCCAGTTGTATTTCCCTCTGAGGAAACACCCGAATGACTGGATGTGCGAGATTAGACAACTTTTCTATTATATCACAATCAACTCGCTAATTAAACTAAATAATTTTTTATTTTTTGACCTATTTTTATGGCTAATCACTCAATATAGTTATATTTTATTGTATATTTTTATGAATGTATGTTTATATAAAAATTCATTTCTAAGTATTTATCACACTCAATATAAAATAAATGAAAAACCCACCAACCCCGAAAAATGAGCAAGATAGACTCAATGCTCTGCAAAAATACAACATTCTTGATACCGACTCAGAAGATTCCTTCGATGATTTAACTGCTTTAGCTGCCTATATTTGTGGTACTCCCATTGCTTTAATCACCCTTCTCGATGAAAGTCGGCTATGGTTTAAATCTAAACTTGGTTTAGAAGTCACAGAAATACCCAGAGAAATTGCATTTTGCGCCCACACTATACGTCAGCCAGAAGATTTATTAATTGTACCAAATACCTTAAACGACGAGCGATTTGCTAGTAACCCGTTAGTGACATTAGACCCCAACATTCGGTTTTATGCAGGCGCTCCCCTAGTCACACCCGATGGTTATGCTCTTGGCTCTTTATGCGTACTAGATCGTGTACCAGGAGAACTGAGTTTAGAACAAAAACAAGCATTAGCAGCTTTGAGTCGTCAAGTAAGTAGCCAGTTAGAACTGAGAATTAATGTAGATGAATTAAAACAAAATATTAGCCGTCGTAAACAAGCAGAAAAAACTCTCCGCAGCACTAATTCCCAATTGAATCAAGTTATTAATAATTTGCGACAAACTCAAGTTCAACTAATTCAAAGTGAAAAAATGTCTAGCTTGGGTCAAATGGTGGCTGGGATAGCTCACGAAATCAATAATCCCGTTAACTTTATTCATGCTAATCTCGGTTATTTGAAAATTAGTCTTCAAGAAATATTTGATTTACTATCTCTTTACCAACAGCACTATCCCCAGCCCCATGAGAAAATTCAAGCTCAAGCAGATGGGATAGATGTGAAATTTTTGATTGAAGATTTACCAAATATCCTCACATCTATGGAAACTGGTAGTCAGCGAATCGAAAAAATTATTTTGTCCTTACGTAACTTTGCTCGCCTGGATGAAGCAGAAAAGAAACGTGTTGATATCCACGAAGGGATTGATAATACACTGTTAATTTTGCAGCATAGACTCAATGCTACAGCAACATATCCAGAAATCCAAATTATCAAAGAATACGCTCATCTTCCCAAGATGGAATGCTATCCAGCACAACTCAATCAAACATTTATGAATATTTTATGTAATGCTATCGATGCTATAGAAGATTTATGGGTAGCAAACACGAATAAAATCAACTCGCATCAACAGATAATTGAGCCTATCAACTTTCAAAAAGCAACACCAAAAATTCGGATTCGTACCGAAATTTCTCCTCAAAATTATGCAGTTGTGCGGATTGCGGATAATGGAGGAGGTATTGTAGAAGCAATTCAAAAACGGATATTTGACCCATTTTTCACCACTAAGCCTGTAGGAAAAGGTACAGGATTAGGGCTATCAATCAGCTATCAAATTGTGGTGAAAAAGCATGAGGGTAATCTCAAGTATAAAACACAATTAGGCAAGGGAACTGAGTTTTTGATTGAGATTCCTCTGAAAAATTAAGCAATTGGCTGTATTACGCAAATAATCATACTTAATATTTAATATTTCATTGATATTCCTAGCCGTTCCATCTTAAATATCAATTGTTTTGGTATTTAGATTCTGCATAAGCAGCATAAACTCCCTTGACGTTGTACCAGTTGAGAAAAATTCGGGCAATTTCTAACGCTAACTGGGGTTTACCTAAATTAATTAGCCATTGCAAGAAAGGAGCCATTGTGCGCTCGTTCAGTGTGCCATTAAGTGAGAGAATTCCCCAAAGTAAACGATGAAACCAAGTCATTTGGATCATCATTCGCACTTGCCAAGAAGGATGCTTTTGATAAAATAAAACTCCCATGCGTCCGCGTTGAATTTCTTGGTCAATCAAACGGGGAATTTGCTGTAAATTAAATGGTGGATGCCAATGATAGCCAACTGCTGCTGGACATTTAATCAGTTGTAAACCCAGTTTTTTCAGTCTTACACCTAATTCTAAATCTTCCCAACCATAGAGTTGGAAGCTATTATCAAACAGTCCGGCTTTTTCTAGCCAATATTTGGCAATGGCTACGTTACCAGTGGCAAAAAAAGCTGCGGAAAAATCTGTGATTTTATAAGGTTCTGCCGTGGGGTGATCGAAATTGCAAGTATTAATTACTGCACCGTAGGTAAAAAAGCGATCGCTTGCCAATTTTTCCCTTCCTTCCACCAGTGCGTCTGCATGAGCTTGTAGGAAATTTTTCAGCACTACCAAATCACTATCAATAAAGATAATTGTGTCTCCCAGAGCCTTTTCTACCCCCAAATTCCGAGCCGCAGCCGGGCCAGCGTGGTCTTGTTGAAACCATCGCACATGGGGAAATTCTTCCTTGTGTGCTGCTAACCATTCCAATGTGCCATCAGTTGAACCATCATCGACCAAGACGATTTCGTAATCAGTCACTGAACTAGATGCACTCAACACCTGCACCTCCAAAGCCCGGAGGCATTTTTCTAAAATCGGCTGGCGATTATAAGTCGGTATCACAACGCTGAAAAACACAGTCTCACCCACAACAGTATTACCCATCTCCAGGATAGGACAGCAGAGTACTGAACAGGGTTCCTTTTTCTATCATTCGTGAAAAAATATGTAAATTTGCCATCAAATTTATAAATTCAAATTAAACAATCCATAACCTGATGTTAATGCTGATTACCTAAATTAAAACGGACTGGATACATTTTGTCCGCATAAACAGTATAAGCGCAATTTCACTTGTGATCAATTAAACACAAATTGAATTGCGTAAATATTCAATATTTTGGGTGTTTTCTGTCAATATGTAGAGTTTTTCTCTACTAGATTGCACTTGTCATTAAGAAATTAATTGAATAGCAACTATCTGAATTTTAAATGGAGAACACAGAATGAAAGGTCATCTTCACCCCAAGAACGATATAACCATCAACCCATCTGGTAACGAGTCCATCCTTGACGTGATTGGGCGCGCCAGTATGAAGCGTCGGCGCTTTGTCATTACTGCTGTAGGTACATCAGCCCTAACTGTCTTGGGTGATATTTCCCTGAGTGGTTTTCTCCAAACGGTGGAAGCAGCACCAGTTCCCGCCGGGCTTGGATTTGGTGGTATTGGCTTCGAGAGCATCGAGCCAAATCTCCGCAACCCAGCCACAGGAAACCTAGAGAAGGATCTTGTCACTGTTCCCAACGGTTACACAGCCCGCATATTATCTGCTTGGGGTGATCCTATCATGCCTGGTGCGCCAGACTGGTTTCCAGATGCGTCCCAGGATGCGGCAACACAGGAAAAACAAGTCGGGATGAACCATGATGGGATGCACTTCTTCCCCCTCCCTGGACGAAGTTATCTCAAACGGACATCGGGGTTGCAAGTGCCTCTTGAAGGCCGCACATACAATAGTAGGGGCATACTGTGCGTTAACCACGAGTATACCGAAGAAGAGTTCCTTCATCCCGGCGGTAATGCACCTAGCACCGTCATGACAATTGAGAAAGCTAGGAAGTCTCAGGCTGCTCATGGCGTATCTGTCCAAGAAATATCCAAAGACAGATTCGGTAAGAACTGGAGTGTTGATCGCAATTCCCGTTACGGTCGCCGCATCACTGCTAACACAGAAATGCGAGTTTCTGGGGCTGCGGCAGGTGATAAGCTGATGAAATCAAAGAAATTTTCAATTCAACCGACGGGATCATTTGAAATTGGTACTAACGATGGGTACACCGCTTATGGTACGCTCAACAATTGCGCCCACGGTGTAACACCCTGGGGTACTTACCTCACTGCTGAAGAGAACTTCCAAGGCTATTTTGCTAACCCTAATCCAGATATAGTTAACATTCCTGGTCTGGAGGATAAAGCAGCTGATATCCGCAATGGACAGAGACGATATGGTATCCCCGCCACGTCTAGTTCCTATCGCTGGCCTGAGGTTGATCCACGCTTTGATGCTTATAACAATCCCCTGGAACCCCATTTGTTCGGTTGGATGGTCGAAATTGATCCTTATGATCCCAACAGCAAACCAGTCAAGCGCACCTCTATGGGTCGGTTCAGACACGAAAGCGCTCAATATGTTGTTGATGACAACAACGGTCTGGCTTTCTATATGGGTGACGACAACGTAAACGAGTATATCTATAAGTTCGTTTGCTCTCGACAATACAATCCCAAGGTTCGTGGTGCTAATAGTGACTTACTTGACAACGGTACTTTATATGTTGCCAAGTTCAATGACAATGGTACTGGCGAATGGCTACCTCTGGTTTACGGTCAGCGCGGTCTCACACCAGTGAATGGATTTAATAGCCAAGCTGAAGTATTGATTAAAACTAGACAGGCTGCGGACAGAGTTGGCGCGACCATGATGGACCGCCCAGAGTGGGTTGGTGTACGTCCTCGGATTGGTGGATTTAATGAAGTTGAAGTGTACTGCACTTTGACCAACAACAGTCGTCGCGGCACAGAACCAGCTTCGGTGAATAACCCAGATGGTACAACTCCTGGAGGTAATGCGCGTCCTCCGGTTGATGCTGCTAACCCACGTCCTAACAACGTTTACGGTCATGTTATCCGTTGGCGTGAAACTGGACGCAGCGTTACAGCTACCACCTTCAATTGGGATATTTTCGTTTTGAATGGCGACAAAAAAGACCCCAACCCCAATCGTCAAGGGAATATCAATGGTGATGACTTCGGCTCACCAGATGGTCTTTGGTTCGACTACTACGGTCGTCTTTGGATTCAAACTGATCAGGCTGGTACTGGTACAGGTGACTATATCAACATCGGTAGTAACTCGATGGTTTGTGCCAACCCTAATAATCCTAGAGAGATTAAGCTGTTCCTTACCAGCCCAACAGACTGTGAGGTGACTGGTGTGATCACTACACCTGATCATAGAACCATGTTCATTAATATTCAGCATCCAGGCTCTCGCGCAACTGCTGCTAATCCTACAAGCAACAGCGACTGGCCACATAGTCAAGGTTACGGCCCATCTGGTCGCCCTCGTTCTGCAACGGTGGTAATTACCCGCGATGATGGTGGGATTATTGGTGCTTAATTATTAATGTAATATAGCAATACTATCTAATTTACCAACACAAAAGAGACTCAGATTCGACTTGTTCAATAAGTTGGGAATTTTTGGGTTTGTAATTTATTTAGTATTGCTATAGTTCATAGCTATCTAGTGATTGGATTTGAATTATTAACTAGCGATCGCGCTTAGTTAAATTCTTTAATTTAATCACTTTTAAATATTAGATTACATTATGCATAATGTAATCCATTGCTCATGTTTTGGCTAGCTTAAACCAATATCGTAAAAGTGGTTAGCTTTAAAATCTAGGTTATTATTTGATTAAGATAAACTTAAAATAATAACTTGTAGAAATTAAATTTTAATCACTTGACTAAGTAATTACTTTTAAGTAAGATAACTGTGTCATAAAATTTACGCAATATAAGTTTTAACAAAAACTTAACCTAAATTGTGCTGAAAAAATCATGTTTTTTCAGTTCAGATACTAAAGAGTAAGCACACCTTAAATTCAACAGGTTGTGTTGATAAAATCACTGGCGCTGACAGTAACTGAATTAGTGAAATTTCTCACAGCACAGATATAAAGATGCGTAGATTGCAATCACCTTGAAGTTTGAATAACAGGAGTAGAAGTCAATGAAATTCAACAAAAAAGTAGCGATCGCCTTAGTTGCAGTTTCCGCTAGTGTATTTGGTTTCAGTTCTCTAGCTTTTGCTGGTGAAGGCGGTGCTGCTGGAGCTGTAGCAGCTACTCTTGACGCTGATGGTTTGGTAACTGATATGGCTGCTGCTGGCGCTGTAGGTAAAAATGATGCAGCAGCTGTGGCCACCAGTAACTCTGGTGTTGTCTCAGCTTCCGCCTTGGGAAGCGCTGGCGTAATCGAATTACTCAGCAATAACGGATATTATTCCTTCTCAGAAGGTGAATTTTCTGAGAGCGAAGTTTATAACAATGTCACTCTCACAGGTAGTGCAGACACTGCTTTAGGAACTAGCCAAACCAACTCTATTGCTACCTTCACAGAAACCCCAATCGGATCTATTGAAACTGGTTTTTAGGGTATCGAGAAGTAATAAAAATCAATATCAGGAGTCAGACTGATACTTTCTTTAAATTCTCTCCACCCTAAAACTGTTGTGTTTATCTGTTAGAGACATGGTTACCACCTGTCTCTAGCTTATTATATCAGCGAATCAATCACGGCTAAACAAGCCCAATTTTTGCCGATTCCAGATCATAGTCAAAATTTGATCAAAAAATACACAAAAAATATAATTTTACAAGGTGTTTGTTCCAGGTCTGTTATCAATGTTTATGATGATTTTGCCTCGCCAAAAATTAAAGCTGGGATTTGTATTATTATTTAGTTCAACAACAATATTGTTTGCTAAAACGGCTGGCGCTGAGATATCTGCAAAAACATTGTCACAGTCAAACCTCAATAATAATAGCCAATTAAAATTATCCGCAACCTCGGAGGATGCTTCTGCATTAATTGCTCAAGTGGAATCTTTGAGGATTTTGTCAAAATTAGAGAAGCAATTAGCAGCTTCCGGGTCTAATTTTCTTCAACAAACACAAGTAACAGACTTAGCAGAAACTAATTCCCAGGTTCCATCTTGTCCTCCCAGTAATACTGAAGAACAAGAATTTACCACAGTCACGGATTTATCCAAAACTAATTATCCAGTTCAGTCTTGTACTTCCAAGAGGATTAGTCAAGCAGAATCTGATCGCAAACAAATAGATCCACAACCGAGAGTTGATGAATTAGAACTTGACCACAAATCACCCCAATCTCCACAAAAATATATTATTTCCCCTAGAATTGCTGACGAGCAAAAAATCCATCCCCGCACAACTACTATTCCACTAAATGGTGTATTAATTAATCATTTAACCCAAAAACAATTAAGTTTAGCTTCCAGATTTGGGAATAACCAAAATACTACTTTTGATCTTAACGGAATTGTCAAGCTTAACGGACAAGTGCAGGAAAACTTGACAACAAATAATATTTTCACTGTAGACCAAACAGGAGAATATTTACAACTGCAAACGGTGAGACAAACGAGAGAAATTACTGTTAATCTTACAGAACCCCTGACTGTATTGGGTACAGAACTGCAATTAAGTTTCGTAGGTTCATGTATTTTACCTGGTAGTAACCCCAATCAAATCTGCACATATACTCCTGGTTTAACATCTGCTGATATCGATCCTGATAGCCAGACACCAAATCGGATTTTTCAAACTGCAAAAGTAGGTGATGTAGTAAAACCAGAAACATTAGCAGCAATTAGCCAACCGGGTTTTCAATCTGGAGCTAATGGTCAAGAAATTGGCATAGATTTATTTTTACCCAATACAGGTTCGTTTGCGGGTAATAGTACTGGAGAGCAAGTTTCTATCAAAAGAAGAGAAGAAATAGAAAACACACCCGCAGCAATTTATTCTAGAGTTAGACAGATTGTGAAAGTGAATGACCACGAAGCTGTCATGGGTCGGACAGTACGGGGATTTGGGTTGATTTTAAATGATGATAATACGTTACTAAATACAGCGTTGCAACTGGGATATAATTTGTTGCCTGATATTTTACCTAATATTGCTAGTTCAGAAAATAAAGTTAACGCAAATGTTAACAATAATTTGTTTTTAGCTGCTAATAATGTCAGACTTCCTGCTAATAGTTTGACTGCTTATCATGGGGGAATTGCTACAGCGCAGAGTGTCCCGCCAAAAGCGGCAAATTTGAGACAAGTACCTGCTGCTAGATTCAATAGTATTTGGTTAGGTGCTTCACCCGTTATCCAACGCAGTTCTGCTTTTACGACTCGTTTTCAACAGATTAGCCCTCTGAAAGTTTTATCCTCTGGTGGTGGAGAAGGGGGATATGAATCTGATGTGAGTTTTGTTTCTAATATTAATAATCAAAATTTTTCCACAGCAAATTTACAAGATTATTACACTCAGGTTTATGTTGCAGTCTTAAATCAAGAAGTGAATAATGTTGCATCTAGCAAATATAGAGAAGAAACAAAATATGCGCCACATTTGAGTTTTACAGGTAATATCACGGGGACACAGGATGCTTTAAGATATTATACAGGTGTGATAGGTGCAGAAGAAGTTAAGGCTTATGGTGGGGTGGATTTTAGCAAAAATACCTCAAATGGATGGAATTTTTCTGGCGGTGTCATCGGCTATATTAACCCAGATATTGATTACTACAGTCAAGTAACGGGTAGTGTTGGTAAACGTATTCCCTTGAGTGGGAATAATAATTTAGTTCTATCCACGGGAGTTAATTATGCTATTGATAGAGAAACTCGCCCCAATGATTTTGTAAATTCATTTACGGTCAGAGCCAGAGCCAATTTAGGTAATGTTTGGTTGGGTTTAACTAATTATTTTGGGGATGTTTTACCAGATGCAGTGAAGAATACCTTGGTAACAAGTGTTGGTATTCAATTTAGTAAGAATTTTTTATTATCAGCATACTATAATCCGACGAATGAAAATGCGGCTCGTTCTGTCTATGGTGCTGAAGCGCGATTGAGACTCGGTATAAATCAGAATAGTCCCATTCTCAACTTATCCTGGAGAAATAATGACTACGACTATGGTAGAGATGGGGCTGGTAATGAATTGAAAATAAACGAGAATATATTTACCGTATTTTTGAGGGGTAATTTTTGAGGAGGTTTTTCACCTACATATCTTATAATAATTACTCATTCTTTGTTTTCCTAACTGGAGAAATTAATGGGTCGCGCTAAAAAGGTTGTCTTGGCATATTCTGGGGGAGTGGATACTTCTGTTTGTATCCCCTACTTGAAAAATGAGTGGGGTGTAGAAGAAGTGATTACCCTCGCAGCAGATTTAGGTCAGGGAGATGAATTAGAGCCAATCCGAGAAAAAGCGCTGAAATCGGGTGCAAGTGAGTCTTTGGTGGTTGACGTTAAAGATAGTTTCGTGAAAGATTATGCTTTTGCGGCGATTCAAGCCAATGCTCTCTACGAAAATCGATATCCTTTGGGGACAGCTTTGGCTCGTCCGTTAATTGCTAAAATATTAGTGGAAGCTGCTCATAAATATGGTGCTGATGCGATCGCTCACGGTTGCACTGGTAAAGGTAATGATCAGGTTCGCTTTGATGTGGCTTGTGCGGCTCTGAATCCCAATCTGAAGATCCTTGCACCAGCAAGAGAATGGGGAATGAGTCGTGAGGAAACCATCGCTTATGGTGAGCAATGTGGTATACCCTCACCAGTGAAAAAATCTTCACCCTACAGTATTGATAAAAATTTACTCGGTCGTAGTATTGAAGCTGGGATACTGGAAGATCCAGCAGTTGAGCCACTAGAAGAAATCTATGAAATGACGAAGGCGATCGCTGATACCCCTAATGAACCAGAGTATATTGAAATTGGTTTTACACGCGGTATTCCTACCAGCCTCAACGGTACTCCTAAAAACCCTGTGGAGTTAATTGAAGAACTCAATCAGGTGGTAGGAAATCACGGTATTGGGCGGATCGACATGATGGAAAACCGCTTAGTAGGAATTAAATCTAGAGAAATCTACGAATCACCCGCTATGTTAGTGCTAATTCAGGCACACCGGGATTTAGAAAGCCTGACTTTGACAGCAGATGTCAGCCACTACAAGCGAGGTATTGAAGAGACTTACACCCAAATCGTTTATAACGGTCTTTGGTACAGTCCACTCAAGAGCGCACTCGATGCTTTTATTCAAAAGACACAAGAACGCGTTTTGGGAACTGTGCGCCTGAAATTGTTTAAAGGTAACGCCACTGTAGTCGGCCGTTGGAGTGACAATTCACTTTATAGCCCAGACTTGGCAACCTATGGTTCTGAAGACCAATTTGACCACAAAGCAGCTGAAGGCTTTATTTACGTTTGGGGCTTACCGACTCGCATTTGGGCGCAGCAAGGTAGAAGTTAGGGAGTAGGAGTGGGGAGTGGGGATTAGGAAAAACTTCTCCCCTGCGCCCTCCCTCTCCGCCCCCTGCTTCTTCTCACTCACCAGCCGGACGTTTGACTTGGCGGGACTCTAACCAGATGGGTACAGCTATCAAGGCTACCAGGATCAGTAAAGCGGCGATCGCAAATTGACTTACCCACGCAACTAGTTGTTCTAAGGAGACAACTCTCCCAGCAAAGAAAGCTAACGTTACCATCACAGTAGCCCAAGCGGTTGCTCCTGCTAAGTTGTACAAAAAGAATTTTCTGAAAGGCATTTCAGCTATACCAGCTAGTGGTGCTGCAAAAATTCGCAACAATGCGAAAAAGCGACCAAAAAATACAGCTTTCGTAGCATTTTCACTAAATTGATTTTTAATATTCAATAATCGCTCATCGGAAATCCGAAAGAGTTTACCTATTTGTACCAGGAAAGGCCAACCCCCTATTTTACCAATCCAATAGCCGCAAGCACCGCCAATCACAGCGCCTGCAACGGCATCACTGAGAACTAACCAATAGTTCAGTTCCTCACTTCCAGCTAGAAATCCGCCGACCAAGGTCACGGTTTCTCCAGGAAGGGGAAGGCCCAAATTTTCTAGCAAAATTCCCACAAAAATTGCCCAGTAACCATACTGGTGAGCAAATTCCTGGATGTTTTCTAGTGAAATCAGCTCAAGAGACATCCCGCACCGCCGCCTTTACAATTTTTTACCTTTCCTATATCTTGGCTCTTCTATGGCTGGCGTGTCAATCAATCCGCTACGCCCAGTCATTAGTCATTAGCCGTTCCTAGTAAAAACTCATACTGTATGCTACCTTGTCAAGCAGTTGTTAGAAAAAATTTTAAAAAATCTTGTTAAAATGTAAAAATATGGCAAAAGATACGGTTGATACCGAAATTATATGGCATTACGCATATACTGAGGGAGGTTTAAATAAATTATACGATATAAGTACTGTAGCTAATTGTCTCAATTAGGACTGCTGTAACTGCATAAATCTGAAAATAAAACAGTATTTTTGTCGTTGAAACTGAATCAGTATTGATATCAAATTTCTGTTTTTTTACCTGTTCCAACTACGTTGTTAAATTGATGATTATTTCACAAGATCAAGTTGTTTTATTTAAGCCCCAAGGCAGCATAGACTTGCAGGCTGGAATGGCTTTTAGTGAACAGATGTTTGAAGTCATACCCCAGCCAGATCAACTCTGGGTTATTGATCTGTCATATGTAGATTTCATGGACAGTTCGGGATTAGTCCCCCTAATCAATGGACTCACCTCAGCACGTAAAAGTGGTTGTCGTCTAGTTTTGTGCAACGTCCAAGCTGCGGTCAGATTAATTTTGGAAATCACACAACTGGACTCAGTGTTTGAAATTTTCGCTACTTACGAGGATATTTTCAGCAACAGCAATCATAAAAATTTAGCCCTAGTAAGCTAATTTACCTTTAGAGATATGATTTCAAATAGAGAATTTAGTTGAAGCAGGTGCAGTGGAAAATCACCAAACCAGGTAAAAGCAAATTTTGTTGACTTGCTATCCGAACTGCACCAGGTGAAAAAAACTCGTAAAAATTTACCACTTGCCTCTGTGGAAGTGGTTTATTATTGTGACAAATTAGCGATATAGCTGGGGAGTAGGGAGTAGGGAGTAGGTTAAAACCCTTTTGGTATCTAAGTTTGATTATCCGTTTATGTCTTAACCTTCTTGGCGGTTGCGATATGATCCTAAACAAGGGCTAGCAACGGCAAATACCCATCAGGCATTTTGAACTGTAGAAATATTATTTTCAATTTGGTGAGATTCAAGACGGGCAAAATTCGGTAAATCAATGCCACTGTGACTAGCCGTGCGGGTTTTTATGGCCAAACGGTAACTCACACTTTGCAGTTCTGCTTGAAGTTTGCGGTTTTCTCGTTGTAGTATTGCTACTTTTTCTCTAACTGGGGCCATACGCTCCTCGAACTTACGACGGTAAATTTGAGGTAATTCTTGTATAACCTGTTCCAACATCCGACTGCGATCAGTGAGTTCTTGCACTGAATGCCGTAGTTGGTAGATTTCGGTGTCACGAGTGGTAATTTGTTCTTGGTAGAACGTTACCTGTTGTTCAACGGCTTGCAATTGTTCTTGCAATGCTTGTAACTGACTCAGATCATATTCTGGTAGAGAGCGCTGGGGCATAAAGTTAGTATTGCCTTTAACCAGCCGGAAAAGTTCTTGAGATAGCTGCTGCACTAATTGATCACGAAGCTGCAACTCTTGGCGCAGCTGCGATACCTCGGTAGAGAGAGCTTGGATGTTGGGTGTGTCAGTTTGGCTCACAGTGGCTTACAGCTCCCATTGACGAATGCTTGTCGAATCTTAGGTATAACTGCGATGGTACTGCTTTTAGCAGGTACTTGTTAATTTAGCATTGCCAAGTCAGAATGGTAAAATTTTTGATTTTCATGACTGAGTACTGAGTTGAAAAAACTCAATACTCAGCACTACTTACTCAGAATTTTGTTTAGGCAGAAACAGCAACAGCTTCTTCTGCTTCTTCTACTGTTTCTTCTGGGATATCTTGCTTAATAGTCAAGTAGCGAATCACTTCCTCACTCAAACGCATAGCACGTTCCATGGGAGCGATCGCAGTTCCAGGTCCACTGTAGTCCATTTGAACGTAGATGCCATCGCGATGCTTCTTAATTTCATAAGCTAGGCGACGTTTACCACGATTTTGAATTTTGATATTCTCAGCACCTTGTTCTGTGAGCAAGTTCTGATATTTATTAATTGCTTGCTCTACTTGTTCATCTCCTAAATCTGGACGCAGAATGTAAATTGTTTCGTAAACGATGGACATGATTTTAAGTCACCTTATGGACGAAGGGGCTGCTGATGTTATTTTATACATAAATATCCAAAGGATACTAGCAATAATCCACATCTAAGCAACAAGGAACTATAATCTTACCAGTTTTCAATTTGAATCATTAGCCAAATTCCCCAAATTCCCCAAATTCGCATTTCTCACAAGAACCTGCCTTGAGGGTGATGAGAAAGTCAGCCCATCCTACGGTCAAGGCTGCGGGGGAGAAGTAGGTATCAAAAAAAACGACGCGAATCCCGCCCTTGAATGGGTGTCCGGGATTCGCGCTGCCGATTTAGTCATTAGTTATTGATACTAATGACAGGAAATCCCCCTTGCTATGCCTAAACGCAGGCTTCGCCAACCACCGGGGAATGAGTTAACTGAGGGCAGGGGTATAGTACAGATATACTTGTTAAATTGAGACTATAGTTATTAGTCTCAGGCTAAGTCCTCTAGTACAGACTGAAGATTGCTACCCGCTAACAGCTTTTTAATCGCAGACAAAAGGATATTAATCAAGGTTATGGCGCAGCGCTATGTGCGAGTTCAAAATCTAGAAGGCAAGATTTACTATGGATTGCTACAACTATCCCTCAACGTGCAGGTGCTAGATGCTCCACCTTGGTTACAAGGGCAACCCACAGATTTAATTCTAGAACCGGAAAATTACCAAATTCTCACTCCCTGTGCGCCCTCAAAAGTTGTGGCGATAGGCAAGAATTATGCAGACCATGCCGCAGAAATGGGAAGTACAGTTCCAAGTGAACCATTAATTTTTCTTAAACCGCCAACATCAATTATTGCTACGGAAACCGAAATTATGTATCCGCGCCAGTCGCAACGGGTAGATTACGAAGGTGAGTTAGCACTAGTGATTGGCGATCGCACCTGTGACTGCACAATAGAAGAAGCCCAAACCAAAATTTGGGGCTATACCATTGCTAACGATGTGACGGCGCGGGATTTACAACAAAAGGATAGCCAATGGACTCGCGCCAAAGGTTTTGATACGTTTTGTCCTCTAGGCCCTTGGATTGTCCGAGAATTAAATCCTGGGGCGAGATTACAGACCTTTCTCAATGACGATGCTATCCCTGTGCAATCTGCCTGTATTGATCAGATGGTGTTTGCTCCTGATGCTCTAGTGTCCTACATTAGTCAGGTAATGACACTACTACCAGGAGACGTAGTGCTAACTGGTACGCCATTGGGTGTGGGGCAACTGCACATAGGCGATCGCGTCCGCATCGAAATTGAAGGTATTGGTCGCCTAGAAAACAAAGTGGTTAGGCGTTAACTGCTAGCGCACTTGCATATGCACTGCATCAGAAATTGCCGGAATTTCTGCATAACGTCCCAACAGAGATTGAGCAACAGAATAGACAACTGCTACCACTATGCCGATAAAGATGGTGTTGGCGATGGTTTCAAAAGCAAAGCCAGCACCAGGAATTGAACTGACAATTTGCAGCACTATGGAACACAAAAATAAAACAATGTCCAAAAGAATAGCCTGCATAGTGTTGAAACGAATGAAGTGACTAATTTTTTCGTTTCTCACCACTAAGAAAAATAAGGCAAAGAAAATAATCAGACTAGCAAAAGGAACACTTTTATAAATTCCCTCGATTGGACTCAAAGGAATAAACACCAACCCGATGACTGGAAACTGACTGAATAAAAAGCGACCAAAAGCTAGACCTTCAACTAGGGGTAGCAAATAAGGTAAACAAGCAAAAATCCGGTCGGAAACCGTTATAGACCCGCGCCAAGTCATTGTGCGTTCTCCTATGGCTAAAATTTCAGAGTTACTTGAGCTTAGGATAACGCAGTTGCTTAGTCTTGCTGAAAAATTCGATTATTCTATATCCGCAATTCGGAAACCCATCAGACATTCATACTGCGCTGGCTGCTGTGCATTTACTGGGCGAATTGCTTGACCGCATCGTAGTTGACCTCCACGCCAACGGGGTTGACCGCTACCGTCAGCAAGTAAACAAGATTGGCAAACTTGCGTGGGAGCAAGGATTTGATTATCCATTAAAATGACTAACATCCCATCCCTCCTGTAAATTTTTATTATCGGTGTTGAAATTGCGCCTGAAGTGATTAACGAATAGCGGAGATCCTCTCAAGGCATCGTCTTTAACTTCTGGGGGTAAAAAATATGAGGCTAATAGGAAAAAATCCCCAGTCAACTTTAATTTATTTTATGTTATGTATCAAAATATTGATTATTTTGTAACAAATAATACAAAAAAATAGGATCTCAGGTAGAGCGGAGTATCCAATCAAAGGTAAAATTTGAAATTCAGGAAAAAGGTTGATGATAATTAAGAAGTCAGCAGTAAAAACTCTTGACTGAGGTGCTACACCAAGCCCAAATCGACCGTTGTGCAAATTTCCACCAAGGATAAATTTAAGTGACTAAAACGAATTCCGAATTTTTGGCTAACTCGGACCCGGCGATCGCCAAATTAATTAACCAAGAACTACAGCGTCAACGCGATCACCTAGAGTTAATAGCTAGTGAAAACTTTACCTCAGCTGCTGTACTAGCAGCCCAAGGTTCAGTATTAACCAACAAATACGCCGAAGGATTGCCAGGAAAGCGTTACTATGGCGGTTGTGAATTTGTCGATCAAGTCGAGCAAATCGCCATCGACCGAGCTAAACAGCTATTTGGTGCGGCTCATGCCAATGTCCAACCCCATTCCGGCGCTCAGGCAAATTTTGCAGTTTTCCTGACATTACTGGAACCCGGTGACAAAATCATGGGCATGGATTTGTCTCATGGGGGACATCTCACCCACGGTTCACCAGTGAATGTTTCGGGTAAATGGTTTGAAGTTTGCCACTACGGTGTCAGCCAAGAAACACAACAGTTAGACTACGAACAAATTCGGGAGCAGGCGCTAAGGGAGCGTCCCAAGCTCTTAATTTGTGGATATTCTGCCTATCCTCGTGTGATTGATTTTGCCAAGTTCCGCAGCATCGCTGATGAAATCGGCGCTTATTTACTAGCAGATATTGCCCATATCGCTGGTTTAGTGGCTAGCGGTCTGCATCCTAACCCGATTCCTTTCTGTGATGTCGTCACAACAACAACTCATAAAACCCTCCGTGGTCCTCGTGGTGGTTTGATTTTGACCCGCGATGCTGAACTAGGCAAAAAGCTGGATAAATCTGTTTTTCCTGGCACTCAAGGCGGTCCCCTAGAACACGTCATTGCCGGAAAAGCAGTGGCTTTTGGCGAAGCACTCAAACCAGAATTTAAAGAGTATTCGGCGCAAGTAATTGATAATGCCCGTGCTTTGGCAAAACAACTGCAAACCCGTGGTTTAAAGTTAGTCTCAAATGGTACAGATAATCATTTGATGTTAGTAGATTTACAGAATATTGGACTCACAGGAAAGCAAGCCGATCAACTAGTGAGTGGAGTGAATATTACCGCGAACAAAAATACAGTTCCCTTTGATCCACAATCACCATTTGTTACCAGTGGTTTGAGGTTAGGTTCTCCAGCCATGACTACACGGGGCATGGGTGTAACAGAATTTACAGAAATTGGGAATATAATCGCTGAGAGGCTGCTTGCGCCTGATTCTGAGACAGTAGCACAAGATTGTCGCCAACGGGTAGCTGCATTGTGCGATCGCTTCCCATTGTACCCACATCTACAAATTCCAGTACCAGCCTTAGCTTAAATCAGTTATCAACGCTGAAAAACATCTAGTTTGCATATTTAAATTAGATTAAACTCTTGTAGGGTGGGCATCTTGCCCGCCCATGTTCCAGTGATGATGATGAAAGTTTCTTAATTTTGACTTTTGACTTCCTCAAAGAGGTCGCCATGTATCTGATTTATGAAATGGTGGTTGAATTATTTGCATAATTTTATCTCTTGACTGCCATAAATTACCTCCTTTTTTTTACTACGCTAACTAAGTTTTTGACGAAATTACTAAGACTAAGAAAGGAGAAAAAGATAAACTGAAACCCATTTTTCCAGTCAAAGCGCAGCCTGAACAAAATGATATTAGAGCTTATAGAAATCTGACTGTTTAAAAACTAGGGAAGATATAATTTTTTGCCCCCGATAATATTACTTTTCACACATCCCCTTAAAACAAAAAAAAACTCCTCAACTCTCCTCTCTGCGACTCTGCGCCTCTGCGTGAAATTCATATCTTAATCATCAACAGTGACAAAATCGGGTTACTGTAAAATACAGGCCTTTCTCCCTTCCCTTTCATCTCAATGAGTGCAGAAATTATTTGTGTTGGTACAGAACTCTTACTAGGGGATATCCTCAACAGTAACTCGCAATATTTAGCCCAACAATTAGCCCAACTAGGGATACCCCACTACTATCAAACAGTAGTGGGCGATAACCCAGAAAGATTAAAGCAAGTTATAGAAATTGCTATATCAAGAGCGCAAATTCTTATTTTCACAGGTGGTCTTGGTCCCACACCCGACGACCTCACCTGTGAAACCATCGCGGATTTTTTTGGCGTTCCCTTAATAGAACATCCAGAAATCATCGAAGATATAACTGAGAAATTCGCCCAACGTGGTCGGGTAATGTCCCCCAGTAACCGCAAACAAGCATTAATTCCCCAAGGTGCAGACATTTTACCCAATCCAACTGGTACAGCACCCGGTATAATTTGGCAACCCCGCCCCGAAATAAATATTTTTACCTTTCCTGGTGTCCCATCAGAAATGCACCGGATGTGGACAGATACAGCAGTACCTTATCTCAAAAATCAAGGCTGGGGAAAGGAGATTATTTATAGCCGCAGTTTAAGGTTTTGGGGTATTGGTGAATCGGCTTTAGCAGAAAAAATTACTCCCTACTTTAACTTACCTAATCCCACCGTCGCCCCTTATGCAGGTAAAGGTGAAGTTAGATTACGAATTTCCGCCAAGGCTAATTCAGAAGCTGCTGCTGAGGCTTTGATTTCACCTGTGGAGAAACAGCTTAAAGACATTGCAGGATTAGATTATTACGGGGCTGATGATGAAACTTTAGCTTCTGTAGTTGGTAATTTGTTGCGTTTATCAGGGGAAACTCTATCAGTAGCCGAATCCTGTACTGGTGGTGGCTTAGGGCAAATGTTAACCGATAATGCTGGGAGTTCTGATTATTTCTGGGGTGGGGTAATTTCTTATGATAATTCAGTCAAAGTGGGGTTACTAGGCGTTAACCCAGAGGATTTAGATAAATTTGGGGCGGTGAGTGCTACTGTTGCAGAACAAATGGCGATGGGGGTAAAAACCCGCCTTTCCACGTCTTGGGGTTTAAGTATCACTGGTATTGCTGGACCAACTGGCGGAACGGATACGAAGCCGGTGGGTTTAGTTTACATCGGTTTAGCCAGTCCAAAAAATGAAGTGGCAAGTTTTGAGTATCGCTTTGGGGCGATGCGGGGACGTAATTTAATTCGTTATGTGAGTGGTAGCACGGCTTTGGATTTGCTGCGGCGCAAATTAATTCAGTAGTCATTTGTCATTAGTCACTAGTCATTGGTTTTTGAGGGTGGATACCCCACCCATGAATACGCTACGCCAGCTATTGTGGGTGTGGTTAACTAAGGACTAAAGACAAATGACAAATAACTATTCAGTTTCTGTGAACTTTATAGTTTCCACAAAATCTAAAATAGTCTCCTTAATTTCCTCTGCTTCTTCTTTCATGGAAGTTGGTTTTTCACCGTTAAAAAAGCTGTGCTGGCTGCTAACTATGTACAAATAGTTAGAGTTCATAAATGCCAGAAGTCCTCGGTATGCGTCTAGCCTAGTGGCTGTACCGTTATTTTTTGACTGAGAAATTGTTGACCCTTGGGGCATATCAATGAGAGCGAAGTAAGAACCTTCCACCGCATCTTTTAAATATTCAGTATACCTGACCTCAGCCTTTGGCATATTTATGAAAATGGTTTCTGGTAAATACTTGTTTAGTAGAATTGATTGCAAATATTCTTCTTGTCCAATAGATTCTACTTGTTCCCATTGTTCTGAGGATATAGTATAGTAATCTATCCTCAGCATAGTCCCGAAGCTATCAAAAAAGCCGACTTTCCCATCTTCACTTTCTACTTTACCTCCTTGCTGTGGATCAACAGGAATTGGGACTACAAAATTACCAGAGGGCGATTCATATACCTCGTCGCCAAAATCTCTGACTATTACTGTGTTTTCTTCATCGTCTAGGTAAATTTCGTTTTCTGCTTCTTGATAGGCGGCAATTACTTCTTGTATAATTTCGCTTGCTTCTTCATCTTCAATGTCTAAGGCTTGCTGTAATTGTTTGAGATAGGGCTGTTTCTCTTGGGGGATAATTAAATCGTCTTCATCTATCATCACCATTATCCCGACAGCAAAAGCGTCTAGAACTAGTTCATCGGAGAGGCTTTTACTGGCGAGATTAAATAGGGTTCCCACTCCCTCTTGTTCTGCAATCCCTATGAGTCTATTGATGATTTGGGCAATTTCATCTTCTGAGTAGTCCTCAAAAACCTCAAAGTCCCAAAGGATACTCGCTAAAATTTCTCCATCTACTTCTTCTATGGACAAATCAGCCATTTCCGTGACAACTGCGATCGCAGCTACGGCTTCTTCTGGACTGAGTGATTCTTGTGTGGTCTTTGTGGAATTAAAAATTTTGTCATATTTAGTCACAATGATTACCCCCCTGGTTGTCTAGTATGAACAGATTAAAAGTAATGTAGCGAACCTTTTGTACAAAAGATTCGCTCATGTCTAGTTGACTTGATATCTGGCGGAAGTAACAAAGAGCGCCAATTCAGCCTTACTGAAGTGCGTTGGTAGTAAAACTCCTGATTTACCTTATCCTGAATGTGAGTCATACACACAGCAAACGATAATTTCTTTGGATAAATGGGGATTGGTTTAGTAATCTTGGTGTATTGTGTAACCCTGGTATGCTTGAAGATTTGATCCTTAATACTTACTTTACAATTCAATTCCCATAGCGGTAATTATCTTTTGCTTTAATTAGGTGGCAATTAAACTTCATCTATGGGTAGAATTATCAACTAGCTAACGATAGATTGATATATCAAGGGTAGGATGTAATAATACCGTTGTTTGTACTGACACATGGTAACTTGTGGCCTGTACTCATGACTGTTCAAACTTTAGTTTCATAAAATTTTGCATCTTCTATGATAAATCAGGCATCCCAGTCCTCACCCGATCAATACACAGTAGGTTCTTCTAATACAGAACTTGAATCTCTGATTGAAACACCGTCATCAGATACTGAAATAAATCTAGAGTTCCTTTACACCAGAGATATTGAATTTCGGCAAGAAACTATTTACTTTCTGGTTGTTGATCGCTTTCATGAAGGTGATATAAATAACAATAAAGGTACTAACTCAGACCTTTACGATCCTGCTGCACAAGATTGGGGTAAATACTGGGGTGGCGACTTGCAAGGTGTCATCGATAAATTGGACTACCTCAAAAATATGGGAGTGACGGCTGTCTGGTTAACTCCCCTGTTTGAACAAGTGGAAGATTTATTTATTAACAATGCTGCAATGCATGGTTATTGGACAAAAGACTTTAAGCGCATCAATCCGCGTTACATTGCTAACGGCGAAAACCCTTCTTTAAACGAAACCCAAGAAGCCAAAGATACGACATTTGATCGGTTAATTGCCGAACTGCACAAGCGCAAGATGAAGCTGGTGCTGGATATTGTCTGCAACCACAGTAGCCCTGATACTAACGGTAGTAAGGGTGAACTATATGATGATGGCGTTAAAATTGCTGACTTCAATGATGATGTTAATCACTGGTATCACCATTATGGTGAAGTGCAAGACTGGGAAGATGATTGGCAAGTTCAAAATTGTGAATTAGCAGGTCTGGCGACTTTCAATGAAAATAATAGTGACTATCGGCAGTATATCAAGTCAGCAATTAAACAATGGCTAGACCGGGGTGTTGATGCACTACGGGTAGATACTGTCAAGCATATGCCGATCTGGTTTTGGCAAGAATTCACTGGTGATATGAGCAATCACAAGCCAGATGTATTTATTTTTGGTGAATGGATTTATAACCATCCTAGTGATGATCTCTCGGTGGAATTTGCCAATAACTCAGGCATGACCATGCTAGACTTTGGGCTGTGCATGGCCATTCGTTCGGCATTAGCACAGGGTGCAGAAAACGGTTTTCAAGCAATTCAAGAGATTTTTGACCAGGATTATCGTTACAATGGGGCGACTGAGTTAATCACCTTCATCGATAACCATGATATGTCCCGCTTCCAATCGCTGAATCCTGATCCAGCGATGCTGAAGGTGGCGATCGCTCTGATTATGACAGCTCGTGGTATTCCCTGTATCTATTACGGTACAGAACAGTATCTGCACGATGATACTGATGGCGGTAACGACCCCTACAACCGCCCGATGATGGAAAATTGGGATACTGAAACTGAAATTTATCGTGTCATCAGATTGCTGTCTGGCTTACGGCGGCTGAATCCGGCGCTCTCAATGGGTAGTCAGTGGCAAAAATACCTCACCCCAGATGTTTACTGCTACATCCGCCGCTATCGTGACTCTGTATGTTTTGTGGCACTCAACCGGGGTGGAGAGATAACTTTACCAGAAGTAGAAACAGAACTACCTGATGGCGAACATACCTGTGTGATCACTCGCAATAAGTATGAAGTCAAAGACGGTAAAATTTATAATTTGCTACTGGAAGAACGGGGAGTAATTGTTTTCAGCCACGTGGGCGAACGCATTAAAGGGCAAACTATAGTGCGGGTACAACTGAATGGCGTATATACCCAACCAGGTGAAACTATTGTAGTGACTGGAGATTGTCCAGAGTTAGGCAACTGGGATATCAGCAAGGCTTATCCCCTAGAGTATATCAACTCTAACACCTGGTTTGCGGAGATTCCCTTTGATGAAAGTACTGGTAACTTGATTCATTATAAATATGCCATGTGGCGCGAAGGGGGATCGCCTCTGCGGGAAAATCTCGTCAATCGCCGTTGGGTAATTGCCAAAGAAGGCACTGTAAAATGGCGTGATACCTGGGCATCAGGGCGGGAATCTTAGAGGGAGTGGGGATTGGGGACTGGGGATTTAGGACTATTTACTGGGTTGGGAGATTCGCGCTTCAATATCTTCCAAGGTTTGTAACAATAAACGCTTCGCCTGTAATTTCCAACCCCACTTTTGAATTCTGAAAGCTGCGACAGTCCCCACCCCACCTACTAATAAAAGCACGGGCTGATTCAGAGAAATTCCGAATAATAACCCCAATCCCGCAATTCCCCAAAATGGTAAGGCTGCGGCTTGCCTTTGTTTTTCGATAATATTAGTAATTATACTAGGCTTCATAGTAGTTAATAATTCAGCTTTAACTTGCCGTTGTTCTGCTATGGATACAGACAAACCGATTTTACGGCGCATTTTTTCAATTTTGCGGGCATCAGTACTATATTCAGTTAGCTCATCTTCTGCCATTTGTAGTAGTCGTTCTAGTTGCGCCATTTTGCACCAAAATTAAAGTTTTAATAACGCTATTATCCCTCATAATTAAATTTTCCTAACTATAGTGTTGCATCTCATAGCACGATACCAAATCTTAAATCTAGAATTAAACATAGGGAAAATATCCTAGTGATCACAACCTGACAACCAGAGCGTCTACTTGAGAGGTAATACAGATGGTTACGGTATCTCTAAACACATTGACTCAAACTGACAAAACGCGATCGCTGATTCTCTGGTTTGATGAAGTTGGTATTGCTGATATACCGCTAGTTGGTGGTAAAAATGCCTCACTAGGGGAAATGATTCAACAATTGACACCCCAAGGCGTAAACGTTCCCACAGGATTTGCTACCACTGCATATGCATATCGGTATTTCATTGAGTCAGCTGGGTTAGAAGCAAAATTACGCGAACTCTTTGAGGATCTGGATGTTGAGGATGTGACAAATTTGCGGGTACGGGGCAAAAAAGCGCGATCGCTACTTATGCATACACGGTTTCCTGTAGACTTAAGGGATGCGATCGCCACAGCATATCTGAAACTCTGCGAACAATACAACCCAGATACAGATGTCGCAGTCCGTTCTAGCGCCACAGCCGAAGACCTTCCCGATGCTAGTTTTGCCGGACAGCAAGAAAGTTACTTAAACGTTGTCAGTGTCGAAGGAGTTTTAGCAGCTTGTCATCGTTGCTTTGCGTCCATATTCACCGACCGCGCCATTTCCTATCGCCACACCAAAGGATTTGATCACTTTAGCATTGCCCTCGCCGTCGGCGTACAAAAAATGGTGCGTTCTGACTTAGCCACATCTGGAGTCATGTTCTCCATAGACACCGAAACCGGGTTTAAAGATGCAGCCCTAATTACAGCCGCCTACGGTTTAGGCGAAAACGTAGTTCAGGGAACCATTAACCCAGATGAATACTATGTTTTCAAGCCCACATTAAAAGCAGGTTTCCGCCCGATTATCGATAAAAAATTGGGCAGCAAAGAACTGAAAATGATCTATGATGACGGCTCAAAATTCACAAAAAATGTCGCCGTCTCCACCATAGAACAAAGTAAATTTGCTCTGAGTGATGCAGAAATTTTACAACTAGCACATTGGGCTTGTTTAATAGAAGACCATTATTCCCAAACCCACGGTAATTACTCCCCAATGGATATAGAGTGGGCAAAAGACGGAATTACCAATCAACTTTTTGTTGTCCAAGCCCGTCCCGAAACAGTCCAGTCGCAGAAAAAGGAGAACGTACTGCGGAGTTATCATTTCGTTAAAACAGATAAGGAAGTAAAATTTCCCCATTCCCTAGTAACCGGTCGTGCTGTGGGAGAAGCCATTAGTCAAGGTAAAGTACATCTAATATTAGATGTGAATAAAATCGACCAATTCCAAGCCGGCGATGTCTTAGTAACAGAAAGAACAGACCCCGATTGGGAACCAATAATGAAACGCGCCAGTGCAATTGTCACCAACTCCGGTGGACGCACCTGTCACGCGGCGATTATTGCGCGAGAATTGGGAGTACCCGCAATTGTCGGCTGTAGCAATGCGACAGCAGTCTTAAAAACTGGTCAAGAGGTAACAATTTCTTGCGCGGAGGGAGATGAAGGCAAAGTTTATCCTGGCTTATTACCCTTTGAAATTAAAGAAATTCTCCTAGAAAACTTACCCCGCACCCGTACCCAAATTTTAATGAATGTGGGTAATCCCCAAGAAGCATTGAGTTTATCTGCAATTCCCAATGATGGCGTAGGTTTAGCACGCACAGAATTTATTATTGCTAACCAAATTCAAATTCATCCCATGGCGTTGATTCACTATGACAAGTTAGAAGATAAATTTGTCAAAGCCAAAATTAATCAAATCACTGCCCTTTATGAGGATAAATCCCAGTATTTTGTAGATAAATTAGCCCAAGGTATAGGAAGAATTGCGGCGGCTTTTTATCCTAAGCCAGTAATTGTGCGAATGTCGGATTTTAAAAGTAATGAATATGCCAATCTTTTAGGTGGTCAGCAGTTTGAACCCAAAGAAGAAAACCCTATGCTGGGTTGGCGTGGCGCAGCACGTTACTATGATCAAGGATATAAAGAAGCTTTTGCCTTAGAGTGTCAATCTATCAAACGAGTTCGTGACGAAATGGGTTTGACTAACGTTATCCCGATGATTCCCTTTTGTCGCACTCCCGATGAAGGGCGTTTAGTGTTGGCGGAAATGGCAAAAAATGATTTAAAACAGGGTGTTAACGACTTGCAAGTGTATGTGATGTGCGAGTTACCCAATAATGTGATTATGGCTGACGAGTTTGCAGAAGTTTTTGATGGCTTCTCCATTGGTTCCAATGACTTAACTCAGCTTACATTAGGCATAGATAGAGATTCAGCCTTGGTGGCGCGGTTATTTGATGAACGCAGTCAAGGTGTCAAACGCATGGTGAAAATTGCCATAGAATCCGCGAAAAAAAATCACCGCAAAATCGGTATTTGTGGACAAGCACCCAGCGATTACCCAGAATTTGCCCAGTTTTTAGTAGAAGAGGGAATTGATTCTATCAGTCTCAATCCAGATTCGGTTTTAAAAACGATGCTGGAAATTGCCAAAGTAGAGCAAAATATCTAGCCAAGGGGAAACCCGCCAGTTAGTCCCATAGGGGAAGTAAGTTGCTGGCGGGTCGCAATCTTAACCAGAATTTGCACCAAAAATCTCTCCGTGGTCTGACTATTCCGGTGCTGTGCCAGTACGAACCACGGTACGATCCCTATGGCTGTGCTATGCACTTTATGCTTTCTCTATTGGCTATTGCACAATAATGTTCTCAGTTTGTTCACTAAAAATGGTCAGACCATTTTCCACAATAATGGTCTGAGTCTTTTGTACAATAATGCTCTCATTACCGGGAGCAATATTGTTCTGAACTCCTACCTCTCTGACTCGCGCAGTAATTTGAGTGATTAAGCCTAACAGTAAATTGCGAATGTTATTTCTGTTAAGCAGTACAAATCCAAATCCAGCCTGTACCTTCTCGCTTTCTTGATCCGTTAGTTCTCTCCACAGCGAATCTTCAGGCTGGCGCGCGACAGAAATTTGATTTGACTTCATTGAAGTTGTCTCCTGTTATGATGCTGACAACAACATTTAAGCATATTTGTTATTTGAATGGGAGAAAATTTACTTATATTGTCTGTAAATATTATTCTCTGTATAAAGAAAGAAATAACAGTGGTCTCGGAGGCACTTGCAGATTAATCTTGAATATTAGAGATTTAATCAGCCGTACTCTCCCACCTCAAGAGGGGAGAAATATCCTTGTGTTCTCCAATACAACAAAGAAAGCTGCCTTAGTAATTGTGTGCTAAAAATTACTGGTATTGCTTACACTGTAGCCTATAACAAGGGAATAAAAACCGAGGAGCGATGGGCAAAGCCTCGGTGTAGGCGATCGCACGTATTATAAAGACAGTTAAATATTCTCAAAATTCATAATGAGTACAACAACACCTCAGCCTCAACGATTAGACCCTGAATTGTGGCAGAAATTTGTCAAAGTTGCCAAACCCTACTGGTTTTCTGACCAAAAATGGAAAGCTAGGGGACTACTAGGACTTTTGCTACTATTGGCATTAGCAGTTAATGCGATTAATGTCGGTATTAGCTTTATTTTCCGTAATATTGATACTTCTCTGGCAACGTTTCCCCAAACTAAGGATGCGTCAGTCTTTTGGCGCTTCATCTTCTTGTATGCTGGGTTGTTAGTCCTTGGTACTCCCATTGTGGTCATGTATGGTTATCTGCAAGACAAATTGGGATTGCAATGGCGAGAGTGGTTGACAAACCATTTTCTCGATAAATATTTCCAAAATCGTGCTTATTACCAGATTAATTTTAATCAAAAAATTGACAACCCAGACCAGCGAATTGCTGAAGATATCAGGTCATTTACTCGCACCAGTTTATCTTTTACACTGCTGATTCTGACATCAATTATTACTTTAATCTCTTTCACTGGAGTTTTATTATCAATCTCAGTTTCTTTATCAGTGGCGCTGGTAATCTATGCAATTTTGGGGACATTTGTCACAGCTTGGATTGGTCAGCGATTAATTGGCATTAACTTCAATCAACTTAAACGCGAAGCTGATTTTCGGTATGGACTCATTCATGTCCGAGATAATGCCGAATCCATTGCTTTTTATCAAGGTGAAACAGAAGAAATACTTCAGCTAAAACAGCGTTTTATCCGCGCAATTGTCAACTTTGATTTATTGATAAATTGGCAACGTAACTTAGGTTTTTTTACGACCAGCTATAACTATTTTGTTTCCGCACTTCCTTACTTGGTGATTGCACCTATTTACTTTGCGGGTCAGACTGACTTTGGGACATTCACTCAAGCGGCGATCGCCTTCAGTCAAATTTTTAGTGCTTTATCAGTGGTGGTGGGTCAGTTTGAAAGCTTAACTGCTTTTGCAGCCGGTATTGAACGGATGGGCGACTTAGACGAAGTTCTGGAAACCACAGACCAACAGCAGCCAGGAGTGAGGACTATTGATGTCACAGAAGCTGCTGAGATTGAATTGCGTAGTGTCACCTTATTGACTCCCAACTACGAGCGCACCTTGATCAGTGATTTACCATTCAGGTTACAGTCAGGTGAAGGTTTAGTCATTGTCGGTAACAGTGGTAGTGGTAAGAGTTCTTTATTAAGAGCGATCGCCGGATTATGGAATGCGGGTACTGGTCAAATTCTCCGCCCTCCTTTGTCAGAAATGATGTTTTTACCCCAACGTCCTTATATGGTATTGGGTTCGCTGCGGAGTCAGTTACTCTATCCCAATCCTGACAATGATATTAGCGAAAGCAAAATGCGCCATGTCTTAGAAGAGGTAAACTTGGCAGAGTTACCAGAACGAGTTGGTGGCTTTGAAATCGAGTTAGACTGGGCAAATGTACTGTCTTTAGGCGAACAACAGCGCTTGGCTTTTGCGCGACTCTTGCTGAGTATGCCGAACTATGTCATCCTCGATGAAGCTACCAGTGCGCTGGATTTAGCTAATGAAAAGAACCTGTATCAACAACTAAAAGCCAAGGGAACTACATTAATTAGTGTGGGACACCGCCCTAGTTTGTTACAGTACCATGAGTACGTCTTAGAACTCGATGGTAGCTCTAATTGGCGGTTGTTACCAATGGAGGAATACACTGTTGATTTGAATGCTTTTAGCTAATTTTATCCCATAAATTTAGGTCAAATTACAAATTACGGATTAGTATTTTGTAATTTGTAATTTGTAATTTGTAATCAAAAGGGTGCAAGTCCCAAAACCTAAGATGATCAGAAGTCTAATGAAATTTAACCACATCATCCTAGCTTCACTGATAGGGGTATCAACAGCCCTGTTACATTCCCAGGTAGCAACCGCAAAACTCAAATATGCAATAGCTACCCCAAATAATCAACGCTATCAACTCAACTCTCAGAAACTGAAACAGCTAAAAACACCTGACGCAAATGATTATCTTGATCAAGGTTTGGATCAGTACGAAAAAGGAAACTATCCAGAGGCAATAGCTGATTACACCGCAGCTCTCAAGATTAATCCCCTCCTTGTTCAAGCCTACTACTTACGAGCGATCGCCCGTAGTCGATTGGAAGATCATCGCGAAGATTATGACGCAATAGCTGATTACACCGCAGCTCTCAGGATTAATCCCCAGCTGACTAAAGTCTATTACTTACGGGGAAATACCCATACTAGATTGGGATACTATCAAGAGGCAATAGCTGATTACACCGCAGCTCTCAAGATTAATCCTCACAATGCCGAACTCTACGACTTCCGAGGAAAAGTCAATGCTAGATTGGGAGCTAATCGGGACGCAATGGCTGATTTTCAGCAAGCTGCAAACCTGTTTCAGCAACAGGGAAACAGAGAACTTTATGAAAAAGCTCTAGAATCTCTGAGGCGTATTCAGGAACTATAATGACCAACCTGAATTACACTAATCAGAACTTGCAAAATTGCAGCTTCAAAGGGCAGGACTTGACTGGCGCAGATTTCAGTGGTTCAGACTTGCGGGGGTGCAACTTCATCGGGACAACCTTAATTGGAGCCAACTTTCAGAAAGTCACAACGGGACAGAGTAGGCGACAATTCAATATCTTAGTGGCTGCAACGATCATTAGTCCATTTGTTTTATTCGGCTTTACTCTCATCCTCGCCCAGTTTTTGAGCGTCCAATCCCATAAGTTACTCAACTCCTTTCTCAGTGCGATCGCAATTTTAGCGCCGCTGTTGAGGCTTTGGATCGGAGATCGTATTAGCTTCCACTTTCCACAAATCACAAGTTTCTTAAGCATTGTCGCCATTACTGTACTGTTTACGGTCATGGTAACGTTGACACTTGGGCTTACCTTTGTGAGCTTCTCTAGTTTGATTAATGGAGAGGTAATGCAGGGATTTTTCCTCTTAGTGCTGATGATGATTTCGGCGCTGCTGACATTTACTATTTTCAAATGGCTGATCGAATCTATCCAGAATCATCCCGGAACATCTTTTAGAAAAGCCAACTTAACTGATACCGACTTTAGTTATTCCGAGGTACAAAATACAGATTTTTCCCTTGCTGTGTTCACGGGAGCCTGTATCTTTAACTGGGTGATTAATTCCCATACTCAATTTGCCAATGTCTATTGTGAATATGTTTATTTGGAACCAGCGTCACAAAATCGGCAACCTGCTGAGGGGAATTTTAACCCAGGTGAGTTGGAGTTGGTACTAACTCAATTCATCAGATGAATAAATAAAGATTATTTGCTAGCGAACTGCAAACTTAACTTTTTACTAAATGTCGAAAATCAGATTTACTATTCGCTAAGATAGCCCAGATCCACGATTTTACTTAATATCAGCGAGAAGATGCCACTACCACAATCACGAAAGATATCAAAACCCCAGTGATCATGAATGCTGAAACCATCCATGTAAACCGTCGATTAAATTCGATAAAGTCTGCCAACATTTTTTCTGCCTTTGGATCATTGAGAGGCTCATGATCTTTAGCAAAGTCAATCAAAGGCTTGTATTTGTTGCCCTTAGAGTACAATATACCGAAATTAGGTTTGATGCGAATTTGCTCATAAATTTCGGGGTAGAATCTCTCAAAATAGGACATCAGTTTGTTACACCGTTTGAGGTAAATAGCATTAAGACCCATGATGATGCTAAACAAGCAAATCACGACTGGGATGAGTACAACCGGCATTTTGGTGTTTCCAATCTGAATTTGTTTGTCGAAAATTGATGCAACTGTGAGATGATCCATTATTTATCTTCCTATTAAGTGAGTTAAACTGCTGGAATTGACTGTGCTATTAAACTTGTATCTAGTGAATTAGATAAAACTCCCGGTAAAGTAGATAAACATGAGTAGGTACAGGGCTTGGTCGATAGCTTGTGTGGCGTAGCTATATGCTGTCCAACCCAGAAAATTTATAATATTAAGAAAGGCAGGGAGACTATTGACAAATGACTAAAAAGTGGTTCCAAATTGGGTTATTAGGTGTCTTTCTCCTCTCACTAGCCTTACGGTTTTGGGGATTAGAGCGATTTAACACTCTAGTATTTGATGAAGTTTACTTTGCTAAATTTGGTAATAACTATCTCACCCGGACACCATTTTTTAATGCCCATCCGCCCCTGAGTCAATATATCATTGGCATTGGCATCTGGATTGGTAGTCATCTTCCCTTTGGACAAGATACAGTAAATGAACTCACAGGTTCAGTGCGATCGCCTTGGAGTTATCGTTGGTTAAATGCCCTAACTGGCTCATTTATTCCTCTTGTTGTCGCTGCTATTGCCTATCAATTAAATCATCGTTATCGCTTTGCATTACTGGCAGGTTTATTTACAGCTTGTGATGGTTTCTTTTTAGTTGAATCGAGATACGCTTTAAATAATATTTACATTGTCATCTTTGGTTTATTAGGTCAATGGTTTTTACTATTAGCATTAAATAACCAAAATCAACAACGTACTTGGTGGTTAATTCTGGCTGGTATAAGTTTTGGTGCATCAGCCGCGACTAAATGGAATGGCTTATGGTTTTTGTTAGGTGCTTATTTTATTTGGATAGCAGCTTATCTAATCCGGGGAATCCAGTCTTTTCCTGAGACCCCAATTCATCTGACATCTCCTTCAACATTCATCAGACAAAGCCAGATATTTTTGAGTCAGTGGTATCGTAAATGGTTTAATATCAATAAAACATCCCCAGAAATTGTAGTTCAGACACCACTACAAAATCTGACACAAATTAATATTGTGCAAATGCTGTTTTATCTGGGAATTATCCCAGCAATAGTCTACAGCATCATCTGGATTCCTCATCTCCAGTTAGATAGAAGATATGGATTTATAGCAGTACATCAGAAAATTTTGAGTTTTCACCTCCAGATGGGGGGAAACAGTGACGATGTGCATCCTTACTGTGCCGCATGGTATAAATGGCCGTTAATGACTCGACCAATGGCCTATTATTATCAAACGGCTGAGAGTGTGAATCAACCATTGTCTATATTGCAGCCTCCTTTACCTGCTGGGACAGAGAAAGTTATTTATGATGTCCACGCAATGGGAAATCCTTTTTTGTGGTGGTTTGGTGTCGCCGCTATTTTATTTTTAGCAGCAATGCTGATATTACAAGTGATAATTCCTTGGTTGCAACAAAAGCATTTTTCTTTCCCTGCAAATCTTGCTGTTGATACTGGGATTGCCTTATACTTGGTTTTAAATTATGCTGCTAACTTATTACCTTGGGTAAAAGTCACAAGGTGCGTTTTCATATATCATTATATGTGTGCTGTGATATTTGTATTTTTAGCGATCGCATGGTTTGTAGATTATTGTCTTAGTAGTTATTACCGACAAATTCGGGCAGTAGGTGTTACCATAACATTCCTCATTATTGCTGCCTTCATTTTTTGGATGCCACTATATTTGGGTTTACCACTATCCCCAGAAGGTTACAAAATGCGAATGTGGTTTAACACCTGGATTTAAATTCCAACTAGCACTGTTTAATCCTGTGGTAAATTCGCAAATGCCTGCCCAACTAAATCCTTAGTCTTATCTTCCAAACATTGCCAATCCACCTCACCCGCCTCATCAATTAAACTAGTATCAATATTTGCAGCTTCACTCACAGGAGAGTAATTTATAAAACACACTTGATAACAAATTTCCCATAAATCTATACTCACCTGATGCTGTTGACGTTGCAAAAGCAAATGATATCCTGGATGGGGCATTGGCAGGTCAGCAAGAGTCGCTCTGATTTCATCTGCCTGTTCTAAAGTCGAAGTTTCCATTTCTTGCAACAACTGAGTTACCAAAGCTTTAATTTCATCAGTGGTGTTAGCTGGCCAAATCAGGACATCGTGGTAAGTTCCCTTCCAAGCAGACGTATCAAGATGCTTGCGAATATTATCGACAACGCGAATAAAAGCAGGTTGCATGAGGAGTTCAGCCTGCTGCCATGTGACTGAGTTAGTTATTTTAGGTGGCATTGGTAATACACAGGGATACTAAATGACCAATAAACAGTCTAAGTTTATTAAAAAGCTAATTTTTCACTTTAAATCTTTATCCCAAGATAGCGGATTTCATGCAATAAAATTTGGAGATACTTAATTACTAGCAAAAAAATTAACTAATCACTTTAAGGCGAAAATATGATCGGCAAGTTACTAGACCATCGTTACCAAGTCATACAAGTCCTAGCTCAAGGGGGATTTGGTCAAACCTATATTGCCCAAGATACCAGACGACCGGGCAACCCTGTCTGCGTTGTCAAGCATCTCAAGCCTACAACTTCTGACCCCAGAGTTTTTGACACAGCCAAGCGTTTATTTAACAGCGAAGCTGAAACCTTAGAAAGTTTAGGGCATCATGACCAGATACCCAGGCTACTAGCTTACTTTGATGAAAACCAAGAATTTTATTTAGTCCAGGAATTTATTGCCGGACAGACCCTAGCTGAGGAACTCATCCCCGGTCAGCGTTGGACTGAAAGCCAAGTCATCCAACTGTTGCAAGGAGTTCTGGAAATTCTCGAATTTGTTCACGCACAAGGCGTAATTCACCGCGATATTAAGCCAGATAACATTATTCGTCGCGCCTCTGATCAGAAATTAGTTTTAGTAGATTTTGGGGCAGTCAAGCAATTAAGATTACCCATGGTCACAGTTGGCGGGCAACCGACAGCTACAGTTGCCATTGGGACTCCCGGCTATATGCCTACCGAACAAGGACAAGGTAAACCCCGCCCCAACAGTGATATTTATTCCCTGGGCATTATTGCGATTCAAGCGCTAACAGGACTACCCGCAGTGGAATTACAAGAAGACCCCAACACTGGCGAACTCCTCTGGCAGCATTTAGCACAAGTGAACTATCGGTTGGCAGCGCTGCTCACCAAAATGGTGCATTATCACTTCAAAGACCGCTATCAAAGCGTCACAGAAGCACTGCAAGCTTGTATAAACACGACTAATCCGATATTTATACCTGCCAAATCTCCAGAAACCTCTCACCATCAGCACTACCAACCCACTAGGTCTTTATCTCAAGTATCCCCACAAAAAACCGTTGCAGTAGCGCCAGCAAATCCTATTGCAGCCAAACCAGCCCGTGAACAATCTCATAAAATCGACCCGTGGCCGTTCTTAATTGGTTTATTTTTGTCCAGTGGGGCAGCGGCTTTAGCAACAAATGTCTATCCAAATATGAAGAATTTAGCTGCTAATTTTACAGGTAATCATACCGCAGGGAACAAGTGCTTGGCTGTGGTGGCTAGTAATTCTAATGTTCGTTCTGAACCTAGCTCGATTAATTCTGATAATATTTTACGAAAAGTTGGTGATAATACTGGGTTTGAAGCGACTGGCAAGCGCACAAAAGGGGGTTGGGTAGAAGTTAAAATCAATTCGGGTGATTTGGCTTGGGCGCACCGAGAAGTAATTACCAATAATGAACAGTGGGTTTCTTGCCTACGAGACAAAGGCATTGCTATTAATACAGTAGATGATCGTAATTTGATTACCGCTCGATTGATTCCTCAGCCCAAACCACAACCTACGCCAGAACCAGTAGATGATCGTAATTTGATTGCCACTCGATTGATTCCTCAGCCCAAACCACAACCTACGCCAGAAGTTGTAGAAACACCAAATCAATCAGAGTCTAGTGATGAGAGTGAAAAAATTATAGCAGAAGCCAAACAGAAGTATGAATCAGGCGATTTGCGAGGAGCGATCGCTCTGATGCAGTCTATTCCTGGTCATGCTTCTTCTGGGTTTAAACAGACAGTGGCCATGATTAATCAATGGCAAAAAGATTGGGCTAAGGCGGAGGCGTTATTTAATGACATCAATAAAGCAATAGACAACGGTGAATGGGACAAAGTTTTAGATTATAAAAATCATGCCGAAAAGTTGCCTGATACTCAATACTGGCGCAACAAAATACAACCGTTATTTGAACAAGCCAATGAAAATTTGAAAAAACAGGCATCACCTGCTGTAGATAATCAGCATCAGTCCCAACCAGAAATTCCCAATGCTGAAAAAGTATCACCAACAGAGATTATTGAGCAATTACCCGTACCAGAATAATATTGATACTTTGGAAAGTCATGGAATTTACGCTACATCTAAATCAATTTCCCCTCCTCGCTGGCGAGGAGGGGATTCAGGGGTGGGGTTCTGATCCTGATAATTTTCACCCAATGATTTGTCTTAGGAGTACGGATTTAATCAACTATAGAACCTCACCCCCAACCCCTCTCCTTCTCCCAAAGGAAGACGCTACACGAAGGTAAAGAGAGGGGAGAGTTAGACGCAAGTCGATACTAAAATTAATATTTTTTGCCGTTAGTGCATTTCGTCATATTCTGGGGCGTCAACTCGTCTTGCTTCCATCCGAGAAGAAGGCAAAAATTCAGCGCGACGTACAGGGGCTAAGGGCGGCGTGCCACCGTGGTAAGGATGCATTACTTGTACTGTACGGGTAGGACGCTGCCGTGGTGAAAATAAAGCCAATACACCAGCGACTACAACACCACCGCCAATGGTGAGAGTTGCGCCTCCTACTGCCCAAATGATCGGTGAAGACCACCAAGGATTTTCAGTTTCAGGCTTTAATACTTCTGCTGATGCAGCTTTTGGAGTATTTTGTTGGGCTAATTGCATCTGCTGGTTGTTCCAATTTTGGTATTGGAATTGGAGTTGTTGGTTTTGCGCTCTGAGCTGCTCGTTATCGCTTTTTAAGCGTTCCAACTGCATATTCAGCCGTTCCATTTCCACACGCTGCTCTGGATTAGCTTGGGCAGGGGGTTGATTGGGATTAGGATAATATGGATTCACCCCGTAAGACGGATACATTGGGGTTTGCGGCGGCATCATCGGCAGTGCTAGATTAGCGGGCATCTGCGGCGAAGAAACAGCAAAATTACTTTGCAAGGGACTATCTGCGCCCCTGAGCATTACAAGCGCAGCCAGCCCAGCTACGGCGACTCCGCCGATAAATGCCATACTCTCACTCATCGCCTTTGCTCCTCTGTCACTTGTGACTGACTCACTCTCACACTCATAATTATTCGCCTACTCAACGTCACATAAAACTCAACTATAAGCGATTGGACTAGCTAGTTTTTTTACAGCCTACTGTGTGCTGTTAATATTCAAAACTATATTCGCTCAATTGTCCACCAAATCATGGTAAAAAAACAACCCTGTTATCTTTATCTTTTTTAATCAACTTTCTCGTTGTGAGCAAGTTGATTATTTGTGCTGCTGTCAGTTGTCTGAATGGCAGCTTTGAGACTTTGACAAAATTCCCCGATCGCCTTTAGTCCCTGCTCTGGTGTCCCCTCTGCTAGACGCTTGACAAAGGCACTACCCACAATGGCCGCATCTGCTCCCCATTCTCTGACTTGACGAGCTTGTGCAGCTTCGGAGATGCCAAAACCGACTCCGATGGGTTTATCAGTAAAACTACGAATTTGTTGCAGTAAATCTGACACTCGTGATTCCAGTTGAGTCCGCATCCCGGTAACACCTGTGACACTCACCAAATAAATAAATCCTTGGGAAGAACGAGCGATCGCTTCTATCCGGTCAGCAGAACTGGTAGGAGCCACCAACAAAGTTAAGTCTATCCCCATTTCACTAGCTGGTTTGAGCAAGCCTGCTGCTTCCTCTAAAGGCAAATCCGGGACTACTAAGCCTGATACCCCAGCCGCCGCAATTTGTTCCAGAAACTTGTCAACGCCACGGTACAAAATGGGATTGTAGTAAGTAAACAGGATAATAGGCGATCGCAAACTAGGAGTAGTAGCTTGCAACATTTCCAACACCTGTTCTAATTTTGTCCCTCTTTGCAAAGCGCGGGTAGCAGCCGCTTGAATCACAGGGCCATCAGCTAGAGGATCAGAATAAGGAACACCGAGTTCAATAATATCGGCTCCATGAGTATCCAGAACCTGCAAAGCTGCTGCTGTGGTTGCTAAATCTGGATCTCCAGCAGTAATAAACGGAATCAGAGCGCACTCTCGATTTCGTCTCAAGGTATTAAAACAATCAGAAATCGGGGTCATGAGTCAAAAATTAGGAGTCAGTGGTCAATGGTCAGTTAACAAACAACAACTAACTGACCATTGATTACTTTACACTTGACTTTGTTCTTCTTGGGCGATTTCTGTCTGAATTTTTGCTAGTTCTTCGGGACTAAGTTCATCCAGCCGTTTTTGCAGAAACGCTTGTTCATACTGTTCGCGTTGTTCATGGTAGGTCATTTTATTTCCCACCGCGCGGAATATGTAGGAAGCTAACCAGCCAAGCAAACCAGCAACTAGTAAGACTTGGCTCCAGATTCCAGCTTGTTGACCATCTAAACCCACTAGCTGTAAACCTACATATCCCAAACCACCAGCAATAAAAACACCCAAGCCAATTCCAATCGCGTCAATGCGTCGCATGAGAGTTATGACCTACCAATCTCGTTACACTTCAATTTGTCGCGGCCGGGGTCGAAGATTCACAAAAGGTGATAAAACCAACAACCCTGGTAAGAAGAAAAACACCATAAAATACATCACAGTCCGCTCAATGGAGCTAGCTACATACCAGCGCTGTTTGAGGTACAGCATGACACCAATAGGGACTGCTAACAGGTAAGCTCCAGCCAGAGCCAGATACAGCAGGGCTACAATCATAGATTTTCTCTCTTTAAGTGGACAAGAGCATTGAGTGCATCTATTGTCCATCATAGGCTGAACCCCCAGGCTGAGGAAAGTCGATGTGGGGGATTGGGGACTGGGAAGAGGCAGAGGGGCAGGGGGCAGGGTGCAGGGGAGAAGATCAGAGGAAAGGTTGTTAAGCAACCGTCCGTGTACAATAATTTCCAACTCATCCCCGCTCCCCTGCTTCTTATGGGGATTAGGGATTGGGTACTAGGAAAAAACTGCTCCCTGCTCCCCTGCTTCTTATGGGCGATCGCAGGCTAATCCCACAAATATATGAAATTTCCCCAGAAATTTTTTGGATCTTTCTGATATGTATGCTACAATTACTAAGGCAGTAACAAAGAATTGCTTAAGTTAAGCAAAATTGAAGATTTTAGACCCAGATAAATTCAGAAGCAACAGCAGAAACTTCAAAATCTGGAAAAAACTTTTCAATTTAGTTGTACAAAAGACGCAATTAATGCTAAATTAAGCAGGAGTTATTTGCTGCATATAGCAAAAGCGACTCCCAATTAAAATGGGGGTGTGGCGGAATGGTAGACGCTACGGACTTAGAAAACTGAGCCTTGATCGAGAAATCTTTCAAGTGGAAGCTCTCAAATTCAGGGAAACCTAAATCTGTTCACAGATATGGCAATCCTGAGCCAAGCCGAAATCAGTGCTGAGTGTTAAAACTCATAACTAATCGGAAGGTGCAGAGACTCGACGGGAGCTACCCTAACGTTAAGCCGAGGGTAAAGAGAGAGTCCAATTCTCAAAGCCAAAGGTTGTTAAAACCTGGCAGCAGTGAAAGCTGCGGGAGAATGAAAATCCGTTGACCGTAATAGGTCGTGTGGGTTCAAGTCCCTCCACCCCCACTGAAAAATTGAACATACAAGCAGACCTGCCTAATTAAACATAGGTAGGTCTAATTGTTTAGATAACTTTCCCCAAGCGTTCATCGAGGGAAGCTAGGCCTGCACCAGCAGTTTCAGCGATAATGCTAATGAGACGATAGGAAGCGATCGCACTAATGATCATAGCAGAGGGAAAGCGGTGCTGCAAAAGAGCGATCGCAGTCACTTCAAATACACCCAAACCACCAGGCGCACCCGGAACCACCAAACCCAACAACCAAGCAAAGCTAAAAGCCCCTAGTAATAAAGGCAATTGGCTGATATTCAATGGAGTCAGGGCAAACACAGTTAAAATAAACCCAGTACCACGCAATCCTAAAAAGCCTAATTCCCCCAACAAAGGTACTAGGGGGTAGCGTTTTACTTTGAAGGGAATACTAGGCTGAGTATTAACAGCAGACCTTTTCACCTTTAATTTATAAACAAACTCAATCGCTGGATTCAAAAATCGGGGATGAACGCCACAAAGCACCACAGCCAAACACAAAAATTGTAATATTTGTACAGACACAGTAGTATAAGCATCTGCAAATTGGCTTCCGAAAACAACAATGATCATTAAAGCCGCAGCCACCATCAGCAGAGGTTCTAGCAACACGCTTAAGGTAGCAGCACCAGCAGGGATATTAGCATTTTTCGCTGCCATAATTCGCCCATAATAATGCCAGACATTACCAGGTAAATACTTGGCCATATTGGTTTTTAAGTAGACTTGAATAAATTCAGAACATGGCACAGATTGATTTAATTCGTTCAGAATCCAAGTCCATATCCAACCACCCCAAATATGTGCCAGTAAAGTTACACCTGTAGCTATGGACAGAATTGCCCATCCGACTGCATCAATTTGGATTGCTATCACTTGAGACCAGTTATGCTTGAGGGCTTTCCCTAAAAAAAATAGCGTTCCCCCTAAAATTAGCCAGCGTAAAAATTTCTTCATCTTTGGCAAAAATAAAAATATTTGAAATCACCGAACCTGCATTGATTACGTCCGTAAATCTCTCTACAGTTAGATAAATGTCTGAATTTAGTATCAACGATAATGTGGCCTACGCTAGAGGCGAACTTGATTTTTTATTCGTAATCTAAATATGGGTTACGAAATATTTGGAAAGTCTAACAGCAGCAAATATTTGCTGATTATCCAAATTACTAAACGAAGCAAATCAATAATCTATTGTTCTGTAAAAGGAGGGCTAAATGAACAGTGTAATAGCTTTCTGGAAAAAGTTAAAACTGCGTCAGATTTTAACTATTTTTGTAGCTGGTTTATTGTTGATAGTTAGCACTGCTTGTAGTGGGGCAAATCCGCAAGGTGCAAATCCTCAAAATCCTGCCGTTCAAGCTGGAGGTGCTAACAATCCTTATAAGGGTGGTGGAGACAAATATACCAAATATAGAATGACCACCGATCCCAAAGCGATTGAAGCCCAAGAGAAAAAAGAAAACAATCGAGCAAGTCTACAGCCAGATTCACCAGTATTGATTGCCATAAATAGAGACTCCGAAATACTTTATCCCGGTGCTGAAACACCTGAAGGTAGAGTGAAAAAAGAAAAAGAATTGCCAATCATCACTGACAAAAACTTTCAAAGACCTGCACCTGGTGGTTTGATTCAACGAGAACCGGATGTCGGAAATCGCCTTCAAAAACGTGTTGAAACAGTGCAGGATTCAGTTAAAGAGGCTTCTAGCTTTTTGCAAGACAAAGCCGAAGAAGCAAGTTCTCGACCTGAATTACAAAAAAATCCAGCCGTAGGTAAATAGAACTTTTGTTTTATGCCCACATTCGAGATTGGAAATCAATTTCAAATCCTACCAAAAAAGTGCTGAAAAGAGAGGTGATTCATCGCCTCAGAGTGCAGCATAGTTTTAACTTGATCACAAGCATTTCAGGAGTAACATTATGAAAAAAGTCATTACTTGGCTAAAAAATATCCGTCCTGTGAAAATTTTAACAGTCTTCTTGGCAGCAACATTTCTGTTGATGACACAGGCTTGTAATAGTCCGGGAATAGCACAACAGCCACCACAACCGAATGGTCAACCACCGAACGTTCAGCGATACGATCCTACAATAAGTCATGATCTCAACACCCCAGCGGGTGGGATGAATAACTTTAGTGATGTAGATCCTAGAGCCAAAGGAGCTGAAAAAGCAGCAAATGCTAGAGCTGAAGCACTAGCGAAAAATGCGCGGAGAAATGTTGAGCAGAAGGGTATTGATAGTTCAGAGCAATATGTCCGAAATTATCGAGAAGGTACACCCTTGGATGAACGAGTCAAGCGCCTGGGCGATGATATTGGCAGTTCTGCGGAAGAATTAGGTAAAGGTTTCACGAAGGGAACTCAGCGCGGAGTGGAAAATCTCCAAAAAAATACTGGACGCGCTGCTGATGAGTTGAGTAAAAATGTCAAACGCGGCGTTGACGACACCACAACTAATCTTCAACGCCAAGCTGAGAATACAGCTGACGCAGTGAAAAGAACAATCAGAGAAGTTACAGCAGATTAGTTTGAAGTACAATAACCCCGCTTTATTGAATTAAACGGGGTTTTCTCGATTACTTTAGTCCTCTTTTATCACTTTGGGGAGATAAAAATAATAGTAAGTAGGTTAGGTTGAGTCCTTGGGTAGGCGTAGCCTTCTCGTAGAGTAACCCAACGCCAAACAACCTCGCTTTTGTTGGGTTTCACTGCATTCAACGAAACCTACGAATATTTTATTTTTTCAGAGTCATAAAAGAGCGCTAATGACTCCGCGTAGCGGATGGATTTTGCAAATACCAAGTTTGCAATGCTAATCTGTGAACTTCACGCCAGGGAATATTATGGTTGCGAGCTAACTCTGCACAATCTTCATATTCTGGCTGAATGTTAACAATAGATTTATCTTTGTCTTGTCCGTTCCATGCTACCTTAACTCGGACTTTGCCATATTCAATTGCTACTGATTTAATTTCCCGTTGTAAGATGGCGCGCTGTTGGTTACTGCGGCGAATTCCTAAAGTAGTGGTTTCGCGGAATAAAACTGCTTCACAAGCCTGTAAATTCTCCCGATGACAGATTACGGTTAATAAAATTCCTGGACGAGACTTTTTCATTCCTATGGGCTGGGTGAAGACATCGACTGCACCAACGGCAAATAAGGCTTCAAAGACATAGCCGATGGCTTGGGGATTTAAGTCATCAATTTGGGTTTCAAGTACGGTGATGGTTTCTAAATTGGGATTGAAATCTTCAGAATTATTAATGCGATCGCCTCTGCCACTGTGGGAAGCGCAATCGCCCAGCCAAAGACGTAATATATTAGAAATAGGTAAATTGATAGTTCCGGCTCCCAGTCCTATCTGTTTAATGGTCATTGATGGAGGCGAACCAAATTCTGTACTTAGGGTAGTAGCGATCGCCGCCCCTGTAGGTGTCACAAGTTCCCGATCAATACCATTACTAAAAACCGGACAACCCCGCATTTCCCACAACTTCAATACGGCTGGTACTGGTACAGCCATCTTACCGTGGGCGGCTCGCACTGTTCCCCCACCTGTGGGCAACGCTGAACAGTATAGTAAAGGTAATCCCTCATCATTACTATCAATCCCTAACCAATCCAAACCCAAGCACGTACCCACAATATCCACAATGGCATCGACAGCGCCCACTTCATGAAAATGAACCTTTTCTGGCGCAATGCCATGTACTGCCCCTTCTGCCACTGCTAGCTGTCGAAATACTGCCAAACTCCAAGCTTCAGCTCGTGATGGCAATTGAGCTTTGAGGATCATTGTTTCTATTTCTGGCAGATGGCGGCCGTGATCGTGACTATGTTCGTGGTCGTGATGATGGTTGTGTAATAAATCTACATGAACTTTCGTTGCCTGCTGACCATTGCGTTGCACAAGTTCCACTCTGAGTTTATACTCGTGGGCAATTCCCAATTTATTGAGTGTTTCACTTAAATACTCCACGGGAACACCCAGGCTGACTAAAGCTCCTAGACACATATCACCAGAAATTCCCGTCGGACATTGAAGATAAGCAACTTTAATCATATAGATAACTTAAGGGACTTTATTTTTAGACTTTGCACAATTATTTTGATGTACATCATCGGGTATTTACCGCAGGCGATCATCCATCGGTGAAAATATGTGTAATCCAGAATTTTCTATTTTCTCTGGAATCGACAATTTTTCACATCTCATTCATAACTTGCTATGGCAAAAATTTTCGCTGTCCATCCTGATAATCCACAAACCCGCCGTATAGAGGAAATAAAGTCAGCGCTCTCTAGTGGCGCAGTTATGCTCTACCCTACAGACACAGTTTATGCTATTGGTTGTGATTTAAATGCCAAGTCGGCAGTAGAACGAGTGCGGCAAATCAAACAGCTAGCCAATGATAAACCACTGACATTTTTGTGTCCCTCCCTATCAAATGTCGCAACTTATGCCTTTGTCAGTGATACAGCTTATCGGATTATGAAGCGCTTGATACCAGGGACTTACACGTTTTTACTGCCTGCTACCAAGTTAGTGCCGCGACTAGTACAAAGTCCCAAGCGAAAAACTACTGGGATTCGTGTACCAGACCATGCGGTGTGCTTGGCATTGCTAGCAGGGCTGGAAAATCCGATTATTTCAACTTCCGCACATCTACCACCAGATGATCAACCAGTAAACCTAGATTTAGAACCTAGACTATCGCTGGCGGAGCTGTTTGACCGTTGGGATAATTTAGTAGATGTAATTATAGACACTGGTGAGGAACCAACTTATGAGGTGTCTACGATTTTGGACTTGACGGGAGATCAAGCAACGATGACAAGGCGGGGTTTAGGTTGGGAAGCAGCAACAGCGTGGGTATAAGATACAAACTTCACAGGCATCTCCTTGATTTTCGGTGAAATTTCAGAAAAAAGGCTTTAGTTTTGAGATCGTCATACTTAACAATATTTGTCCGTGGTAAAACAGGATGGCGATCAATGTCGATATAACAAGTCTTTTAACCACTTTTAAGCTGTGGCAAATATTTATGTATGATCTCCTATGTGCTTGCTTATACAAAAAGCGACACACTACTTTTCTTGTAACTTTTTAACTTACTTATAGTCTTATATATGAGCAGTGCTTGCAGTGGGTTTTGAGAATGCTAAATAGTTCTCCAGCCAAGGCTGGCCTTAATTGCTGTATCTGCGTTGTAGTTACGGTGCAATACCACACTCAAAGAAAAGTTATGAAAGCCAACCTTGCAAATCTACCAACTTCTGAATCCGCTTTTTTATGCAATGTTTCGCAGTCAGAATTGCTGGCGGAAGACCACAATAGCTTGAGACAACTGCTATGTCAAGAAATGCAAGCTCAAGTCAAGGCGACATCTGAGTGTATACAAGCTGTATCACAGCGCATCGCTACAGAAGTTAAACGAATATGTGATAAAAGCTCCCGCATCCAACAATCTGGGGAAATCGAGTCATGGAAAGTTAGTTTAGCTAGGCATCGCCTCCAAAAGTGCCTGCGTTACTACCAACTGGGTTCCAGACGAGGAAGGGTGGAATTACATAGTACTTTAGGTGCTATGGTTTACCGTCATGTGACAATTTCCGGTTCGGATTTGGGGTTTAATGCTCGTTACAGTCTGATTGAAGATTTTCTGCAAGCGTTTTACATCGAAGCTATTAAAGCTTTCCGGCGAGAAAATGAATTGCCATTGGATTATAAACCCCGGACTCAGTTGGAATTGGCAGAATACATCGCGTTTACAGAGCAATATGCCAAACGCCGGATTAATTTACCAGGTGGGAATAATCAGCAATTGATTATCCTCCGCGCCCAAGGTTTTGCGCGTCGTCAGCCCCAGGAAACAACTGTGGATATTGAAATGGCGGTGGAATCTGCTAAGAGTGAAGAGGCAGAATCTTACCAGCGTAGTTCGGCGGTGCAACAAATTCGCTCGCAGATGATTGCCCAAACTAATTTCGATCCTTCGGAGGAGTCGGAACGCGATCGCGTGATTGCAGAATTGGTAAAATACTTAGAATCTCAAGGTCAATCTGACTGTGTGGACTACCTGACGCTGAAGTTACAAGACCTCTCAGCTCCAGAAATTGACCAAATTCTGGGTTTAACTAGCCGTCAGCGCGATTATCTGCAACAGCGTTTTAAATACCATGTGGAAAAATTCGCCAAAAATCATCACTGGCAATTAGTTCATCAATGGTTAGGTGCGGGTTTAGAGCAAAAGTTGGGTTTAACTTCTGGGCAATGGGACACTTTTGTAAGTGTATTATCTCCTGAGCAGCAAGAAATTTTGCAGTTGAAAGTTAGCCGACAGAGTGATCAGGCGATCGCTAAAACGATGAAATGCACACCCAAACAGCTGCAAAAGCGCTGGACTCAAATGCTAGAAGTAGCATGGGATATCCGTAATGGTGAAAATGATATTCAAGCAAGTTAAATCTGAATTTACCCAAGCTCAACTCCTGTAATTACAGATACCGATTACAAAAAATTACCTCTACTATTTTTCCTTATTTCGGATAACTTAGAGGGGACAATGGGGAAATTACCAAGAGTTTACCTGATTTGTAATTTCTCAAAATTTGTATAACCTTAATTTTTATAGTACAAAAATACTACTGCTCTTAAGTTTCTTTTGATTAATTTAGGCTGAAGTAACCAAAATTAAAAACTTATATAATTTAGTATTTACTCTTGCTTCCAGGGAATCCTAAAATCAGGAAACCTTGTGAAAAGAATCAGGATAAATATGACTCAAGGCGGAAGAGCAGTTACGTCTGGTAATGTCTTGGAAAACTCTGTGGAAGGTGCTTTGCTGGGACATAAATATGTTCAAGTTGGCTGTGATTTACCCAGAAAACAACGCCTTGGATGTCTTTTAAGCTCGAATAATATACCCAAAAGGTATGCAAGACAAGTTTATATCGGACAAGGAATTTATGGTAGCGATATATACGCAGATTTTTATATTATTGGATCTGCTCCCATTTCTTCGGGACTAATTATTGAATGTAAATGGCAGCAAAGCAGTGGTTCAGTGGATGAAAAACTGCCCTATCTCAATTTGAATATTCAAAATTGCTATCCCACAAAAGCTGTTGTATTAATCGACGGTGGAGGAATGAAAACACAAGCTATCTCATGGTTGGAAACACAAGTTGTTTCTAACCAAAACTTATTAGCAGTTTATGATTTGAGGGCATTTTTTATCTGGTCTAACAATCACCTTTAATAGGAAGTAACTAATACTTCAGTAATTTTGCCTCGTTTTTTGGCATTAGAATTAATTGATCTTGCTGCTGATATTGTGTAAATATTAAAGTTGCTATAAAGTTCACGAATAAAAGTACAATCTGCATTAGATAGCATAACTTTTACTCCACGTCTGGCTAATGTTGCAAAGATATCCCTAAGTTGCAATTGTTGATTTTCAGCAAAGCAATAGCTGCTATAAGCTGTAAAATAGCTAGTATTACTTATCGGATGATAAGGTGGATCGAAAAAAACAAAATCATTACTGCAACTCGCAAATTTTAACACATCTGTAAAATCTGCTTGTTTAATTTCGGATGTTGAGAGTCCGGCTGAGGTGGCTCGTAGGATATTTTCAGGACAAATATTAGGATTTTTATATCTCCCTAATGGCACATTAAATTTCCCTTGGGAATTAACTCGATAAAGTCCATTAAAACAAGTTTTATTGAGATAGATGAACCGGGCAGCTTTTTCTAAATCACTCCCTCCAGGAGAGGCTCTGACATCATAGTAATATTCTTTGTTATGCCGATTTTGATGTACTTGCAGCAGTCCAATTAATTCCTCAACATCATCTCTAACACAGCGATAAGTAGTAATTAATTCGGCATTAATATCAGTTAATATGGCAGATGGGGGATGGAGATGGAAAAAAATAGCTCCACCACCTAAAAATGGCTCATAGTAAGTTTTATATTGCTTGGGAAAATAAGGAATATATTGTGGAATTAACCGACTTTTCCCCCCAGCCCACTTTAAAAAGGGACGCGGGCAAGTTTCTTTGGGGATTTGACTTACCATTTATTTACAGTTGAACTAAAACTCAGCTACTAAATATAACAAATATAGCTACCGAAGCATATTAGACATTTGCGCTCAATAATCTAGAGACGTTGTATGCAATGCCTCTAGAAGGGTTGTAGAAGACGCATATTTTAATTCTATTGATGTCTATTTTAGATGAATTTAGTAAATTTTTGGCTGCATAGATTACAATTGGATAGAATCAAAGCAAATGTAATTGTATAACAAGGCAGTCTATATTCAAATGTTTGACGGATTTTGGGATAACGTCTTTCGCTACCCCCGGTACTTCATTACTATTCTCTTAGGGGTGTTTGTAAACTCCCTTGAGCCATTAATGCCACTGCTAAAACGCCCTGTGACTATGATCGCTCTGTTGGGTTTCTTTGTGGGTAGCCTAGTTTTTGTGAGTCTCACCGTCCGGGCGATGCTGGGCTTGAGTGCAGTGTAAGCTCAAAGTGTCCGGGTATTGACCTCTAGGCAGCAGCTATGGGCGTTGAATGCGTCAAGGTCTGTTTTTCCTATTTTTATATAATTTATGTCGTACAACCTCTGTGAGGAGGCAAAAATTTATGGCTACTAATCGCCGCATTTCCCGCGTTGCTGAGTTGATTAAACGGGAAGTTAGCCAAATGCTACTCCACGGTATTAAGGATGATCGTGTGGGTAGTGGAATGGTCAGTGTTACCTATGTAGATGTTTCTGGTGATCTCCAACACGCTAAAGTCTACGTCAGTATTTATGGTACAGAAGAAGCTAAGTCAGAAACAATGGCAGGTTTAAAGTCAGCCACGGGTTTTGTTCGTAGCGAACTAGGTTCACGAGTGAGGCTGCGTCGCACCCCAGAAGTGATTTTTATCGCAGATGATTCCATAGAAGAGGGTAATAAGGTGCTGTCACTCTTAACTAAACTTGAGGGTGAGCGATCGCCTGACAGTTGGACAGTGGATGAGAATACTACCGTTGAGGATGATGAATTTTCTGAATAAGTAACTTACTAACAATGTCACTTTAGAACAATTCACCCCTAGTGAATTCGCTAAGGAGTTTACAGACGGGATTATATCACGTCTGTTTTAATGTGACTATAACGAATTGTAAAGAGTTGGTAGTGGCAAATAGGTAGCAGGGTATTTCTTTTGAGAGAAAAAGGAACCAAAGAAATACCTCCCCTAAAAGCCGCTCATCCCCAGCTGCGCCTTTTCGTACATCTTCTCGTAGCAAAGCATTTTGATCCGTAAGTTAGGAGTTCACAACAAAATCAAATATTTCATGGCTGCATAAATTTATGGCTTGCACAAATAATGGTTTGAGCAAAAATTTATGATCACCTCGCTGATTATTTACGTAACCTTTGGTTGCAAATAAGCAAGCTAGTGATTGTTGCCACCATTTGCTCCTAATTATGGTTCAAATTGGTACTGCCTTGTTCCAAATAGTGTTAAGCTTAGTACAAAGGCAAAGAATCATATTCTATCCCAAGTGTTTACCGATGCCAAGCAGTTATCCTAAGTGCTACAGTTTACCAGAAAAATTATCTGCTTTTTTAAGCAATTCTTCCCAAATGTCAGATGATCAAGTTTTCCTGGTATAATCCCACCTCATATTTGGCAATGGTTGAAAGCGATTTTTCTGCTGAAAATTAGCCATAACCAAATTCCAAAACATCTTAGGTAGAGCTTCTATGTGATTATTGTGTACATCAGCAATCCACTATGTGATATAATACCGCCGACACAGCTATGCTTAAAATTAACAGCAGCAAGACCTTGAGATATATTGAAGATAAATCAAATTCTCCGGACAGCAAGTTAAGTTAATTACGCGAGGATCACAAACTCCAGTACATTTTTCATAAGAGTCAGGATTTGTTGACATTCTTAACATTTCTTTAGATAATTTGAAGGTGTATAGCGTCAAAATAAAATCAGTTCCGTATAGCAAACTACAAAACCCTAGCCACAAGTGTAATCGTTGTCATGTTTGTTCCTAGCATTGAAAGGGAACACTATCTACTTGTAAACTTTGTGAGTAAAAACCATGAGTGTGAATACGGTGCCTTTTATCAATTACTACTCTTACTATTCTTTGGATGTAATCCAAGATGAAGCACGCCGACTGGTGGAAAGGGGAATGGTAAGTCGGCAACAGCCAATATATACCCTCTGCCAATACATCCCTGCGAGAGAGTGGGTTTGCGTGGAGTGTGAGTTAGAGAAGTGTGACTTTTTATTACGCGATCGCATTGGCGATTTGATTGGTCGCGAACAATGGGAAAACGACTAAATCAGTATGTGATTTTGATTTTGGATTGGGAGTTTATTTTGGATGTCTATAATTTGACAGCAAGCATTTGCTTGCTTTGAGGGCTAATCTCTAGTTTTGATGTATATTTCCCCATCCAGAATCTTAGTTTTTCCATTAACGCAGAAGAATTAGAATCTGAATTTATAGAATTTTTCAAGTTAAGAATGCGTTGAGGCCAGTTTTTGCCTAGACTTGCATTGATAACTTGAGTAACTGAATATAGAGTTGCTGATCGGGGTAGTTTAACATATTAAGCTGCCCCGGTAATTTTTTCAGCCTACTTGCTCTAAATACTGGTTAATATCTTCAATAATTCGCGTCAGTTCCGCTTCTGTAGTTAAGCGAATGTTGATATCGCGAACAGTCAGCAGAACTTTAGCCGCAAAGGGAGTAGGCCAAATATTAGGATTACAAAAAACTTCTAAAAATACATCACCAGTGTAGCGATACTCCACGGGAGGCTGAGGAGTCACTTTACCGCCGCCTGGGGTGGATTTAGCGGCGACAGCTTTCAAACGTACCATTAATTGGTCTGTTGCTGCCTTTAATTCCTGTGCCGCCTGGGGTGAAAAACTGAAGGATACAGAACCTTCAACCAGATTCAGTGTGAGAGGAGTTGAAGACATGAGTTATTGATCAAGACTGATTCATAATTACTTATTTTACCGGAAAATGAGTTTTAAGTTTTACATTAGTAGTCATAGAAATCAATGTTAAATATACGCTATGATTTACGACAATCGCCGGGGAGTACGCAAGGTTTTAATTATCACTCTATTGCTGAAGCAGTAGAAAGACGACTAAAAGAACGTTACACTGCCGTCAGGATTTTAATTCATATTGAGCCACCAACATACCAATCTGAGCAAATTAGCTTTTAAAAGGCGGATTGCTATTCACCAAATTTGCGATTGTGATCACTAATTCTTCGGGATCAACTGGTTTAGCCAGATGAATCTGAAACCCAGCCTCTAAAGCCCGGATACGATCCTCTGAATCAGCATAGGCGGTTAAAGCCACTGCGGGGACTTGTGCAACTCCATTTTTTGTTAACGCCCGGATTTTGCGGATTAAGCTGTAGCCATCTTCCCCAGGCATAGCAATATCAGAGATAAAGACATCAGGCTGCAACTCAGGTAAAATCTCCAGTGCGGCGGCGGCTGACTCAACTGTTGTCACATTGGCACCATCGGCAGCCAAGACTGTAGTAATATAAAAACGACTATCCTCATCATCATCCACGACGAGAATCCTGAAGCCAGCAAGAACCAGAGGAGCTTGGATAATTTCTTTCATTAGGTTGGGAAAGCAAGAATTATTTGTAACTGATTCTTTTTCTTTGTTTTATACACCACGTCATTGGCAATTTTACTGCGATCGCGTCATTTTTTTACGCCCAAAAAACTTTTTACTCTGCCAGCTACTCGCGCACAAGCAGTTGTGCTAAAAACTTTTAGTCACCTTTGATACAAAAAACTGGATATTTCTATATATTGTATTAAAATTTAATATTATTTAATAATACTTCAATTTTATTTACACTATGGTAAATAGGGATTTACGCGAAAATACAGCAATTTTAAATGAATTGTGAACTCAATCTTCAGGCAATCATAAGTCCTTAGTAGGAATCGAATTAATTATCCCTGTACTTTAGTTATGCTGGGAATGAGGAGTATTTCAGTATTAAGGGTGTTTGAAGAATTTAAAAAAATTGCTATATCACCATCATTAGAGGATGTCTCAAGACGACTTGTAATCACCAGGACTTAAACGTGAGTACTAACAATATTACCAACCTTGTCCAAATAGACATCAGCAGCTGTAATAAAGAGCAAATTCATATTCCTGGCTCTATTCAGCCCCATGGAGTGCTTTTTGCCCTCAAAGAACCAGATTTAACTATTCTGCAAGTCAGCAATAATACATTCAATTTATTGGGTTTGCAACCCGAAGAATTACTTAATCAAAATTTAAGCACTTTCCTCGAATTAGACCAAACTAATTTACTAAAAGATTCTTTAAATCAAGACGATTTACTCATCGTTAATCCTATCGAATTAAAAATTCAATTAGACAATAAACCCATATATTTTGATGCAATTCTTCACCGTTCTGATGGAACATTAATTTTAGAATTAGAACCGACGACTTTAGAAAAAAGCAATGCTGTTTTTAAATTTTACCATTTAGTAAAAATAGCAATGACGAAGCTGCAATCTGCATCTAGTTTAGCAGAAATGTGTCAGATTATTGTCAAAGAAGTTCAGCAAATTACTGGATTTGATAGAGTCATGCTCTATCGATTTGATGAAAATTGGCATGGTAGAGTGATTGCTGAACAAAAACCAGAATATCTGACACCTTATTTAGGGTTGCATTATCCGGCTTCGGACATTCCCACACAAGCGAGAAAACTCTACAGCAAAAACTGGCTGAGACTGATCCCAAATCTACACTATCAGCCTGCGGCAATTGTGCCAACCAATAATCCTTTAACTGATGAACCTTTAGATTTAAGCCACTCAGTGTTACGCAGTGTCTCGCCTTTACACGTTGAGTATATGCACAATATGGGCGTGAGTGCATCGATGTCAATTTCCATTATGAAAAATGGCAACCTGTGGGGACTAATTGCTTGTCATCATCAATCACCTAAATATATTCCCTATGAAATTCGTCACGCCTGTGAATTTTTAGGGCAAATCGCATCTTTAGAAATGGCTGCTAAAGAAGATAGTGAAGATGTGGAATATAAAATGCAGGTAAAATCTTGCCATTCCAAGTTAGTGGAGTATATGTCATTAGAAACTAACTTCATTGATGGTTTAATCAACAACCAGCCAAATCTCCTGAATCTGGTGAATGCTCAAGGAGCAGCCGTGTCTTATCATGGCGACTATTTCACAGTGGGTAAAACTCCTCAAGAACAGGATATTCAAGATTTAGTAGAATGGATAAATCAAAACCAGCAAGAGGATATTTTCTACACTGATTTCCTATCTCAAGTTTACCCACAGGCAGATAAATTGCGGGATGTTGCTAGCGGTTTGATGGCAATTTCCATTTCTAAAAGTCAAAAAAACTATGTTATGTGGTTTCGCCCAGAAGTAGTGCAAACTGTAGATTGGAGTGGTAATCCAAATAAACCTGTAGAAGTAAAACAAAATGGCAGTATCCACTTATCACCCCGCAAATCCTTTGATTTATGGCAAGAAACTGTCCTATTAAAATCGCTTTCTTGGAAATCCTATGAAGTAAATGCAGCGCTAGAGTTAAGAAGTGCAATTATTGGCATGGTGTTGCGGAAAGCCGATGAACTAGCACAGTTGAATATTGAACTAGAACGCAGTAATCACGAATTAGATGCCTTTGCCTATATTGCTTCTCATGATTTAAAAGAACCACTGCGTGGTATTCACAATTACTCTAACTTCCTGATGGAAGATTACGGTGAAACCATCAACGAAGAAGGCAAGAATAAATTACAAACATTGATTCGTCTGACTCAGCGCATGGAGGATTTAATTGATTCGCTGCTGCATTTTTCTCGCTTGGGGAGAGTGGATCTTTCCATGCAACAAACAGACCTCAATAGTATAGTAAATCGCAGTTTAGACTTATTGAGCGCCCGCACTGACGACATGAATGTAGATATTCAAATTCCCCGATTACTACCAACAGTGTATTGCGATCGCATCCAACTAGGAGAAGTTTTTAATAATTTAATTGCTAACGCGATTAAATACAACGATAAAGCCGAGAAATCAATTGAAATTGGTTATATAGATGAGCCACCATTACCAATCACATTCTACGTGCGAGATAACGGTATCGGTATTCGAGATAAACACTTTGAGGCAATTTTTCGGATTTTCAAACGACTGCACGGACAGAATAAATATGGTGGAGGTACTGGGGCGGGGTTGACTATCGCCAAAAAAATAGTAGAACGACATGGCGGTAAAATTTGGGTAGATTCAACTTACGGCGAAGGTAGTACCTTTTATTTTACATTACAGGGAGTTGACTAAACCCATGATTAGTAATTTTGCCAAACCTTTACTAGTAATTGAAGATAGCAACGAAGACTTTGAAGCCTTGAGTCGAATCATGAAAAAACAAGCTGTTGTCAATCCCGTGTTTCGCTGTACCGATGGCGAGGAGGCGCTAGACTTCCTTTATCACACCGGGACTTATAATGATAGCCAAAAATTTCCTCGTCCCTCGCTGATTTTGCTCGATTTAAATTTACCGGGAACTGATGGGCGGGAAGTTTTAGAACAAATCAAGCATGATAAAAACTTAAAATATATCCCTGTCGTTGTATTTACTACGTCATCTAATCCTAAAGATATCGAAATATGTTACCAATATTCCGTTGCTAGTTATATGTTGAAACCAATTGATATCAATAGATTGGTGGAAACTATTAAAACTTTCATTACTTATTGGTTAGATATTGTCATCCTCCCTGATGCTGTTAACAATTAGTTATGGCGCAACCGCTAACTGTTTTAATTGTCGATGATTCTCCTGAAGACCGCCAGGCTTATCGTCGCTATCTGCTCCAAGATCAAGAATACAGTTACACAATTCTCGAAGCAGAATCGGGAGAAGGAGGGTTGAAATTATGTGAACAGTTTCAGCCAGATGCTATTTTATTAGACTTCTTACTCCCAGATTTGGATGGTTTGGAATTTCTGGAGGAACTAAAACAGCAATCACAGAAAACCATACCAGCAGTAATTATGTTAACTGGTTATGGTAACGAAGCTGTGGCGGTACAAGCAATGAAAAGCGGTGTCCAAGACTATTTAGTTAAGGGACAAACTTCTGGCGAGTATTTGCGTTCAACGATTCACTCAGCAATTAAAAATGCTCAACTAAGTCAAGAGTTGCAACGCAGTGAGGAACGTTTTCGCACCTCGGTGGAAAATATGCTGGATTGTTTCGGCATTTTTTCGGCCGTGCGTCATGAGACGGGCAAAATCCTCCAGTTTCGTGTTGATTATATGAACGCCGCAGCTTGTGAATTTAGCCAGATGACTTCAGGAAAACAGGGCGAATATCTCTGCCAAATCTTCCTGAATATGCACGAAAATGGCTTGTTTGAAGAATGTTGCCAAGTTGTAAAAACGGGTCAGCCTTTAGTTAAAGAATCACTTGTTTATACTTCTGTGAATAGTCAACAGCAATCACACAAAGTGATTGATATTCGCATTACCAAAATGGGGGATGGCTTCGTTGCGGCTTGGAGAGATGTCACCGAAAAAAAACAGGGGGAAGAAAAATTAAGGGAAAGTCAGCAGTTTATCGAACGCATTGCCGATACTACACCAGGAATTTTGTATGTTTATGATTTGATAGAAGGGCGGAATGTCTATACTAATAGTCAAGTTACTAACTTGCTGGGTTATAATCGCACAGAAATTAAAGATATGGAGACTGATTTTCTCTCATCTTTAATGCATCCTGAAGATTGGGGGCGATTTCTTGAACATCGGCAAGTAATCAAGGTTGCTGAGGATGGTGATATTCTAGAATTTGAATATCGGATGCGACACGCCAATGGTGAATGGCTGTGGTTTTTTAGTCGGGATACTGTTTTTAATCGGAATGTTGACGGTTCGCCGCGTCAGATTGTGGGTACTGCTTTTGATGTGACTGTGCGTAAGCAAGTAGAGGAAGAGCTACGTTTAAGTAACGAGCGTTTTCAACTAGCAGCAGGAGCAGTTAATTGTCTAATTTATGATCGGGATATTAAAAATAATACTGTCAGCAGAACTGAGGGGTTAACCCGGATTTTGGGCTATTCTTTAGAAGAAACCGACCCTAGCCCTGAATGGTGGTTAGAAAAAATTAATCCTGAAGATAGAAAACTACTAGAAAATCAACTTACAGATGTTTTTCAGCATGGTAATTACTATGCTATTGAGTATAGTATGCGTCATAAAGACCAACAATATCGGTATGTATTAGATCAGGGAATAATTGTTCGAGATGCTCATGGTCAGGTGGTGCGAACAGTTGGCAGTGTGACAGACATTAGCGAACGCAAACTTGCTGAAACAGCTTTGCGCGAAAGTGAAACTAAATTCCGCCGTATTGTGGAATCCAATATAGTTGGGGTATATTTTGGTGACTTTAGCGGTGGAATTTATGAAGCTAATGATGCTTTTTTAGAACTGTCTGGTTATACCCGTGGGGAACTGGAAGCAGGAAACATCCACTGGGATGAGATGACACCTCCAGATTACCAAAAACTTGACCAGCAAAAAATTCAGGAACTGCAAAGTTCTGGAGTTTGTACACCTTTTGAGAAGGAGTATATTCGCAAAGATGGAACTCGTGTTCCTGTATTATTGGGAATTGCTTTAATTGAGGGTAGAGAAAAAGAAGGTTATAGCGTGTGCTTTGTTCTCGACCTCACCCAACGCAAACGTGCTGAAACAGCTTTGCGCGAAAGTGAGGAACGCTACCGTTATTTATCCAATGCCATACCACAACTCGTCTGGATTTGCAATATTAAAGGTGAATACGAGTATGTGAATCAACGATGGTGTGAATTTACTGGGCAAAGGATTCAGGAGGCGATGGGGGTAGGCTGGACAAAAGTTATACATCCAGATGATATTCAATTAAATATCCAGTCCTGGATGAACGCTTTGCAGACAGGAGAACCTTATGAAGAGGAAATGCGCTATAGAAAATTTGACGGTAGCTATCGTTGGTATTTAGCCAGGGGTTTGCCAATTAAGAATGAGCAAGGCCGGATTGTGAAGTGGTTTGGTACAAGCACTGATATCGATCATCGCAAGCAGTTGGAAGCGGAACGGAATCGACTGTTGCAGCTAGAACAAGTGGCGCGTGGTGCAGCTGAAAAAGCGAATCAAACTAAAGATGAGTTTGTAGCTATGGTATCTCATGACTTGCGATCGCCACTCAATGCCATTCTCGGTTGGGCAAAATTGCTGCGGACTCGTGAACTCGATGCAAATACCGTTACCAATGCCTTGGAAACCATTGAACGCAATGCTTTATCTCAGGCAAAACTTTTAGAAGATTTGTTGAATATGTCCCGCATTCTCCGGGGTGAGTTGCAGTTGGAAGTCCGCCCAGTTGAGTTGGTGAACATTGTCAAAGCATCTGTGGAGACTGCTTACCCCTCTGCTGAAGCTCAGGGCATTCATTTAGAATGGATCATTGATGAATCGATTCCCCCCATTATCGGTGATGCCAACCGTTTGCTACAAGTTTTAGGTAATTTACTCTCCAACGCCATTAAATTCACCCCATCCGGGGGAAGAGTAGAAGTACAACTGGCAAAAACTAATGATTCGCAAATCCTCATCCAAGTGAGTGACACCGGTCTGGGTATCAAACCCGAATTTCTCCCCCATGTGTTTGAAAGATATCGTCAGGCCGATTGTACTTCCAAACACAGTGGTTTAGGTTTGGGTTTAGCGATCGCTCGTCATTTAGTACAATTACACGGGGGTACTATTCAAGCACGTAGCAAAGGCGAAGGATTAGGGGCTACTTTTACGATCAAGTTACCTTTTTAGAGATTTACTGACTAGGTATAGAGATAAAATCTTTCACTGACCCCAAAGAATAGTCCTTTAATTTAAAATCAGCAAAAGGTTTATTTTCTAATCTATCCCTTAAAGCTTCATCGATAATTACACCTTTTGATTCAGGTCTAACACCAATAATAATTACACTTCTTTGGTATGCTGTTAAATCCTGATTTTCCTGACAATTATTTCCTTGAAATTGCCCAAGATTTAATAAGCGATAGTCTTGAACACTGGCTGTATTACTAAATAAACTTTTTGCTAAACGTTGAATTTGTTGAGCGCGTTCTAAAGCTTTGCGTTGTTTAACTCCTGTGTTACCCCCACAATCCGCCATACCTACAGAAATAATTTCCCTGGGTTCTGCCATTATTTGCTGTATACCTTGTTGTTCTAGTTTTAACTTTAAAACCTCAAGACTAATAATTTGATCATTATATTGAATTTGAAAATTACTCCCAGATAGCCATTTATATTCAACTGATAAAATAGCAATATTAAACTTAGCAGTTTTACCTTGACTATCCATACCTTCTTCATAACGAAAGTAATCAACTGTACCTTTTCTCTCTGGGGATTGTGCTGATGTTGCCAAAGTAGCAAACTTCGGTGAATGTGTGGCTACAGATGTTAAATAAAGTAAACCTAAAGACACTAACAACGCTGTAAGTAAAGCTATTAAAGGTACTTTTTCTGAATGCTTTGCTGAGTTGAGCAACGTAACATGAGGTTGAGAATTAGTTACCACATTTGCAGGTATGAATTGTTTTAACCAGTCCACAGATGCTGCTGGGGAAATCAGACGATTTTGCTGCTGTAGCCAGGTATTTAAGTCAGGCTGGTCAATTTTTTCCATGACAATGCAGTGCAGAACTAAACCATTTCTAGTTTGATACTGAAAATAGCCTTCAAATTGGGGAATTTCGGGACGATTCAGATGTTCTAAAAGTGATGCTTCTTGGCAAAACAGTTCTACTGCTTGAGCGTCTTTTGATAGCTCTTGATTGAGTACCTTGAGGATTTTTGGTGTATTTTGTTGATCAGCTGCATAGACTTTGCTAAAACCAGTTGTATCACTCAACAAAGTTATCACCCGATAGCATCCTAAGAGTTCCAATGGGGAACCACAATTTTTACAAAAAAGGTCTTTATTATCTTGGTGATGGGGTTGAGGACAAACTGGATTAATACAAAGGCTCATGATCAAATTCAGTCACAGTCAGACTTGTTTTATTTACATTCTGCTAAGAATGCTGCTACAGTCCGGTTAAATGCTTCAGGTTGAGTTAAAAATGGCCAATGATTACCGGGAACTTGGCAAAGACGGAAATTTTTCAGGTGGGTTTGGTAAGGTTTGATTTGCCAATTTTGACGATTCAGACCTTGTTCTGGTTGTACGAACAGCGCCGGGGTATGAACAGGCTGAATAAAACCGGGTACACACATCACGTCTTCAAAAATGCGATCGCGGGCGGCTATAGTAAATTTACTACCCCAACTTCCATCAGGTTTTTCTTCAATTCCCCCTTGAAATACTTGCTGTTGTAAGGTATTCCATCCCTCGTATTGCTTTAACTGACGCGCTTGTGCTTCGGCTTCTGCGTAGCTAGGAAAGGGACCCATACCTTTGAGGAAAGATAAGTAACGGTATAACAGAGGAAAAGTTAACCGCAATAAGCTGGGCATTTTCCAGATAAAAATCGGGTCAACCAGAATCATACTGCGTAAACGGGCGGGATTTTTTCTCGCCCAGATAGCAGCGAGTTTCCCCGTCCAGGAGTGACTGACAACGTGTGCAGAAGACCATCCCAGATCATCCATGAGAGCTTCGAGATCAGCGATCGCACTTTCAAAGGTATAATCATCTTCAGGCTTACTGCTTTCACCATGACCACGCATATCAGGCGCAACTATGTGATAATCTGCGGCTAGGTCATCTCCCAAGCCAGACCAGACGAGGGCGTTATCAGCTAAACCGTGTAACAGCAGTAAAGGTTCTTCACCTTGGTTCCACTCTAAATAAGAAAGTTCGATATCAGGTTTTGATAACCTTTGACGTAAAGGCATCGTCATACAATTTTGGATTTTAGATTTTAGATTAACTGCGACTAAAGTCGCCTAGTCCGTTTTCCTTTCAGGGTTTCTAAGCTTGAGTTTCCAACATCCCGCAAGGTTAATATGATTAGGAAATTTTAACACAAATTTATTTAAGCTTTTTATATTTAGAAATATAATTATGCAACATCACAAAAAACATCAGACTATAACTTCCATAAATTGCAATGCTGAAAGTAACAAAGGTAGGCAAATTCAGCCTTTTAATTAAAATTATCATCACCACACAAAAAAATATACTAGCTAGAAAAGCTAATAAATCTTTATTCAAAATTATCTCCTAAATATGAGTTATTACCACTTCATTTACTCATACTTGATTCATCTGCCTAAATACCGTAAACAATGATACGTAAAAACCTGTTTAGGAGTTTATTTAGATTAGTTTTATGATTGTAAATAAAATCCCGGTTACTAATTTCAAAATAACAACAGAAATATCCCCGACAAATTGAATAATTAGGGAATCAGATTCAGAAGTGTTTGCAATAGGTGCTGACTTAATCTAATACTTAAATAGGTGTATTGATTCCATAAGGGAAACTTGACGATATGTATCTCTCTCTCTGGCCTGGTAAACCCTATCCTCTAGGAGCAACTTGGGATGGTAAAGGCACTAACTTTGCTCTATTTTCCGAAAACGCCACAAAAGTTGAATTGTGCCTGTTTGACCAGCAAGAGCGAGAAACCAGACTAACTCTCACAGAAATTAGTAACTTTACTTGGCATTGTTACGTCCCCTCTATCGTCCCTGGTCAGCGATATGGATTTAGGGTACACGGACCATTTAACCCCCAAGAAGGGCATCGCTTTAACCCCAACAAGCTGCTTATAGACCCCTACGCCAAAGCACTTGACGGCGAAATTGGGTTTGGGGAAGAACTTTTTGGCTATCGCTGGGATGATTCTCAAGAAGATTTGGGATTTTCGGAACTGGATGACGCGCACCTTGTACCAAAAGCAGTGGTGGTGGATGAGTCCTTTGATTGGGAAGGAGATGAACTGCTGGAAATACCTTGGCACGAAACGGTAATTTATGAAACCCACGTCAAAGGTTTTACCAAGCTGCACTCAGAAATTCCTGTCAAACTACGAGGAACCTATGCTGGACTGGCTCATCCCGCTAGCATTTCTCATCTCCAGTCTCTGGGTGTAACGGCGGTAGAATTGATGCCTATTCATCATTATCTGGCATATCCCCGACACTTAGTCGATACAGGGCTAAAAAATTACTGGGGTTATGACTCTATCTGCTATCTGGCTCCATACCACGGCTACAGTGCCAATTCTGGTCATGGAGAGCAGGTGAAAGAGTTTAAACAGATGGTCAAGGCACTACACAAAGCCGGAATGGAGGTGATTTTAGATGTGGTTTACAACCATACAGGGGAAGGTAATAATTTAGGGCCGACCTTATCTCTGCGAGGTATAGATAATAAATCTTACTATCGCTTAATAGATCGTAACGCCCGTTATTATATGGACTTCACAGGTTGCGGTAATTCTTTGAATGTCCGCCATCCCCAGGTGCTGAAACTAATTATGGATAGTCTGCGCTACTGGGTGCTAGAAATGCACGTTGATGGTTTCCGTTTTGACTTAGCCTCGGCTCTGGCGCGGGAACTCTACGCAGTTGACAGGTTGGCAGCTTTCTTTGATATTATTCACCAAGATCCGGTTTTAGCTGAAGTGAAATTGATTGCTGAACCTTGGGATGTGGGTGAAGGTGGCTATCAAGTGGGTGAATTTCCTCTGCTGTGGTCGGAATGGAATGGTAGGTATAGGGATACTGTGCGGGACTTCTGGCGGGGTGAACATAGTAGTTTGGCAGAGTTTGCCTATCGATTTACGGGTAGTTCTGACCTGTATCAGTTAAATGGACGCAATCCGAGCGCTAGTATTAACTTTATTACAGCCCATGATGGTTTTACTCTCAATGATTTAGTCAGTTACAACCACAAGCATAATGAGGCGAATCAGGAAAACAGTCGAGATGGGGAAAGTCATAATCGCTCTTGGAACTGTGGCGCAGAAGGGGAAACGAATGATTCGGTAGTCCTAAAGTTGCGGGAACAGCAACGGCGAAACTTTTTGGTAACTTTACTTCTTTCCCAAGGTGTACCGATGCTGGTGATGGGTGACGAAATGGGGCGGAGTCAAGGCGGCAACAATAACCCCTACTGTCAAGATAATGACATTTCTTGGTTAGACTGGGACTTAGTACAAGAAAATGATGCGCTGTTAGATTTCACCCGTGAGCTGATTGATTTTCGCCGCAAGCATCCAGGTTTCCGCAGACGCAAGTGGTTTCAAGGTAGAGCTATCTACGGTTCTGGGGTACATGATATTGGTTGGTTCAATCCCGATGGGACGCAGATGACACAACAACAGTGGAATGAAGGTTTTACTAAGGCTATTGGTATTTTTCTGAATGGGGAAGAAATAGCTACTCCTGGTCCACGGGGTGAACGAATTATGGATGATTCGTTTTTATGGTTCTTTAATGCTCACCATGAAATGTTGGAGTTCGCTATTCCCAAAGGGTTACAGAGTTGGGAGTGGCTGACTATTATTGATACAACTAAGCCACGCTTTGTACAACATGGCAAACGTTACATTGATGATAAACCAATTCTAGTGGAAGGGCGATCGCTTGTGGTTTTACAGCGCTTGGGTCAAGTTTTATTTGAGGATAAACAATAATTAGACATCCCCGACAGAGAATGTAGAGAGGTTTCCTGGAACTTCTCTACAAGGGTTTTGGAAACAGCTAAATCCCCAGTGATTTTTAAATTTTATTTTACCTTCAGCATAAATCCTGTTTGTTCCTCGGTTAAAACATAGTTAAATAGTTAAATGTTCACAAGCATCAAGGCATTGAATGTGTTATCAAGTTACCGAGCCGTAATTTTTGATATGGATGGTTTGCTTTTTGATACGGAAAGTATTGCTCGATGGGCTTGGAAGCAGGCTCTAAAAGATCATGGCTATATCATGAACGACGATTTATATCTGGAGTTTGTCGGGCGAGATTTGTCATGGCGGGAAAAGTTACTCAAGAAAATCTATGGCGAGGGTCTGCCTTTTGAGTCTGTGACAGTGCAACGCATCGCAATTGGTGATGAGCGAGAATTGCGAGAAGGTTTACCAATGAAACCAGGGGTTTTAGATTTGCTTTATAGACTCAGTGACTTGGGTGTGAAGATTGCATTAGCCACGGGGACGGATCGAACTAGAGCTATCCGACGGTTAACAAATGCTGGAATTAATCAATATTTCCCTACCATTGTGACGAGTGCAGATGTTGCTGCGGGTAAACCTGCACCAGATATTTTTTTGGAAGCTAGCCGCCGCCTCAATATTGATCCTGTGCAGTGTGTTGTTTTTGAAGATTCATTTGTGGGTGTGGAAGCAGCTTTTCAGGCGGGGATGTGTCCGATTATGGTTCCCGATATCGAAGCACCATCTCTGGAAATTAGAGGTTTGGCTTATCGAGTTTTGGACTCTCTTGAGGAAGCCAGGGAATTATTAACAGAATTATTTGGAGAACCGATTAAATATTAAAACTAGGCTCAATTGTGGCTACTACTTCTCCTGTTTGACTAGTATTATAACCCCCGATGGCCTCTAGCTGTGAGAGTACCCGCCGATGTCCTAATGTGCCAAGTAATTTTTGTACGGGGGGTTCATCTAGGTATGGCTTGAGAACTGCTAAGTCGTATCGTGATTGTTGTAAGGGGATGAATCCTAACCCGAAGGCGGCGGCTACAGATGCAGTGCTGATACCAGATGAAACTCTGCCGGTGGCTACTGCTTGGGCTACTTCTAGATGTCCGTGGACAATTTGCTCAAATCCTTTGACGGCGGTAAATGGTATATTTGCATCTTGGAGCGATCGCTCTAATACTTGACGACTCCCTGAACCAGCTTCGCGGTTGGCAATGGTGACACCAGTTTGGGCTAAGTCTGCAATGGTTTTTAATCCCAGAGGATTATTCGGCTGAGTGAGCATTCCCTCTTCCCAAACACCGAGGTTAATTAAGACAGCCGCCGTATCTTTGAGGACGGAACGCACAAAGGGAGTATTATATTCTCCAGTGTGGGCATCATACAGATGCATCCCTGCAAAGTGAACTTCTCCCCGGCGCAGTCTATGCAATGCGGTCATACTGTTATCTAAAGTCCAGTGTACTCTGAGGTTGGGATGCCAACGTTCAGCAGCCCGCGCCCATAAGGATAAAGCTGGCGCACAACCTGCTAAAATGACTGTGGAACGCAGATTTCCGGGGTCATCTAGTAACTTGACGTCCATTGTATTTGTACCGGGCAGGCGATCGCCTTCGCCGTCAGCTGGTATCATCTCTGTACGAAAAGCATCTTGACCAATTAAGGGATGAGCAATCCATTGATTGCCAACTTGAGCCAAAATTAGCGGAAGTCCCTGACCTAATGGCACATTATAGGCTGGTACGGCTTCTATTTCTGGTAAATCCTGCTCTAACCAAAACAAATCTTCCACTTGACACCCCAGGGCTTTTGCCAACCGTAGGGCTATAGTAGTGGATGGCGCATATTGTCCCGACTCGACACCGCTTATAGTTTGTCGGGTAACATTAGCCAAGTTAGCCAAATCTTGCTGACTCATACCCAAGCGGATTCTCGTTTGTTTTAATTTATTCCGAAGTTCGTCCTGTTTTACCACGTCTTAGCTATTGAGTTTTTGCAGTTATCCTCTTATTTAAAGTAGCGTGAACAGGTTAGCTGCGATCAATCGAATAATTTATTTGAGCAGAAATAGATTACATTCGCCTAATACACTTGTTTGAGCTTGATAAACTATACTATATAAGTATATATAATATTTCACACAACACGAGGAGTAAAAAATGAAAATTAGTGCGCGTAATTCTCTGAAAGGAAAGGTAAAGGAAGTTACACCTGGAACTGTCAATGCAGAAATTGTGATTGAAATTGCTCCTGGAGTGGAAGTGACCTCAATTATTACCAAGTCTTCCTACGAAAGTATGGGTATAGAAGTCGGTACAGAAGTGTATGCAGTTGTTAAAGCAAGTGATGTTTTGATTGGTGTTGAGTAAAATTTATTACATAACATCCAAATCTAATTTTTTACCTCACCCCGTCTAAGAAGTTGAGTTAAAGTCTCCCCTCTCCTTATTCAGGAGAAGGCTTGGGGGTGAGGTTGGTGTATTTTATTAAATCCATTGTAGAGAGAACTTCACCCCTCATCAGCGTCAGGGAAAACAGGACTAAAGTCCTGACTCCGAGCGTTTTTTCTATTCCTGCATTAAAAAGAGTTGCATCATATCTAAGCGAACATACCAAGGAAAAGGCTTGTCTTTGATATTCAGCCATTTTTCTTTAAATACTTCCGCCTGTAGGTGGTAATCATGACTGTTATTTAATGAATTGTGCAATCGTAAATACAGCGTCATTCGGTGCGGTGTTTCCCGCGTCCTGACTAGCCAACAGGGAAAAGTATTCTCTGTATTTGGGTCGCTTGTAAAGCTAATATGATGGGCGCGAATGCCTATATAAGCTGGTGATTGGGGTAAAGGTTCCATCACTTTTAGGGTGCAGTCCCAATCTAAGGCTTTGACTTGATTACCAGATAGTACTGTGATTGGGGAAAAGTTTTTACAACCTGTTAACTGAGCGACGGTATAAGTATTTGGATGTGCGAAAATATTTTCTTTATCATCGTTCGCAATAATTTGTCCTTCAGACATGACTAACAATTGTTGACACACTTCGTAGGCTTCTTCTAAATTATGGGTAACAAACAGCGTCACTCCTGCATAAGTGCTGAGGGTTTCAATTAATTGTTCTTGTAATTGGTCGCGCAGATATGTATCCAGCGCTGAAAATGGTTCATCTAATAGCAATGCTTCCGGTTCAATTGCTAAAGCCCTGGCTAAAGCTACTCGTTGTTGCTGTCCTCCAGAAAGTTGGTGAGGATAGCGATTCTCTAATCCTTCTAACTGAACTGCTACAATTTGCGCCTTTACCTGTTGCGTGATTACTAATGTCGATAAACCTTTAGGTAAGCCAAAGGCGATATTTTGCATTACATTCATGTGAGGGAATAAAGCGTAATTCTGCATTAAGAAACCAATGCGGCGATCGCGTGATGGCAAATTAATTCTTTTTTCCGAATCAAACAACACCCGCCCATTTAAAACAATACGTCCTTTTGTGGGTGTTTCGATGCCAGCAATGCAGCGCAAAATCATACTCTTACCAGCCCCAGAACCTCCTAAAAATCCCAAGGTATTACTATCACCGCTAAAACATACTTGCAATCTAAAGCCTGGAAATTTTTTTTCAATATCTACAAACAATCCTGATAAATCACTGTGATGAGAGGTTTGAGATATCTGGTATTCCTGATTTCTGAGTCCTGGGGCTAATTGGAATTGTTGTGGTTTTTGCTTCCCCCGGTTTTCTTGCCAAAGGTTAACTGCGATAATCCCAGATAAAGAAATACTCATGATAGCGATCGACCAAAACCACGCTTCATTCATCGCACCAGCTTCCACAGCAAAATAAATTGCCATTGGAATTGTTTGAGTTTGTCCGGGAATATTACCAGCTAACATTAAGGTGGCTCCAAATTCACCCAAAGCCCGCGCAAAAGCTAAAGTTGTGGCTGCAACAATTCCGGGAAATGCTAGGGGTAAACTAATCCGCCAAAAGGTTGTTGATTCAGACGCGCCAAGGGTTCTGGCTACTCGCAGGAGATTTTCATCAATTTGCTCAAAGGCTCCCAAGGCTGTTTTATACATGATCGGGAACGCTACCACTGTCGCTGCGATCGCTGCACCGTACCAGGTAAAGACAATGCTAAAATCTAAAGGCTGCATGAGTTTACCTACAGGGCCATTCCTCCCAAAAAATAGCAATAATAAAAAGCCCACAACTGTAGGCGGTAAAATCAAAGGCGCGATAAAAATTCCTTCAATTAATGATTTTGCTTTACCTCGATATCCTAACATCCAGTAAGCTGACCAAATTCCTAAAAAAAAGGTAATGAATGTGGCTAATAAGGAAGTTTTTAGTGATATCCAAAGAGGGGATAAATCCATAATATTAATATTCTTCAGTGATTCGTAATTTATATTGAATTAGGGACTTACAAATAAAAAAATATCCCACAAGTTTTTGTGGGGCGGGCATCTTGCCCGCTAATGACCGAAATGTTATTAATTCACGATAAATCCGTATTTTTTAAGTACGGTTTTGGCTTGACTATTGGATAAAAATTCTACAAATTCTTTCGCAGAAGGGATATTTTTACTGCTTTTAATTACTGCCATTGGATAAACAATGGTAGAATGATATTTTTCATCAGCAGCAACTACAACTTTGACTTTCTGGGAAATTTTAGCATCTGTGGCGTAAACTAAGCCTGCATTGGCGTTACCACTTTCTACTGCTGCTAACACTTGACGCACATTGTTAGCTAAAACTAATTTAGATTTGATTTTATCAAAAATTCCCAATTTCTTGAATACTTGCTCGGCGTATTGTCCTGCGGGTACGCTTCTGGGTTCTCCTACGGCAATTCTCTTAATTCTGGCATCTGTTAAATTGAAAAAGCTATTAATACCAGTGGTGTTATTTGGCACAATCAAAACTAAGCGGTTATTTGCTAGATTTTTACGAGTACCAGGAACTAAAAGTTTTTTTTGCTCTAGTGCATCTACTTGTTTTCTAGCGGCGGAAATAAAGATATCTGCTGGCGCACCCTGTTCAATTTGTTGCTGTAATGCTCCAGAAGCCCCAAAGTTATATTTAACATTGACATTTGGGTTACTTTGTTGATATATGGGCTGGATTTCTTCTAGTGCATCTTTTAAACTAGCAGCCGCAGAAACCAGCAAGCTGACGTTTGACTGTGCTGCTAAGGGAGTGGGAGTAATTAAGGCTAAGGCGATCGCTAGGAAACAGCTAGTAACTGCTATACCAATCAAGGCAAGTATCTGTTTTTTATTCATATTTTTATTTTTGCTGTGTAACTAAAGTTTCAAGGTTGGTATAAAGCTGCTTGTTTGTATTTACACATTAACTTAATTTTAATTCTGTAGCAAGGATAACTGACGCAATGCCAGAATAAATGCTTTTGCTTTTAATTAAGAGAGAAAACCCAGTCCTTCTGCTTGTAGAACGGCTGGATGTTGTACTCAAACCTAGTGTTTTCAGTAAATTTGGTAATTATGCATTTGTTAGCCAGTTATTTTACTTAAAGCCAAAAATTTTGCTATTTAGGCTGTATGAGATTTCGCTTTGTAAAATACCCTAAACGCAGAGATGTTTAAAATTACCCCTAAGATAATTTTCAGTATGGGTGCGGGAATAATACCAACCAGCATTCCCCCAATAATGGCTCCAATGATTGAGCCAACCCCCATCGGTGCAACGGTATTTTTTAAGATGGTGCGATCTGTAAAAGCACCTCTAGTAGCATATTTAATCACCCCAACTAACACAGTGGGGAAGCTAATCAACAGGCTAGCTGTTCCAGCTGTCCTAATATCTACACCAAACGCAAAAACTAAAGTGGGAATAATCACCTCACCACCTGCAACCCCCAGTAAACTGCTAACTAATCCAATTGCTAGCCCAAACAGAATACCTGCGGGAATATTCCAGGATGCAGGTAGCAAGGCTGGTATTTCTTGGGGGAGAAAAGCCTCAATTATCAAGGCGATACCAATGATTACCAATAGCCAGAGAATAATTCGCTCTAGCTGTTCGTTGGAAAGTCTTCCTGCCATTGTCGCCCCAAAAAAGGCAGTAATGACTGCGCCAGCAATTAAGGAAAGGATGACAGGTAGCAAGGGAATGACTAAATCGAAAGAAAGTAGACTACCCCGAATTGCTAAGGATGCAGCAATGGAAATCAAGCTCACTGCAAGATTTACAGGTACGGCTTGCTGTGCTGAATAACCCAAGATGCTCGCTAGGACTGGTAGGCGAAATTCCGCACCTCCCAAGCCAATTAGCCCTCCTAATATCCCAATGGGTACTGAGTAAAGAAAGGATAATTGGAAACGGCGTACTTGTGGAGAAGAATTATTCTGTTTCATTGCTTGGGATGGCTGAAAAGTTGCTTGTTTTTATTTACATACGAAGTTAATTTTAAATCTGTAGCAAGAGTACTTGACATGATGCTAATAAAATAAATGCTATTAGAGGTCTTTTTTTAAACGCATACCGCAAGCGGAACCCGCAGGGTACGCTGATTACTTCAAAAATAGCCAATACTCTGCAACTCCAGGCTACAGGGATCATGCAAGCCCAAATTGCGGATGGGACTCAAGTACAATTTCCCACTAGTAAGGTAGATTCTGTAGCTGCGTGTGGAGTTGTGGCTAATAATCTGGAAGTGGCGATCGCCCCAAAAGTCGGCGTGGGATTACTCGGACATGATTTCTTTGGTAACTACGACATCAAAATTCGGGATTTTAGCTCTCATCTGTACTTTGCACGTTACATCTATAAAACAAATTTTTATCAGATTTTAATTGCTATTGAAATAAGACAATAATCACTTTTATATGTCTTTTTAAACCTATTTTTGTCCTTGACTTTCTCGAATTGCATGAATAAAAATAGCAGTAACAGTTAAGGAAACAGCTTAATTGTTGGTCAACTTAATCTACTGCTTGATAACAAATCATATGGCAAACATCACTCTTTCTGAACTAAACAACGCTGGTGTTGAATTATTTCAAGATTCTGAAAGTTTTCTCAATGAATTGAAAAATGTAGATTCCATCTCCGGTGGTAGCACCGACGCTTATGTTGGCTATAGCGATATGTCTACATTGACTAAGTTAGCTGAGGCATTTGTGACCACTTATGCGATTGGTCATATTACCTATCTAGCCAAGTCATTCAGTGGCGGATACTAAAGGTTTTTATCGCTTCATTTAATTAGTACATCAGCACATTATTGCCAATTTCAAAAGTTATGATATAGACTTTTGTAATTGTTGAAACTAATATTTTCTTGATACTGTGCTGTACTAGATCACTTTTCAGGGATGAAATTTACTCACAATCATCTCTGATAGCTAATCAAATTCAAAATTATCGTCACAAATGCTTGAGGAGCAAATATTATGGCAAACATCACTCTTTCTGAACTAAACAACGCTGGTGTTGAATTATTTCAAGATTCTGAAAGTTTTCTGAATGAATTGAAAAATGTAGATTCTATTTCCGGCGGTAGCGATTTCGGTAATGTCAGCGATATTTCTACACTAACTAAGTTGGCTGAGGCGTTTGTGACCACTTATGCAATTGGTCATATTACCTATCTTGCTAAGTCATTCAGTGGTGGATACTAATGGCTTTAATCGCTTCATTTAATTAGTATTTCTGCATGGAACTGAATTGATACCGTGCTGTACACAATTCCCTCTCCTTGGTAAGGAGAGGGATTGAATTTGTCTAATTATCAGTTAGGAATGTTTCCAGGTCGGGTACATCTATCCAATTTGATTTTTTATGAGATTTATGAGCTAAATCCATTAACAATTGCGAATAAACGCCTTCTCGCAACGATGGGACTATTTCTTGTTGGCGTTCAATTCCTTGTACCCATTGGTCTACTACACGGATAAATGCCGAAATACGTCCATCAGCGTGATGTTGCGGAAAAACTAAGCGGTTGGGAATTTCAATTTCTTGGAGGGGTTGACCAGGTTGGGAACCCCAAACCCGAAATCCATGTATGTAATCTTTTTGATTTTCACTACCTAATACTAGAGTACCGCGATCGCCATACACTTCTATCCAATGCGTCCTCGATGCGTGAACTACAGCACTGATAGTCACTTGACAAGGTGTTCCATCAGCTAATTCCAGAGATAGCAGACAGGTATCATCTGTATTTACTGGCTTTAATTCTTTGCTAGCAGGGTCAACTCTTGTCGGAATTGCGGTACTCAGATGGGCGTTTAATCTGCTGACTGGCCCAAATAACCAGGATATATAATCGAAGGCGTGGGAACCTAAAGAACCTAATGCACCCCCTCCCTTGTCTTGAGAAGAATACCAGTTCCAAGGGCGGGAAGTATCGGCGCGGGAGGAACCTAACCAATCAATTTTAATTAAGCGTTTGTTTCCTACATAGTTGCTGGCTAACAATTGGGCAAATAATTGCCATCCTGGGACAAAGCGAAATTCAAAGTCTACTGTCGCCGTTACGCCTTTTGCTTGCGCTAATTCATATAATTCTTTAGCTTCAAATACATTTAAAGTTGTGGGTTTTTCTAATAATAAATGTTTTCCGGCTTGCAATACTGCTTTACCCATTTCATAATGCAAAAATGGTGGTGTCGCTATACTCACGGCTTGCACTTCTGGTAATGCCAAAATATCGGCAACAGTGTCGCAAGCGTGAGGGATCTGATGAGTCTCGGCGATGGCTTTGGCTTGATTAATATCTCGATGATAAACAGCCACAATTTCGGTGCGATGATGTGCTTTGAATCCGGGAATATGGACTTTTTGACCAAATCCAGTCCCAATAACTGCTACACCAATTTTATTTTGATTTGCTTGAATTCCAGAAACCATAGTTAATAGAGTTAATATTATTGAAAATATTGTCGCGAAGAAGTTCTACTTTCCAGACTATACCTTTTCCTGGTTTTAAGGCAACTTCTATTAACACACTCATGAGGATTGCTTAGGTTCCACTTCACCCAACCAAAATCCCGGTATCTCTCAGAAACCGGGATTTTAACAACTCCGCGTACCTACTCTGCACCGAACCGCTTGCGGTATGCGTTAAAAATTAGATTTGTAACATTCCCTGTGGATTCACCGTTAAAAGCGATCGCCTTTGTAAACCCTCACGATATAAAATTTCATTAGCTGCTAACAAACCACTACTGACAGCGCGTTCCATTAACCCACAAGGAAAAGGCATTTTCACCCAATCTCCAGCAAACATTAAATTAGGAATACCAGAACTAGACTCTGGACGTTCAGCATAACTCTGGGGTGGATAGCCGGAAAAATTACGTTGATTGACTATTTCTCGATGTAGGATTGTAGCTTGTTTTAACTCAGGGACAATTTCATAAAGTTCCTGTTCAAAAGTGGTTAACAAAGCCCCTTGGGTAGGAAATTCCTTTTCCTTATAACAATAGGCGTGTAACTCCACCACACTTCCACCTGTGCGTTCAGACCAATCAATAAATTGTTTTTGAATGCGATGATAAAGAGTGATGCTGTCTGTTAGCTCGTAGCCAGATAAAGAAGTAAAATTACTTTGTTCCCACTCAAAATCGCGGTCAAACCAGAAACGACACACAGCAAAAGGATCAGCGATGCTTAATTTTTCCACTTGCGATCGCACTTTCGGATCGACATCCCCACTCACCCGCTTAAATATTTGTTGTACACCAGGGACATCAGTAGCAAAAACATAATAATCTGCGGTGATTGTCTGCGGTGGTGCTGATTCAACATTTGCTGCTACCAACTGTAACTGATCATCCTGTCGTTGCACTATTTCAAACTTCGGTAAATCTCGTTGGGCTGGCCCTTTGACAACTTTACCATCAGCAGCGAAAACAGCGCCATGACAAGGACAATGAAAATTACCATCTGCGGCTTGTTTAACAGTACATCCTTGATGAGTACAACTTAGAGAAACGGCTAATTTACTATCAGCACAAACTGCAAAAACTTCATCAGCCGCACCAAAATATTCCACCTTTTTATCAGTAATAATTGCATTGCGCTTTACCCAAAAAGGCACATTATTCCTATTACTACCAACATAATATTTGAGTTGATCAATCTTACCATCTACAGCCGGAATCTCACTCACAGTAGCCCCAGTAATAATTTTGCCACCGTTACTTTCAATAAACTTCGCAATTGGTTGGACTAAACTTGTCCCCATATCGTCTACAGTCCCATTAAAAGCTAATCCTTCTGGGTTCCCAAAAAAGTAAAAATGGAAAAACTGCATGAGTTCGCCCACACTCATCTTATCTGGTGCATTCAAGCTAGATTTAGCAAACGGGAGAAAATATAAGTCATATAAGCCCTGGGGAAATTCAGTTTTCACCCAGTCAGCCACAGATAGATTATCAAATCTTTGATAGTTTTTTTCGCGTTCAAAACCAGTAATGGCCTGAAAAACTTGTAAATGTTTGAACTTAGTCAAATTAATCCCCCAACGTAAGCGATTGGGAGAAGCGATCGCTAAATCTACAATATTCCAAGGAAAAGCCGAACTACTGGGGCGAAATACCTCTGGTTTGTATTTTAAATCTCGATAAACCAGAGAATAAAAGTTTAATGATTGAAAATTATTAGTAATTTCCAGTTCAGAAACGATACTTTTCAGATTATAGTATTGAGGAAAAAATCCATGAAAACCATGTTCCATCATAAAAGATTCACCAGCCGCTTCAATCGGCCAACTGGCAATTTTGCCACCGAGTTGGGGGGATTTTTCCAAAAGTGTTACAGCAAACCCCCTCTGACTCAACTCATAAGCACAAGCCAAACCAGCTAAACCGCCCCCAACCACCGCAACAGTTTTATTTTCATTTAAAACTTGCGGCAAATTGAGAGTATCTGGTTGATAAACTGTAGGCTGAGGCTTACTAAACCGTGAATATCCCGTACCTGCGACAACTGCACCAACACCAAATAACTTAAGTAGTGTCCGCCGGGATATAGTAGATGATTCTGGTGAATTAAATAGTAAACTCATGTTGAAAAATTCAAGCTAGATTAGTTTCGTTCGTAGTTGCGGTTCAGCGCTAAACGAGATTTTGAAGTCACTTTTCTCCTGTCACTTTATCCTAAAAAAAATATTTTTGCAGAATTCGACAACTTCTCAATCATTAACAGTAAAATTAGAAAATAAAAATTTTCAACTTTCATAGTCAACATTTTTATCTGATAAAATATCAGACAGTAAAAATCGAGTTAACACATTAGAAGATTATTTGATAGTTTAGTATATTATTTACTATTTCGCTACTAGGGGTTAATTAGCCGTCATGAAGTATTGGCGTGAAACCATAGCTGTAACACAGCGCATCTTAATTGAACTTTTGCGCCGCAGACGCAGCCTGATTTTTTGGAGTATTTTCCCAATTTCCGTGTTAATCCTGAGTGGATTCATTTTAGCAGAACGGGCAGAACTACCACTAGCTCAAGCTTTTGCCTATGCAGCACCCTCAACTTTAGTAGGTGCGGCCTTATTTTTTAGCTGTTTGGGTGGTACTGTAGCCACTGTAGTTGCAGAAAGAGAACAGCTAACCCTCAAACGCTTGTTTATTTCGCCCTTAAGTGGCGTATCCTACTTTTTAGGAATTTTTCTCGCTCATAGCTGCATTGGTTTAGGACAGACACTTTTGGTTTATACTATTGCTGCCTTTTGGGGTGCTACCTTCAATGGTTCTCTACTTTTAGGACTGACAATTATTATCATGAGTATCATGGCTTATGTTGGTTTAGGCTTTATTTTAGGTACTCAATTAGCCCGGCGCATTGAAGATGTAAATGCTTTGGTGGCTGCTTTTGGTGTTCCTTTATTAATTCTCGGCGGAGCGTTTTTACCAGCTTCATTGTTTCCCCAAAGCCTGATTAATATTGCCAGATATAATCCTATTTATCATATGAATGAAGCTCTTGTAGGGGTTTCATCTCAGGGTGCTGATATTAGTAAAATTAGATCACATTTTGAATTTTTAACAGTATTTGCTTTGGTGATGGTTATCGGCGGGTGGTTATCTTATCGGCGAATGTTAGTAGTAGAAAGAAGACTTTGATAAAATTGGCTCTTAGAGAGGATTTCATTCCTCTATTATCCTCCTATTTACCCTCACATAAATTATGCTAAAAATTACCAATTTAAATAAATCCTATGGTTCGATAAAAGTTCTACAAGATTTGACACTACACATTAAGCCTGGAGAAATTTATGGTTTACTGGGTGCAAATGGAGCCGGAAAAACCACAACAATTAATATTATTTGTAATTTGCTCAAAGCTGATAGTGGTGATATTACAATCAATAAGCAAAAAGTTTCTGAAGCTACAAAAAAAATCATTGGGATTGCACCCCAAGAAAATTTACTCTACAAAACTTTATCTTGTGAGGAAAATCTCACCTTTTTTGCAAATATTTACGGTTTAGATCGGGAAACCCGCCAAAAACAAGTACAAAAAACTCTCGCATCTGTCAATTTATTAGATAGAGCCAAAAGTCCTGTAGAAACTCTCAGTGGAGGAATGCAGCGACGGTTGAATATTGCAGTGGCTTTGGTACATCAGCCGCAGTTAGTTATTTTAGATGAACCAACTACAGGTTTGGATATTGAAACCAGATATGAAATTTGGGAATTAATTCGACAATTGAAAAATCAGGGAGTTACTGTTTTATTGACCACCCATTTATTAGATGAAGCCGAGCGACTTTGTGACAAAATTGGTATTCTCAAAAATGGTCAAATTTTAGTTGAGGGGAGTTTAACTGAGTTACGCAAGTTGATTCCAGCTTCAGAAGTAATAGTAGTCCAAACGAATCAAAAAGAGCAAGCGATCGCTCGCGCCGAAGAATATGGGTTCACACATAAATATTATGGTAATGAATTAGCTTTTTGGTTGCCGGAACCTTTAGAATTAAAGGAAATTATCTCCCGATTTGAAGGAATAGAATTTGATTCAATTTCCCGGCTACCTGTGGGATTAGAGCATATTTATTTAGAAGTGACACAAGGATAAAGAACCTCACCCCCAACCCCTCTCCTTAGTAAGGAGAGGGGAGAATTTGAAGTAATTAAACTACTTGTCAAGTTTCGGTAATTCTAAAGCTTGTTCACGAAAGTACAAAAATAAAGGCAGGGAACAAGATAGACCAATACCAAAGGTAATCACAACATAAAGAAACAGCCAGCGCTGAGAAACGCCAATTCGCTTGAGTTCCAGAAGTGAGAAACAGCAAAAAACCAAGGCAGAAATGAGTAAATCTGCTGCCACTCCTGAACTAACATAATTAGCAAAAGCACTCTGAAAAAATAAACTGACAGCAAAACCATTTTGGCTAAAAAATTGGCACAGAAAGATCCAAGGATCGATAGCGCCAATAATCGCCAGCAGAAGATAAAGTGATTTGGCTGTGAAAAATTTTCTGGATGCAGGTTGAATGTAGGTTATATTTTGCATAGTTTTACGACTCAGATATTACTGGATGTAGCCTTCACAGGTTGGTGATCAATCCTGTTGTTCTGATTATGACTACAGCAGATAATAGAAACAATTACGTCTGAGGTAATATGGCTGTGATTTCGACCTCAACAAGAGACTTATCTTTTGGGAAATTACTAAAATACTGGCGGAATCAACGCGGTTTCAGTCAACTAAATCTAGCTTTAGCCAGCGATGTTTCTCAGCGTCACATCAGCTTTTTGGAATCAAGTCGGGCGAATCCTAGCCGCGATATGGTGCTACAACTTGCGGCTGTGTTGAATGTTTCCTTGCGTGACCAAAACGTGATGCTGACTGCTGCGGGCTTTGACCCAATTTATTCGGAAAGTGATTTATTGTCTCCAGAACTGGAACCTGTTCGCCAAGCTATAGGGTTTATTTTAAAGCAGCAGGAACCCTATCCAGCGCTAATTATGGATCGTTACTGGAATTTGATTGAAAATAACAGCAGTTCACAGCGTCTAATCAACTGGTTAATTAATCTAGAGGAACTGCAACACAAATTTTATCTTGACGGCAAAATTAACTTGATGCGCTTGATGTTGCACCCACAAGGCTTAAAGCCATTCATTGCTAATTGGGAAGAAATCGCCGATCACCTAATGCAACGGGTGTATAGAGAAGCAATTACCGCAGGTGACAGCAACCAATACATGACTCTTTTTAATGAGATACAAACCTATCCAGATGTGATCCAGATATGGCAAAAACCTCATCCCTATCCTTGGCAAATACCACTACTAACAGTGCAGTTTATCAAAGATGAATTAAGTTTTAGCTTCTTTTCTACAATTACAACCCTCGGTACTCCTCATGACATCCTGTTGCAGGAACTACGGATTGAAAGCCTGTTTCCCGCAGACAAGATGACTGAAGTTAATTTGAGAAAACTAGAAATAGCATCTAAATTATAAAGTCGCTGCAAGTTCCTGCAAGCGATCGCGTCCATCTCGAAACACAGGCCAACCATCACCCACCAATACTGCTTCGACGTGAGGAAGTGCGGCCAGCCGTTGTACAGAAGCCACAGCCGCCTTGCGATTCAGCAACTTCTCATCAGGCAAAATTGTTAAACTACCAGCCTTGCGGGCGCGTACCAAGTCCCCTGTGATTAAAGTTGTTTCCTCCAATAGCAAAGCCAACTCACCCGGAGTCTTAGAACCTTGGAGTTCCAAAACCTGTAGTCCTGGAACCACTTCATCACCATCAGCCAACCAGCGATCGCAACGTATGGGAAAACAATCCTTCTCCCCTACAGGTCCAGCAATCTTCGCATAAGTTTGATTAGCAATTTCCTTCGCAGACCTGACGTGTTCAGAATTGGTCAACACAATCCAAACCACACCACCGAGGGATTGCAGATGATTCCAATCATGATTTGATAAAGCTACTGGGTCAACCAAGACATTGCCACCTGGACGAACCCAAGCAATCCCATTGAAATCGATATTTCTTGCAGGATTGAAAGTAGACCAGCCATATAGATCAAGACGGTGTAGAGATTTCATAATGATTCTGGTTCAGTACCTTCAATAACTCTGGATTCATAGTTCGCCATCAATAATGTATCAATAATCGAGTCTATAGTTCAACGCTTATAGATAGTATTTTGCAATTAACTGACACCGTAATCACAGACACCAAGCGATCGCCAACTTCAAAACCCAGTATAAAAACCTTTCTTTCTTCTTTTCTTCTTTTCTTCTTTTCTTCTCTTCGTGGTTCGTTCCTCTTTCAAAACTTAATTTCCCCTCACTCCCCAGAAACCACCATGGCCACCTACGACAACATCTTACAAACAATAGGCAAAACGCCATTAGTCAAACTCAACAGCATACCCCAAAACATTAACTCCACCATCTACGCCAAAGTAGAATATCTCAACCCTGGTGGTAGCAACAAAGATAGAATAGCCCTGACGATGATTGAAGCCGCAGAAAAAGCCGGTCATCTCAAACCAGGCGGAACCATCATCGAAGCCACCGCAGGAAACACCGGCGTAGGACTAGCATTAATTGCCGCCGTCAAAAAATATCGGTGCATCTTCGTCATGCCTGATAAAATGAGCCAAGATAAAATCAACCTCCTCAAAGCTTACGGTGCAGAAGTCGTAGTTACGCCCACATCCGTAGCACCAGACTCACCCGAAAGTTATAACGGCGTAGCCGAAAGACTAGCCAAAGAAATACCAGGCGCATACCGACCAAATCAATTTGAAAATCTCCATAATCCCCTCACCCATTACTTAACCACAGTCCCAGAAATCTGGTCAGATAGCCAAGGTAAAGTCGAAGTTTTCGTTTCCGGAATGGGGACAGGTGGCACAATTTCCGGAGTAGCCAAATATCTCAAAGAGCAAAACCCCAATATAATAATTATCGGTGCAGATCCAGAAGGTTCTATACTTTCAGGCGACACCCCCAAATCATACAAAGTTGAAGGAATTGGCGAAGACTTTATTCCCAAAACATTTAATCGCCAATTAGTCGATGAAATGATTCGCATTAGCGATAAAGAATCCTTTAATATGGCTCGCCGTTTAGCACGAGAAGAAGGCTTATTAGTGGGAGGTTCCTGTGGTACAGCCGTAGCCGCCGCCCTCAAATATGCAGCGCGATTATCAGAACCAAAGTATATTGTCGTGCTATTACCAGACACAGGTAGAAACTATATCAATAAAATCTATTCTGATGCCTGGATGCAAGAAAATGGGTTTTGGGAAGGTAAAACAGTCAAAACTACCAAAGTGGGTGAAATTTTAGACCAGAAAACTGATTTTCCTTCTCTGGTTGCTGTTAGTTCTCATGATACTTTAGATAACGCTGTTAATTTGCTGCAAAAACTGAATATTTCCCAGTTACCTGTAATTGATAATAGTCATGTAGTTGGTAGCGTTAATGAAGCTTCGTTAATGAAATTTCTCCATGATGGGATTAATTTTTCTAACCAGGAAGTTGTAGCAGTCATGGGTAAACCTTTACCAATTTTGGATGAAGAAGTCGATATTGCTGAAGCTTATCGAGTGCTGTTATCTGGAACCACAGGAATTATTGTCACCCGCAATCACGTTCCCGCAGGCTTAATTACCAGAGCCGATTTAATTAAATATTGGATTAGTGAAAATCAGGAGTAATCAAGAGTAAAAATGGAATTTGAAACAAGAGCAATTCATGAAGGACAGGAATCAGACCCCCAAACTGGTGCAGTAATTGTGCCTATTTATTTGACTTCTACTTATGAACAAGAAGCCATCGGACAGCACAAAGGATATGAATATTCTCGCACTGGTAACCCTACCCGCACAGCCTTAGAGTCATCTTTAGCCTCGATTGAAAATGGAAAATTTGGTTTAGCCTTTGCCTCTGGATTGGCTGCAACTACCACTGTGTTAAGTCTGCTGAAAAGTGGCGATCGCATTATCGCAGGCGATGATTTATATGGTGGCACATATCGTTTACTAGAACAAGTGGTGAAAAATTGGGGCGTAACCACCACCTATGTAGATATTGATCATATTGATGATTTGGAAAAATCTATTGAACCAAATACCAAAATAATATGGATTGAAACTCCCACCAACCCGCTATTAAAAATCATTGATATCGCCGCACTGGCAAAAACTGCCCGTAAACATAATATTATCCTAGTAGTTGATAATACCTTTGCTAGTCCTTACTTTCAAACACCCTTAGATTTAGGTGCAGATATTGTAGTTCATAGCACCACAAAATATTTAGGCGGACACAGCGATATTATTGGTGGCGCAGTTGTGACATCTAATGAAGAATTATACAACCAACTCAAGTTTTATCAAAATGCCATTGGAGCGATTCCTAGTCCCTTTGATAGTTGGTTAGTGCTGCGAGGAATTAAAACTCTAGCTGTACGAATGCGGGAACATGAAAAAAATGCTTTATTCTTGGCTGAATTGTTAGAAAAGCATCCCAAAGTTGAGCGAATTTATTATCCAGGTTTACCCAGTCACGAACAATATCAACTAGTAAAACAACAAATGTCTGGCTTTGGGGGGATGATTAGTTTGGAATTAAAAGGTGGTATAGCTGAGGTAGAAAAATTTGTGGCTCGACTCAAGCTATTTTTACTAGCAGAGAGTTTAGGCGGAGTCGAATCACTGCTTTGCTATCCTGCCAAAATGACTCACGGTTCACTACCAGAAGCAGAAAGACAAAAACGCGGAATCAAGGATAATTTAGTGCGTCTATCTGTAGGGATAGAAAATCAACTAGATTTGCAAACTGATTTAGAAAATGCTTTGTCTTAACGTCAGATATCGGACGTATTCTGGTCTTGGTGGTTATATTCATTCATTTTTTCACCACCAAGACACCAAGAAGAATCAATAGACATCGACCGAATTTAAATATGTGAATTCCAGTTGTAGAGACTTTGTATGCAACGTCTTTACATTCTTTGTCGGAGATATCTAATGACGAAGGTTATACCTCTATAGGGGGAAATTTAAAAAAATCAAACATTATTTTGGATCGAAATATTAGCTTGTATAGCGATCCCCAGTTAAACACTGAATAGCGAAAATAAATCTCCACTTAAATATGGGAGATTCAAACTATTGCTAAACAAGACAACCGGAAAAAAGTACACTAAAATTCTGTAGTATTGCTTTAAAATTCGGTAATTATATCGGCTTAGTAGGGTTATAAAAATATCTCAAAAAAGGATATTGACTCTACAAAAAATATGATTACTGTTAGAAGTAGTCCTGCTTAAAAGACTATATAAGCATTAGCAATTCAGGAAAAATTTCCTATGATGATGATGATGACTGAAACCATGACCACCGAAATGCAAAACTGCATGAACGCTTGCATGGAATGTCAGAAAATGTGCATGGAAACCATGACATACTGCATGAGCCAAGGCGCTCAACAAATGAACATGAGCATGATGGGCATGATGCGTGACTGCTCAGAAATGTGCATGATGTGCATGAGCATGATGATGGGCGGTTCTGAGTTCATGGGACGCACTTGTATGCTTTGCGCTGAAATGTGCGATCGCTGTGCCGCAGCTTGCGAACAAATGAGCCAAGACCAAAAGATGATGCAATGTGCAGCCTCTTGCCGTAGATGTGCAGAAGCTTGCCGATCCATGCAAATGATGCCTGCTTAATTTCATCTCCTCGCAGAAGTTTATCTGCAACCTATTATTCAAGCGCTCAGGCTTTCGGGTTTGGGCGTTTGAAGTTTTGTAGTCAACCAATTTCCGCTAAACTGACATCTACCGCAGTACAACGTTGATGTCTGATGAAACACCTGAAATCTACTTCCCAAGACTTGCGGAACTTGTTTGAAAGCAGTATCACTATTGAATATGTGGCTGAGTCCCTCAAAGCTGTATCAGCCGAAGCGCCGGTGATAGAAGTACTGCATTGGATGCAGGCGCAGGATTTTGATGTTGTCGGGATTGAAATGGGAAATCGGATTACTGGCTATGTGGAACGCTCTAATTTGATGTCGGCTAAATCTGGTAAGTGTAGCGACTATCAAAGGTTATTTCATCCCCAAGAACTGATTGCTATTTCTACTCCTCTGCTGAAGTTGCTACCCATTCTGCAACAAACACCGCGCTTGTTTGTCCTCGACTGTAATCAGGTAAGCGGGATTATTACCTGTGGCGACTTGCAGAAAGCACCAGCGCGAATGCTGCTGTTTGGCTTGGTGACACTGTTGGAAATGAATTTACTCCGGTTAGTGCGGCTTTATTATCCCCAAAATTCCTGGCAAAAAGTCCTCAAACCTGAACGGTTAGAAGTTGCACAACGGCTATGGCGAGAGAGTCAGGAAAGAAACGAAGCTACAGATTTGTTGGACTATCTTCAGTTTTGTGATAAACGCGAGTTGGTTTTAAATCAACCCGAACTTTTTGAGCAACTCGGATTAAAATCGAAACGGTTTGGCGAACGTTTTCTCAAATCGGCTGAACAGTTGCGAAACAGATTGGCGCACGCCCAAAATTTAGTTAGTGCTTCCTCTTGGTCTGAGTTGATTTCTCTAGCTGAGGCGATGGAAATGCTGTTAATTCGCTGTGAAGAAGTTGAGTAATGTCTCTACGCTAGCATTGTGATCTAAAAAGGAAAACAAATGCCTGTAGAGCAATTTACCATCTTTATCCAAAACAAATTGGGCTGGTAAGGGCGCACCCAAAGCTTGTCCGACTTTGTATGTCCGAAATACCCGACAACTAGGGTCACTCAGCAACGGCATTTGTAAACCCAAATCTTTGATAACTATTTGACTTTGCTTTTCATCTGTGCTGGTAATCATTAAAACTTCAATACCACGACTTTTAAATTCTGCGTAGTTCTCATTCAAAGCTTTAATATGAGGAAAACAAAAGGGACAATATTGTTTCTCTGTAAATATGCGCGTAAAGGCCAGTAATACTGGTTGCTTACCTTTATAATTTGATAATTTTACCAAAGTGCCATTAGTGATATCTGGCAGTTGAAAATCTGGTGTCCCTACTCCAAATCTTAGCTGATTTATAGCCGGGATTGGGAAAAAATTCCGAAAGAAGCGCTCATTTAATAAGCCACTGAAATCAGTAGAAGTTAACATCTTTTTCTGCAAATTTATTTATAAAAATTTCTAAATCAAAAAACCACAGATATACATACAAAGTCACACTAAATAATAAATATTTGTGTTCATCGTCTTGAAAAGTTTTGCGCCGGGAAACCCGGACGCGCAAACTTTTCGCTGTGTGTGTGTATCTGTGTTTATTATTTATTCTGCTGCCTCATCTAGAAAAATCTAGACAGCAGAGAAGTAGACTTTGGACTTCACAGGGTCAGGATTCATGGTTTTGTCCCCAGGTTGCCAACCAGCTGGGCAAACTTGATCAGGGTGGGACTGAACATACTGAAGTGCTTGCAATGTCCGCAGGGTTTCGTCAACGCTGCGACCAAATGCGAGGTTGTTAACAGTAGAGTGCTGGATTACACCATCTTTATCAATAATGAACAAACCGCGTAAGGCAATGCCGGCGGCTGGGTCAAGGACGTTGTAGGTGGCGCTAATCTCTTTTTTGATGTCGGAAACTAACGGATAATTGAGGTCGCCGACACCGCCAGACTTACGGTCAGTTTGAATCCAGGCTAGGTGAGAGAACTCGCTATCAACGGAAACACCGAGAACTTCAGTGTTAATTTGCTTAAATTCTTCGTGGCGATCGCTAAATGCTGTGATCTCAGTGGGGCAAACAAAGGTAAAGTCTAGGGGGTAGAAAAACAAAACCACATACTTACCGCGATAGTCGGAAAGTTTAATGGTCTTAAATTCTTGGTCTACTACAGCCGTTGCTGTAAATTCAGGGGCCTGTTGACCAACACGGAGGCATCCTTCTGCTGCGTAAGTGAGGGACATTAAACGAATTCTCCTTCAACTTATATAAGTATAATAGCGTTGGAATTTTGGTAAGTTTACACTTACTCATCTACAATTGTTACAGTTTAATTACAATCTGTTACGACTATATCATAGTCATAACGATTTTGAGTAGCAAATGCCTGATTTAGATACAAGAGAATGGTTACTGACTAATGGCTTGGGGAGTTTTGCGAGTGGGACGATTTCGGATGTTCGCACGCGGACTTATCATGGTTGGCTATTTGCGGCGACGAATCCGCCCTGTGGTAGAACTTTGCTGTTTTCCCACCTAGAAGCTAGTTTGGAAGTATCAGGAAAAGCGATCATCGCACTAGGGACGAACTTCTGGGCTAATGGTCAGATTGAGCCGCAGGGCTACAAACTGCTGCACTCTTTTGATATTAACCCAGTTCCCAAATGGATTTGGCAACAAGATAACTGGCAACTAAGCAGGCAATTGCTGATGCCCCACGGGTGGGGAGGTGGGGACAAAGACATTGGTTCACATCGGGTATTGATACAGTATCGCTATGAAGGCAGTGATACAGCCATTTTAAGGCTGCGGTTGCTCATAAGCGATCGCGATTTTCACCGCCAGCAAAAACGTGATTCAGGCTTAGAGTTTTCCCAATTACTCGCTCAAAATCAAGTTTGTCTCCAAGCCATATTTTCTGGGGAATTTGGCACACCTTGGCATTTGCGTTGGACTCAAGGAGAATATCAATCAGACGCAGTTTGGTATTGGGATTATCAGTTACCAGAGGAGACAGAAAGAGGATTAGGCGATCGCGAAGACCTTTACAGCCCTGGTTACTTGACAGTTATACTCCAGCCAGGAGATACAGTTACCTTACAAGCACAGATGGGTTTTCCCGACCCACTCCAAAGTCAACTCACTGCTGAAATTTTTGCAGAAGCGATAGAAACAGAACAACAAAGGCTATCCCAAATTTTTGGCTGGAGTCAACGAACTTGTGACAGGGAAAGAAATGAGATTAAATCCCCCATTTTGCAGAAATTATTAACAGCCAGCGACCAGTTTATTGTTTATCGAGCCTCCATAGCTGGCCCCACAGTGATTGCTGGTTATCAGTGGTTCAATGATTGGGGGCGTGATACCTTGATTGCCTTACCGGGTTTAGCCTTAGTCACACAGCGCTTTGAATTAGCCAAAGGACTATTACAAACCTTTGGGCGTTACTGTCACCACGGTTTAATTCCCAATGTTTTTCCTGATGTTGATGGGGAACCGGCTTATAACAGTATTGACGCAGTTTTATGGTGGATTGAAACTTTAGGACTTTATTTAGAAGCTAACCAAGACTGGGAATTTTTAGCAGCACAGTTTCCAATAGTCCAGCAAATCCACAAAGCCTTTATGGGTGGTACACTTTACAACATCCAAGTTGATGCCACTGATGGGTTAGTTAGTTGGGATGCGCCTGGTGTCGCTCTTACCTGGATGGATGTAGTGATTGGCGGACAGGCTGTGACTCGTCGCAATGGTAAACCAGTAGAAATCAATGCGCTGTGGTATTCGGCTTTATGTTGGATGAGTCAATGGGCGGAACGCTTAAGCCAACTGGAGTTAGGCGATTCAGCCCGTCTAGCAAAGCAGGCGCAGCGTTATACTCAGCAAGCGCAACAAGTGACAATTTCGCTGCAAAAGTTTTGGAATCCACAGATTGGTTATTTATATGACACGATTGAGCCAGATGATGGTCGTAATTCCCAGATTCGTCCGAATGCGGTTTTAGCATTGTCGCTGCATCATTGTGGGTTTTCAGAACAGCAAAGGCGAGCAGTAGTGGATTTAGCAACTTCCCGTTTACTTACGCCCTATGGTCTTCGCAGTCTTGATCCAGCCGACACCGATTATATAGGTAAATACACAGGCGACTCCGAACAGCGCGATCGCTCCTACCACCAAGGTACAGTTTGGGCTTGGCTGATTGGTCCCTATACCCGTGCGTGGCAGCGTTCTTACCCAAAACGAAGTTTACCCTTTGATTGGCAACCATTGCTAGATCATTTCCTGGCTGATGGCTGTATTAACTCGATTTCGGAGATTTTTGATGGAGATTCGCCTCATGCACCCAAAGGTGCGATCGCACAAGCTTGGTCAATTTCCGAAGTCATCAGGCACTTTCAATGAATAGCTGATAATAGAAAAAAATAGCATAAAATTGCCAATAAATTGGGAACAATAAAAATAAATCTAAGAATATAATCACCTATGTCTGAAGATTCCCAGCGTAATTCTGCTGTTAATGCTGCTGCAACAACCAATATTCACCACGCCCAATTACAGGATTTACCTTTAAGTGTGGCACGTAGGTTATATAAAGGCGGTATTCGCCCTGGTGAATCTATCAGAACGAGAATAGAAGCCCAAGAAATGTTAGGGAAAATTCCCCCATCTCAAAGAGCAGGTATAGATGGCAAATCTGCTGCTAATAATGCAGAAAAGTATCTATCTGATAAGCACGCTAGTCATATTGAACCTCACAGCAAGGGAGGTTCTAATCATCCCAACAACCTCAAATGGGAGAATGGCAAAGATAATATTGCTCGTGGTGGTAAACCCATGACCATACAGGAGCAAATGAGACTAAATGCTAAATACCACTTTGATAACTTAACTGGTGCTGTAAAAGCTGGACTTCAAGCTGCACCTGTGGGGGCTGCTGTGGGTGCAGTTACAACCATACCTTTATCACTTTTAACTAATGGCTTGCGTGTAGTCCGAGGGGAAATTTCTACACAGGAAGCGGCTACAGCAACATTAAAAGATACCGCTATGGGTGGTGTAGTTGGGGGTGCAACGGCATTTACAACCACAACATTAGCAGCAGCTTGTCCACCAATAGCGATCGCATTAACTACAGTAGCACCAGTTTTAGCCGTTGTTGGTGCTGGGGGTATAATTTACGAGTTTTTCAAAATACTTGAAGATCATAAACAGGCTGTAAAAACTTATTATGAATCTTTAACTCAGCAAGAATTACAAAGATTACAAGCAATTGAAAATGAACTGATTTATGAACATCATAAAAATCTAGAATTTTTGGCTGAAGCAAAAGCAATTAATCAAGAAATTACAAATCGTCCAATTGCACCAGGCATAGAAGGGGCTATGCAACGGTTACGTGAATCAGTCGCTATTGCTCAATCTTTAAGAATAACATCAGGAAATAGTAAGTTATTGCATGATTCTCAACTTCCTACCCTTCCTCCGCAATCCTAGATAATAAGTCAAAACTATGATTCCTACCCTTTCTTTTTTATTTGGTGCTGTAGGGTTGGCAGTTGGTGCTGTTGCTGGTGCGTTGACTACTTATGCTGTTGGAGAAAAAGACAGACAAGCAGCCAAGCATCACAGACAAGTTGCCAATGAATTAACAAACAAATACACCAATCTAGAAAAACAATACTACGAACTTGCTGATGAAAGTAAAAAGCAAATTGATGAATTAACTTACCAGATTGCATTAGGTGAAATAGAACAAGACTGTTTGCGTTTAGCAGTGAGATTGCAACAGAGTTTGATTGCTTTGATGTGGTCTATTGATAAACATCCGACTATAGATGTATTAAAGCAATTTATAGAAGCAGTGAAGTTTACAAATGATGTTCTCTGCCAAATCAATGAAGAGTTAGTTAATGTTCCTAGTGATTACTATGAACGTAATTTTACTGAAGCTGTGAAAAATAATTTACCTGTATCGGGTGAACGTTCGACTAGCAAGATAGATCAAGAAAAGCCCAAAAATAACACAATTCCAAAAACTCCAAAAGCAATGACATCCTACTCTCAAGAATTTCAAGATACCTACAACAAAATTAATGCTACAGGTAACAGACTCTTAAATTACATAAAAGAACTTCGTGCGGGACGACTCAAAGAAGGAGATAGTACCCAAGGATTACAAAGTGTTGAAGATAATATTGTAAAAGCTGTACAAGCCTTAGTTGAACAAAAATATCAAGTAGCTGTGATTGCAGCGATGAATGCAGGTAAGAGTACATTCCTCAATGCTTTGATTGGTGCAGACGTTTTAGCAACTAATGTAGAAGCTTGTACAGTTTTTCGTACAGATATTATTCCAATTAATGCTGAACAAACACCCAGACTTTTAGAATATCGAGAAGGACAAAAAAAACCTGAAACTATAGCGGAAGGTGATGCTAGAGAAATTCAAACTCAGTTTGTCAACCGTACTTACCAGATAAGAAATAGTGGAAATTCCGACTATACTACACATTTTGAATTAGAACATCCCATTGAAGCTATTAGTAAATTGCCCTCTTTAGCTGGGTTGACTTTAGTTGATACTCCTGGACCAAATGAGTGGAACTCAGAGAATTTTAACACAGTAGCTTTAAAACAAACTGCTCTAGAAGCACTCCGCACCTGTGACGCTATCTTATTTATTCTGGATTACCTATCTTTTAGAGACGATATTAATTTGGAATTAATTCAATATTTAATTGAAAATCGTCAGGATTTTTTGGCACAAAATACCGGAGAAATTTATTTTGTACTTAACAAAGTAGATATGAAAGGAGCAAGTGATAGAGAAATCAAAGATGTTATAAAATCTTTAACAAATAGTTTGGTTAGTGTTGGTATTCCCAATCCAAATGTTTACCCAGTCAGTGCTAGACAAGGCTTATTATCTAAGTTAATTCTACAAGAAAAAGCAACTGAGAGCCATATTAAGGACTTTAGAATTTTCTACGCTCCTAGATATGCAACTGAAGATGACGAAGGAAACCAGATTACACCAGCACCCCGCAAAATTGCACCCCAAGCTTTAGAAGATAGCGGTATTCTCCAAATTCAGGATAAAGTAATTCAAAATATTGCTCAAAATTCAGGATGGAATTTATTGAGTGATGTTTTGGCTATTATTAACAAAGCTGCTCAATCTGTAGCTGATACACTTACTACAGAAATTCGCGGATGGGAGTTAGAAATAGAGGAACTACAGCAAACAATAGAGGAATATAAACAACGTTCTGATTCAGCTAGAAATAAGGTAGCGAATGTAAAAAAGTCCGTACAATCACAAAAGACAACATTAGTCACTACCTTTAGTCAAGGAATTTATGAATTTGCCGAAACAGCTAAAAATTGTATAGCTTTAGAGATTGACAAAGTGGCAAAAAATCAATCTAAAAATTCTGATTCTTCATCTAGTCTAAAAAATGAAAATCCTCTCTTAGCTATCTTGGATAAAGTTCGTTCTTTCTTGAAAGATGATTCTAACTCAGACCCTTATAAAATTAAGGTTACTAGCAAAGAAGATTCGGAGAAAATCGGTAAAACTATTAATGAATACTGCACTCCTATTATCCAGAATTTCTGGATAGATACACAAGACAGACTGATAAGAGAGGGAACAAACATTCGTGAGGACTTAGTTAAACAAATTCAAGAACAAATCCAGTCTATCTCTGATGAACTGTCGGATTATATTGGTGATGCTTTGCAAGTAGAAATTGGTATTAATGAAATTCAATTTCCTGAATTTGAATTTTCTGGTATTGATGCAAAGATTCAAGAACAGCAAGAAGTTTTTAAGAGAAGTGGGACAAAAACAAGAGAAGAGAAACGCTGTTGTGCAAATCCTCTTGTCTATGGAACAGAGGTTATCTTTTTTGAAAAAGTATCCTACTATGAAATTGATTTACAACTAACCACTCAAGGAATTCAGGACAGAATAGATGAACAAGTCAAGAATAACATAGCGTCACTACAGCGCGTTATTGAAAAACAAATATCCAAAGACTTTCAAAAAGGTGAAGAGCAAATTAATGAATACATCAATAGATTTCAGGATGATTTTGATAACTTGCTTATACAAAGGGTAAAGAGGAAAACTGAATCTCAAGAGATTATTTCTACCCTGAATAATCAAAAATCGAAAGTGACTGAATATCTCAAGGAATTGATATTTATTCAAGAAATGCTTGATAGTTGGAAACCATCACCTATTAATTGATAACCAAAATAAACATTAAATGTATTTTTTAGCGTTGGGTTTCGTTCCTTGCTCCGCAACGCTGACGCGAACAACCCAACCTACACCCTTTCTTTCTTCCCCTCTTCCTTCGTGTCCTTCGCGTCCTTTGCGGTTCGTTCCTCCATGATAAAAAGCCCATTACGTTACCCAGGTGGTAAATCAAAAGCCATCAACCAAATAGCCGAACACTTACCAGACAATTTCTCTGAATTTCGAGAACCTTTTGTAGGTGGAGGTTCCGTTTTTATTTACTTAAAGCAGAAATTTCCTCACCTCAAAATCTGGATAAACGATTTAAACCGCGAGTTATTTCTGTTTTGGAAATATGCGAAATCTCATTTACCCCAGCTAGTCGAAGAAATCCACCGTGTTAAAGATAAATATACAGATGGTAAAATCCTATTTAAAGAATTAACAACTATAGATACCAAAAACTTATCTGATTTTGATAGAGCAGCACGCTTTTTTATTCTCAATAGAATTACATTTTCTGGTACTGTAGAATCTGGAGGATTTTCCGAGCAAGCTTTTCAGAAACGCTTTACTTACTCCTCAATAAACCGCCTAGAAAAATTAGCAGACATTTTAACAGATGATATCAAAATTACTAACTTAGATTACAGTCAACTATTAGACGCAGACGGTAAAAATGTATTTATATTTTTAGACCCACCTTATTTTGCTGCGACTAAATCCAGGTTGTATGGTAAGGATGGTGATTTACACACAAATTTTGAGCATCAAAGGTTTGCAGAATTGCTCAGAGAATGTCATCACCGTTGGTTAATAACTTACGATGACTCACCTGAAATTAGAAAAAACTTTCCAGACTCTCATCTGTTTGAGTGGGAATTGCAGTATGGTATGAATAACTATAAACAAGGTAGTGCAGCTAAAGGTAAAGAGTTATTTATTAGCAATTTTTGCAAAAGTAATCAAGATTTTCCAAATTATCAACAGTTAAATCTTGAACTTTCATTGTAATAATGGCTCAGGTCAGATTTGAACTGACGACCCCAGGCTTATGAGTCCCGTACTCTAACCAACTGAGCTACTGAGCCATACGTTTCATACTTTCTTATCGTAGCATATAGGTTTTGCTATGGCTAGTATTTTGAGAGATTAATTTTTTCAGCCCCTGGATGATCTAAAAAGAGTAAGGGATGGGTTTGATAAACTGATTATTGGCGCGCACAAAACATCGAATTTTAATATCTTCTGCACTGCCTTCTTTGGCAACATACAGCCACGGTTTACCTTGTTTATCTCGATAAATTGTCGGATTCCCCGCGATATTGAGATTATCACCTTTTGCAAGCGATCGCACCACACGGTAATTCACCCCAGCTTGTGCGCGACAATTAAGCTTGCTAGCTACAACCTTCCACACAAGATGGTCAGATTTTTTCCCATCCTGAAACTTGCTGAGAATTGATGTATAGTCACCTTGTCGATTCGGCTGCGGATATTGGAAGCTATTAGTTTGAGCATTTGCTGCCAGTGGCATTAATCCTAATAATGCCAGTCTTACGACTAAAACGCCATGACTTAAATTCAGTTTCATAGTCAAATCCTTCTATTTTATTAAGTGTTGACTATAAAAAATGCAGATTGTGTCCAAAGTTTCTCACTCAGGATATAGACTTCTTAACTCCTTTCCTCCTTTGCGCCTCTGCGCCTCTGCGTGACACTAACTCTTATTTCCTCCCCGTGGAATACTGCTTCAACACCTGCTGCAAATATTGTCCAGTATAAGACTTAGGATTCTTAGCAACTTCCTCCGGTGTCCCCACAGCAATAATTTCTCCGCCTTTATCCCCACCTTCAGGCCCCAAATCAATCACCCAATCAGAACAACGAATCACGTCTAAATTGTGTTCAATCACTAAAATTGAATTACCTTTATCTACTAATCTCTGCAATACATCTAACAATTTATGGACATCATAAAAAGATAACCCTGTAGTTGGTTCATCAATTAAATAAAGCGTCTTACCTGTCGCCCGTCGTGATAATTCCGTGGCTAATTTCACCCGTTGGGCTTCACCACCAGATAAGGTAGTTGCAGGTTGTCCCAGTTTGACGTAACCCAAGCCGACATCATATAAAGTTTGCAACCGAGTCACAGCTTTAGGAATGTTTTGGAAAAATTCTAAACTCTCCTCAACAGTCATATTCAGAACGTCAGAAATAGATTTATCTTTGTATTTAACCTGCAAAGTTTCGCGGTTATATCTCGCACCTTTGCAAACTTCACACTGGACATAAACATCAGGGAGAAAATTCATTTCAATGACATTTACACCCTGTCCGCTACAAGCTTCACAACGTCCACCTTTAACATTGAAAGAAAATTGTCCGGGTTTATATCCTCTGGCTTTAGCTTCGACAGTTTGGGAAAATACATCCCGAATCGCATCGAAAATACCTGTATAAGTTGCAGGATTAGAACGTGGTGTACGTCCTATGGGCGATTGGTCAATAACTATGGCTTTATCTACTGCACTTAATCCCTGAATTTCCTGTAAATGTCTCGGTAAAGGAACTTTTTTGGTTAAATGATGTTGTAATGAGGGATAAAGTAATTCGTTAATTAAGGTAGATTTACCAGAACCAGAAACACCAGTTACGGCGACAAGTTTACCTAAAGGAATTTCGACATCAATATTTCTTAAATTGTTGCGATGAGCATTTTTAATTCCTAAACTGCGCCCGTTTCCTTTTCGACGTTCCTCTGGTGTAGAAATTACTCTTCTTCCAGATAAATAAGCACCAGTTAAGGAATCTTCTGCTGCTAGTAAAGTTTCTAAATTACCTTGGGAAATAATATTTCCGCCGTGGATTCCGGCACCGGGTCCAATATCAACGATATAATTGGCGGCACGGATGGTTTCTTCATCATGCTCAACTACGATTAAAGTGTTACCTAAATCGCGTAATTTAGTTAATGTTTTGAGTAACCTTCCATTATCTCTTTGATGCAAACCAATACTTGGTTCGTCTAAAACGTAAAGCACTCCAGTTAAACCAGAACCAATCTGCGTTGCTAACCGAATGCGTTGGGCTTCTCCACCAGAAAGGGTCATGGCGGGACGGTCAAGGGTGAGGTATTGTAAGCCAACATCTAAGAGAAATTGCAATCTCGCTTTGATTTCTCTTAATACTAAATCGGCAATTTGGATTTGCCGATCACTCAATTCTAACAAATCAATTTTTTCCTGACAATCGAGAATGGAAACACTAGTTAAATCTAAAATTCCATATTGTCCCAAGCGTACCGCTAAAGCCTCTGGTTTTAAACGTTTCCCCCCACAAACCTCACAAGGCTGATCAATTAAATATTGCTCTAATTTCTGCTTAACTAACTCTGTACCACCTTCATATTGACGTTGCAAAATCGGAATCACACCCTTAAAACCCTGCTTTTTTTGGGCTGGTGTGGTTCCTTCTTCTTTTTCCCCATACATCACAGTGTGCTGCTGTTCTACTGTTAGCTGATTCCACTTAGCTTGTAACTCAAACCCAGTAGTCTGTCCCACACTATAAAGCAATTCCAAATAATAAGAATTATCTTTTTCTGACCAAGGCGCGATCGCAGCGTAAATGGGTGCTTCCGGGTCAGGTACAATCAAATCAGGCGTAAATCTTTTTAATGTCCCAATCCCATGACAATCGGGACAAGCACCATAAGGCGAGTTAAAAGAAAACAAACGCGGCGATAATTCTTCCATCACCGCCCCGTGAACCGGACAAGCAAAGTTTTCCGAAAATACTAATTCTTCTTCTTTCTCTTCTTCACTATCAGATGTCACACTCACAAGAATGGTAGCAATACCACCAGACTGCTTTAAGCACGTAGACAGAGAATCGACCAAACGCTCTTGAATACCAGCTTTTTTCACCAAGCGGTCAATAACAACTTCTATAGTATGGGTAATATTTTTATCTAATTCAATAGAATCTGACAGTTCGCGAACTTCCCCATCCACACGCACACGCACGAAACCCTGAGAAGCGAGACTAGATATTAGCTTGCGGTGAGTTCCTTTTTTACCTCTGACAACAGGCGCAAGAATTTGAAACTTAGTTCTATCTGGTAAATCGGAAATGCGATCGCACATCTCGTCAATGGTCTGGGGTGCAATCGAGCGATCGCATATCGGACAATGGGGTTCACCAGCGCGACCAAACAATAGCCGCAAATAATCGTAAATTTCCGTCACCGTCCCCACAGTCGAACGGGGGTTATGGGAAGTAGACTTTTGATCGATGGAAATCGCCGGACTTAAGCCTTCAATGGCTTCCACATCCGGTTTATCTAATTGACCTAAAAATTGCCGGGCGTAGGCGCTGAGGGACTCCACATAACGCCGTTGACCTTCTGCAAAAATGGTATCAAAGGCTAAAGAAGACTTACCCGAACCAGAAACGCCAGTAAAGACAATCAGGCGATCGCGCGGTAACTCCAAATCAATATTCTTCAGATTATGCTGCCTAGCACCCCGAATCCGAATAGTATTCTGGCTATTTTGCTGAGAATTGGGAAGATGTCCATTTAAGGATGGGGCTAGCTGGTTATCTGACATATCGGCTTGGTGATAGTAAGAGGCGGCTTGAAACAATCCTTAATAATACTATCTTTATTACGGTTCTAGTAGAACAGCCGTACTGTTTTATTTTAGTTGTAATTATACCCCTGTGCGTAGGGCAATATCCGAAGATAAGTTTTCTCTGTTGGCAAAATTAATTTATACAAATCCAAAGGAAGATTAGCATCTCCCAAAAGCAATACTTATATTTGGAACCATAGGAAAAATTAAAGGTATAACCAGAGAATCTTCTATATGTTCAGGACTTACGCAAAAACTCTCTCAAACCCTTATTCCTCTGTGTTCTCTGCGTCTCTGTGGTTCGTTATTCCGTAATTTGTGCGTAAGTCCTATGAATATTAAAAACCTTTCAATATGATTCTAAATCTGTTAGCCTTTCATGGAGACAACATAGACAGTTAAAAATTCTGCCCTTAATTTTGAATAAGACTAAGTAGAAATCTATCTTGTCTTTGCGGTTAGGAGTTCGCTGACTACAAAAATGAAATCGAATTGGTGAATAATTCTCCCTCATATTTCAGCAGTAACTGCAAAAATTTGTCGTGAGTTAGATGGAGTGCTGACCACAAACAACTAAAGTTGCATATTCAAGAATTTATCACAATAATTTCGTAATGGAATTGGATATGACTTTAGTAAGTACCCCACAAACACAGCCTTTAGCAGATGCAGAACTGCATAAAATCAACGCTTACTGGCGTGCGGCTAACTATCTTTCAGTTGGGCAAATATATCTATTCGACAATCCCCTCCTCCGAGAACCATTACGGCCGGAACACATTAAACCCAGACTACTAGGACATTGGGGAACCACACCAGGGCTGAACTTTATCTATGTTCACCTCAACCGGGTAATTAAAAAGTATGACCTCAACACAATTTACATTGCTGGCCCTGGTCATGGCGGCCCAGGAATAGTAGCCAATACCTACCTAGAAGGTACTTACAGCGAATACTATCCCAACATTTCCCAGGATGCTGAGGGAATGAAGAAACTCTTCAAACAGTTCTCTTTCCCCGGTGGTATTCCTAGCCACGTTGCACCAGAAACCCCTGGTTCAATTCATGAAGGTGGTGAACTAGGTTATGCTTTGGTTCATGCTTATGGTGCGGCTTTTGATAACCCCGATTTAATTGTGGCGGCTGTTGTGGGTGATGGCGAAGCGGAAACCGGGGCTTTAGCGACAAGTTGGCATTCTAACAAATTTCTCAATCCTGTCCATGATGGTGCAGTGCTGCCGATATTGCACCTCAATGGCTATAAAATTGCTAACCCCACAGTTCTAGCACGGTTGAGTTATAAAGAATTGGAAAACCTCTTTTTAGGTTATGGTTACAAACCTTACTTTGTCGAAGGTACTGATCCCGCAGATGTTCACCAGCAAATGGCGGCGACTTTAGATATTGCGATCGCCGAAATTCAAAGCATCCAGAGAGAAGCCCGCGTACATGGTTTCAGCAAGCGTCCCCAGTGGCCGATGATTATCCTTAGAACCCCCAAAGGTTGGACAGGACCAAAAGAAGTCAACGGTAAAAAAACCGAAGGTTACTGGCGATCGCATCAAGTACCATTTGGTAGTGTCACCGGACACCCAGAAAACCTCAAATTACTCGAAGACTGGATGAAGAGTTACAAACCAGAAGAACTCTTCGATGCTAACGGAACACTAATTCCCGAACTAGCAGAACTAGCGCCCCAAGGACCCAAACGCATGGGCGACAATCCCCATACCAACGGCGGTGTGCTGCTGCGTGACCTGAAAATGCCCAACTTCCCAGACTATGCTGTTGAAGTTACCCACCCAGCCACAACTTATGGCGAAGCTACCAAAGTAACCGGAGAGTTCCTGCGGGATGTAATGAAGCTGAACGAAGCCAGCCGCAACTTTCGCATCTTTGGCCCCGACGAAACCGCCTCAAATCGCCTCGGTGCTGTCCTAGAAGTTACAGACAGGAATTGGGTAGCCGACATCCTCCCAGAAGACGAACACCTTTCTCCCAACGGTCGAGTTATGGAGGTTCTCAGTGAAACCAATTGTCAAGGCTGGTTAGAAGGCTATCTACTTACAGGTCGTCATGGACTTTTCTCCTGCTATGAGGCCTTTATCCACATCATTGACTCGATGTTCAACCAGCACGCCAAATGGCTAAAAACCACTCGTGATATCCCTTGGCGGCGACCCATAGCTTCCCTCAACTACTTACTAACCTCACACGTTTGGCGACAAGACCACAACGGTTTTTCTCACCAAGACCCTGGTTTTATCGACCATGTACTTAACAAAAAAGCCGAGATTATTAGAGTATATCTGCCACCCGATGCCAACACTTTGCTATCAGTAACAGACCATTGCTTGAGAAGTCGTCACTATGTAAATGTCATAGTCGCTGGTAAGCAACCAGCATTACAATTCCTAGATATGGATGCTGCAATCAAGCACTGCACCAAAGGCCTCAGCATTTGGGAATGGGCTAGCAACGATAAAGGTAGCGAACCAGATGTAGTCATGGCTTGTGCTGGTGACGTTCCCACCTTAGAAACCTTAGCAGCAGTAGATATTTTGCGCCAGCACTTCCCAGAATTAAAAGTGCGGGTAGTGAACGTCGTGAATTTAATGAAACTACAGCCACAAAGTGAGCATCCCCACGGTTTAAGCGATAAAGATTTTGATACAATTTTTACCCCAGATAAACCGATCATCTTTGCTTTTCATGGTTATCCCTGGCTGATTCACCGCCTGACTTATCGCCACACCAACCACAAGAACTTGCACGTACGTGGTTATAAAGAAGAAGGAACCACCACGACTCCATTTGATATGGTAGTGCTGAATGATCTTGATCGCTTTCATCTCGTGATGGACGTAATTGACCGCGTACCACAACTAGGTTCTAGAGCTGCTTACGTCAAACAGATGTTAGAAGATAACCTGATTGAACACAAGCATTACATTCAGAAATACGGTGATGATATGCCGGACATTCGGGATTGGAAATGGCCTTATTAATGGCTGACATCAAACCATTCTCTGAATTTAATTAATTTTTTCAGTTGCTGATGTCGCAAATCAGATCCCCGACTTCTTCAAGAAATCGGGGATATTTTTGTTTGTCAATCGTAGAGCAAATTTTGATATTACACGACTGCGGATTTTGTTAGCTGTTGTTAAGTAAGTGGGCGTTAAAAAATATAATCTAAACCTAACCCCCCAACCCCCTTCCCTGCTAGGGAAGGGGGAGTCAAAGCCTCTCACCTGGTAGGGGAGAGGAATGGAAGCGAGGTTTTATATTTAATTGTGCCAAGCTAC
>DASQZD010000035.1:0-79592 GCA_035638855.1 Nodularia sp. (in: cyanobacteria) | reverse complement strand
GGATTTTTTGCAAATCAACACTCGCCTTCGTTAAAATACTGCTGGCTAGACCTTCTTGTTCCAGCAACGCTTTCATCAGGTGTTCACTTTCGATTTGCTGTTGCTGATATTGTTTAGCAATATCTGGGGTATGAGCGATCGCTTCCCAGGCTTTTTCGGTAAATTGATTAGGATTAGTGGGTTGCATAGGCTTTTCGATAAACCACTCCAAATATGAGGCGCACAGAGAACAAGAGCCTGTTTTGTTTATATATGGTTATTGTAGGAACACAGACACAAATACCAGGATCGGTCTTCACGTCTTCATAGAGTAGTATTATCGCCCGTTTTTGTTGAGAGTGGGGGAACCGAGCTTTCCTTCCCCACCATGTAACAATATTTAGAGATTTTCCGGAAATTTTCACCTACTTCACATTTCATTCGGTCGGGAGAGATAGGCTAACAAACCCACCTCTCCAAATCGTTATTTCTTGGAAATTATCCACACAGCGTGAATTATTCCGGGGATATAACCGAACAATGTCAACAGAATATTAATCCAAAAATCTATACCAATACCTACCTGTAAAAATACCCCCAGAGGCGGCAAAAAAATAGCACATAAAAGCCGAACTAAATCCATCTCAACCTCCTATAAAACGCAAAAACATCAACCTTTTAACTTATTAGTTCACCACCACCAGACCCCATTCCTAAATCACGCGTAGAAACTTTCCCTTATTGATCTTGGCGGTTCATAATTCTCACAATAACATCAGCTTTTTGACTTAATAGCACTTTTGAGTGTGGGTTCCCACACCCATCAGCCACCGCTAATTTTGGCTTTGTAACCCAATTTGGTCAAAATATCCAGAATTTTCTGTTTATGCTCGCCTTGAATTTCAATTTCATTATCTTTCACAGTTCCACCAGAACCGCATTGACTTTTCAACTGCTTAACTAAATCACCCAAAACTTCAGGTTTAGTTTGAAAACCGCTAATCACAGTCACAGTTTTACCCTTGCGTCCTTTGCGGGAAGCCTCCACCTTCAGGTTTTGTTGCTGCGGAGGTAATTCCGGAACCCCTCTTTGGGTAGCCGCAGAGTTATCATTACCAAATTCACGGTAGACAAAGCGTTTGTTGGAAGATTTATCAGAAGACATAAAACGTTTGATTAAGAAAAAATTCCAGGTACTTGGTGTCTTAGTGCCTTATCTCATATCTTGCACCTTTTTCTTTATCCCTTTGCGCCTTTGCGCCTTTGCGTGAGATAAATTCATATTTGAAATTAGCAACGCCAAGAAGAGCATCGGCATCTTGCACTCCCCACATCCTTTTATAATAATTACATCCATCCTGTCATCAAAAACTTTCCGTGACTACCACACCCCTCTCCCCCAGTTCCCCATCAAATACTCAGGTTCCCGACATCCAAGGACGCTTTGGACGCTTTGGCGGTAAGTACGTCCCGGAAACACTGATGCCGGCTTTAGCTGAATTAGAAACAGCATATCAGCAATACCGCCATGACCCAAGTTTTCAAGCAGAATTACAACAGCTTCTACGAGACTATGTAGGACGCGCCACACCGTTGTATTTTGCCGAACGCCTCACCGCTCATTACGCCCGCCCAGATGGTACAGGGGCGCAAATTTATTTAAAGCGTGAAGACTTAAATCACACAGGCGCTCATAAAATTAATAATGCCTTGGGTCAGGTATTGTTAGCGCGGCGCATGGGTAAGAAAAGAGTAATTGCCGAAACAGGCGCAGGACAGCATGGAGTAGCAACAGCGACGGTTTGCGCTCGGTTTGGGCTGGAATGTGTGATCTACATGGGCGTTCACGACATGGAACGTCAAGCTTTAAATGTGTTCAGAATGCGATTGATGGGTGCTGAAGTGCGTCCAGTGGAAGCTGGAACGGGAACCCTCAAGGATGCGACTTCTGAGGCTATCCGGGATTGGGTGACGAATGTGGAAACAACGCACTACATTTTGGGTTCGGTAGCTGGCCCCCATCCTTACCCGATGATGGTACGGGATTTCCATGCTGTGATTGGTGTAGAAACTCGCGCCCAAGCTATGGAAAAATGGGGCGGGTTACCTGATATTCTCATAGCTTGTGTGGGCGGTGGTTCCAACGCGATGGGATTATTCCACGAGTTTGTCAATGAATCTTCTATCCGGTTAATTGGGGTGGAAGCAGCCGGCGAAGGTGTAAATACAGATAAACACGCTGCAACCTTGACAAAAGGACAGATTGGTGTATTGCATGGAGCCATGAGCTATCTGTTGCAAGATGAAGAAGGGCAAATAATTGAGGCACATTCCATTAGTGCGGGTTTAGATTATCCTGGGGTGGGGCCAGAACATAGCTATTTGAAGGATATGGGAAGGGCTGAATATTATAGTGTGACTGATGCAGAGGCTTTAGAAGCGTTCCAGCGACTATCTCGCCTAGAGGGAATTATACCAGCTTTGGAAACTGCTCATGCGATCGCCTATTTAGAAACCCTATGTCCTCAACTCAGTGGTAGTCCGCGAATTGTACTTAACTGTTCTGGACGCGGTGATAAGGATGTACAAACAGTAGCCAAGTTTTTAATTCCAGAATAACTCTGATATCTTGCACCATTCTCAATCAGCAATAATTCACCAAACACTTATGGGGTGGGCAAAGATGCTCGCCCTTATCTACCTAACTTAGATAAAAAGGTTCTCAGAGTTACTCATCGCTCAAAGTTTCAATTAACAGATTTACCTGTTGCTGTCGCTGCTGCAAAAAACTTTCACACTGACGCAAAGACTCAACAGCAGTAGAAAACTGCTCAAACACCGCCTCCAAATCCAACTCACCCGCCTCAATGCGAGCAATAATTTCTTCTATTTCCAGCACCTTCTGCTCATAACTCCAACCCGCCCTCGAATCATCCTTACGCTTAACCATTCAACCCTCTGTGTCCTCTGCGCCTCTGTGGTTCGTTAATCTTTCTTTTACTTCCATCACCTTAACTTTAACCTCGCCCTGCCCCAACTGAATCAACAAATCTTCCCCCACAGCCAACTCAGCAGCAGAACGAGCTATTTCCCCATTTTCCCGCCTCACCACAGCATAACCACGCTGTAACACCGCTTTCGGGTCAAGACTAGCCAACTTTTCCCCTAACAATTCTAAACGCTGCTGGGCTTGGTGCGATCGCCCCAAAGTCACCTGTATCAATTGTTTCCTTTTCCAACTGAGTTGCTGCATCTCCTGCTGCACCTTTCTATCTAACCCCAAACGCCGCAAGCGATCGCGTAAACCTTGCAACTTATCCTCAGCAGTTTCCTGAAATTCCCCTACCGCCTCACCTAACGCCACTATCCTTTGGCGATGCTGAAAATACAACTCTGCAAGTGATGGGACAACAGTTTCCGCCGCCGCCGTCGGTGTATGTACACAGGCATCAGCAACTAAATCTACCAAAGACTCATCCCGTTGATGACCAATACCAGTAATTACCGGGATAGAACAAGTAGCAACAGCCCTGACCACCCGTTCATCATTAAAGCAAGCCAATTCCTCAACCGCACCACCACCTCGTGATAAAATTAGCACCTGGGCGCGACCATCACGATTGACCCGATTAATCGCCTTAACTATAGAATCTGGTGCTTGCTCACCCTGCACCGTAGCGGGAGAAAATAACACCTGTAAACCGGGATATCGTTGCTTGAGAGTTTTTTGTATATCGCCCCAAGCCGCCGCCGTGGGTGAAGTGACAACTGCAATCGTTTGGGGGTGCAGAGGAAGAGGACGTTTGCGTTCTATATCAAATAAACCCTCAGCCAGCAATCGGTTTTTTAATTGTTGATAGCGTAGCGCCTGTAAACCAGCACCAGCAGGTATAGCTTGCCACACCGATAATTGATACTCTCCCCGTTGCGGGTAAACTCGAATACTACCCAAAATAATTAACTGCTCACCTGCAATTGGCATTTGAGCCAGTTTAGGGATTTGACTTTTCCAGACCACACACTTAATTCCGGCTGTCCCCTCTGGGTCTTGCAGGGTAAAAAATAAGCCACTGCGATGGTTATTAGCACTGGAAACTTCCCCAGTTACCCAAACTTGGCGTAATTGATCATCTTGCTCTAACAGCAAGCGGATATAGTCAGTTAATCCAGCTACTGAAAGCGCTGTATCGGGAATCAGAGAGTTAAAAGTCATCAAATATGCGTTGAAGCAAAAGCCTAGTCAAATTTTAACAAATAATTTACTCCGCGAGGTATGCTTGTGATATTTGAAATTTTATAGGTTGCGTTACACTATAAACTAATCTATTGATTAATATAGTTGCTTAAAACAATCATGGAAAAAATAGAAATTGAAGTAGATAGACTTACCTTTGAACGAGCAAAAACTCTGGCGATCGTCAATCAATCAAGTTTATCAGAATTGATTACTCACGTAATTGAACGTTTAGCAGAAATTCAGGAGAAAAAAGATCCATTAATGGGATTATATGCTGATGTTCCAGAAGTCATAGATGAAATTCTTGCCGAAGCTATGGAAAAAAGAGGGCATAGTTTATCGAATGAATAAAGTAGAAAAGTCCCTACTTGATACGGATATTATTTCAGAAATTATTAAACGAGCAAATCCTGTTATTATTGCTAAGGCTAACATTTACTTAAATGAATTTGATAAATATACAATTTCTGTAATCACAGTTATGGAAATTGCAGAAGGTTGGCAAAAACGCAAGCAGGAGCAACGTCTTCAGCAGTTCTTAACTATCCTAAATTCACAGGAGATATTATCTTTTGAATTGGAAGAAGCAGTATTAGCCGGGAGAATATACGCTGATTTAGAGGTAGTAGGAAAAAGAATTGGATATCCTGATTGTATGATTGCTGCCCTTGCTATCCATAATAATCTGACTTTAGTTACTGGTAATTTATCTCATTATCAAAGAATTCAAAAGTTAGGTTATTCACTCAGACTAGATAATTGGCGTTTATAGTATTAGCATTAAACCTTGCCATTCTTGTAGCAGATTTTTCTCTCTTGTCTGTGTTGCCCTCTATCTAATTCAAGGTACTAAAAATTTCTCAATACCTAATAGCAATTAGTTTTTCAAAATCTTGTACATCAAAACTTTGCGATTTTTTGGAATATTTACCACACATCTTATAGTAAATTTTATTTTCTCGCACATCGAATAAATATCCTTCTATTTCAGATTGCTCGCTTTTAATTTTAAAAGTTACGGTATTAGTGGTATATTTACCATACTTATCGATAAGATAAATAAAGCTGTCAAAATTTCCATTTTGAGCTTTTTCAAATTCTAATAAACCATGAGCAACTCTGTTATCTTTTGGTATAATTAGTTCTTCTATATCTTTCAGACTTTCGAGATAATTAATTTCAAATTCATCATTTTTTCTAACAAAAGCAATAATATCATGATAATTATACAAAATCCCCAGATGACAACCAGCCTTGGTTAAATATCTTTGTATCTGATTATAATAATTTTGCAAATTCACTTCTTCTCGTTTTACTTCCACAATTACCAGAGGAGTTTGATGTGGAGTGAAATTACTATTTTGATGCTTTTTATATATTTCTATATCATGATTATTTGATTCAACCTTAATATTGATTAAATCTGGAAATAATCCACTTTCTTTAATAATAAAATGAAGGAATAGTTGTCTAACTAACTCCTCTGGTCTTCCATCAAGTGGTATTTCAATTCCCCTAAATAAACATTTTGTATATTGTTGATTATATTTTTTAGAATATATATCTAATTTTTGCTGCATTTCTTGGTTTAAATAAGTCATAATTTTTTTTAAATGAAACAATGGTAGATCAAATGGCTTTAGGGACACAATTATATTGCGCCCTAAGCTATGTATTAATTGTGCGCTTGAGAAGTTTTTTATTTTTTTCCAAATCCAAAGAAGCTGAGTATGTTAATAACTAATTTCTCCCAATGTTCTTCAGCTTTGCTCTGGTAAAATTTATTCAAATTCGTTTCCAATTCCAATTCTCGTTGAAATATCTCACATACATTACCTGTAAAAGTTTCCCCCTTCTTTTTTTCCTTTCCTTTCTCAGCAATTAGAGCTTGCCAAAATTCAGAATCTTCACTTTCAGGTGATAGTTTTCTGTTGAGTTCCTTTTCCATTTCTGTCCCTACATCGTATATAAATTCGTCATACAATGCGTAAAACTCTTTAATTAATTCTGGAATAAGTGTCTTTAAAGATTCATTTGCAGATGTAAGTTCATACAATATATTTTCTAATTCCTGCTTGACTTCTCTAGTAAATTTCTTCAACATTTCATCTTCATTTGTTCCCTCAGCTACAACCTTCGCATCGTAATATATGTCTATATCTCTTGGCTCATAGTAACCGAAATTTCTATGGATAGCGTGTTTAGTGTTCCAGGCTCGATAAGTTGTATGATAGTATTCAAGATATTTATTAACAAAATCTTTGTAGACAAAACTAGGTACTCTTTTGCTCAAGTCTTGTAAACTATTTATTTTATTAATTGCATTTTCAATTGCCTTGATTTGTAAATCTGTCAAAGCATTACCACTTTTTACTTTTCTAAAGCTTTCTCGGATGTCCTTGATTTCGTCTAATAAAATATTTCTTCTACGTTCTACTACACCTCCTATCCCTTCGATAAATTCATCTTTATCTGCCTGTACATCTTCTTTATCGTAGATTTCATTTAACTTGACTATATCATCACGGTAGTATTTCAAGGCATCATAGAACAAAATATTGTCTTGAAAAAACTCTAAATTCAAATTCTTAAATGTAGCTTGAACTTCTTCTTGTCTAATTTGAATTCCCAAATCCCTCTCTCCATCAGAACCATGCACTTTTTCAGGTTCATTTTTGCGAGGTAATACCAAGGTGACAAATCTATGATGAAATTCTTTTGATTTGGATGTTAGGTGATAACCCATTAATTTAGTAATATTCGCTTCAGGAGCAGAAGAGAAGGGAGTTACAAACAGACAGATAGTATCCTGACTATCAATATATTTCTGTAAGTCTTTACGAATTGGGTTCTCATCAAGTCCTTTGGTATCAACAACAGAATCGAACTGAGACAGATTTGAGCCTGACAAAATATCATAGCTTACATAAAGATATATCTTGCTCGGTATAGCAAATTCCTTTAACTGGACATTATTAATAGCAGCAAAGGTATTTTTTATCCATTCTTGCTCATTAATATTATTATTAAACTCAATTTTAGTGGTAGTTCTAGATTCGAGATTTGCATTATTCAAGGCAGTTTTTTTAAGTACATCTTCTCCTGATTCTTCAAATAATTCCTTAGCTGTATCAATTCTACTAGGTTTAGTTGTATCACCATCATTAACTGATTTAGAAATAATTTTTAATTCTGTAACATTCCTAATAGCCCTTTCAATTTCTTGGGAAATGATTATTTTACTTTCTGACTGCGGATTATCCTTATTTACAATAGAATCACAAAATTCAAAAATAAGATTTTCCATTTCATCAACGCTATAAGGCTCTATCTCTATGTAAGTTTTCTCAGCAGCTTTGATAATTACTTCACATATCGTAGTTTTGCCTGCACCCGTGGATAGTAACTCTTTAGTTTCGATGACATCTTTAGGTTTTTTATTAATAGTCTTGGAAACCTTGAATTCACTAATTAAGTTAAAAAGATGACAGATAGCTGTTGTCTTTCCTTGTCCAATAGTACCTATAAAAACAATTTTATATTTTTCTATGCTCAGAAGTTTATGAATTTCCTCTAATCGTTCTAACTTTGATTTTAAGTTATTGATACAAATATGTTTAATTACATTAATTTCTGAACCACCTGAGATTTTACTGATTTCACGTCTCAAGCTTTGCTGTAATGATGTGATTTCCTCTTGACACTCTATCGTCAACATACTCTGTACCCTGCTTTGAGTCTAATGGCTTGATATTTAATATACCCATATACTGTAGATATCTACCAAATTTATGACAAAGACAGACGGTATTTCCTTCGTTGACAATTCCAGGTTTAGGCTACTACTGGCTAATTGATTTTGTCCGCGCCCGAACAAGGACAGATACTCACTGGTTTTGGATACAAAACTTTACAATGTTAAAACTCCCCATAACTTACTGCTAGGGAGTGACGCGCTTCCCTGTAAACTGGAGTTAATGGCAGATAAATAGCCAATAAATCACTGTGCTGTGGTCTAAACTAGACAATCTATGCTTTTTGGGAGGTAGTCAAATTTAAGCGATCGCCTGATAATAGCAGCAAGTCCCCTTTAATCTGCGTAGCTCTGTAGTTAAAAAATTGTCCTATAATTATGTAGTATCCCTAACCTAAATTGCGATCGCATAACGATTTAGTCACGTTTCTGTTTTAAAAGTTTTATTCTAGAAAATTCTGGTTACAATAGTATATCTGTTCTACTCAAACTCCCAGCCCCAGATTCCTGACATCCATATAATTCCTATATTTAGAGGTCCCTAATGGCTATTAACACCGATACTTCTGGCAAAGAAAAAGCATTAAATATCGTACTCAACCAAATTGAGCGCAGCTTCGGTAAAGGAGCAATCATGCGCCTGGGTGATGCTACCCGGATGCGAGTAGAGACAATTTCCACAGGGGCGCTCACCTTAGACTTAGCATTGGGCGGAGGCTTACCCAAAGGACGAGTAATTGAAATTTATGGCCCAGAAAGTTCTGGTAAAACCACAGTAGCCCTACACGCCCTCGCAGAAGTGCAAAAAAATGGTGGTGTTGCAGCCTTCGTTGATGCTGAACACGCCCTAGATCCTACCTATGCGGCGGCTTTGGGAGTAGATATTGAAAACTTGCTAGTTTCCCAACCAGATACCGGCGAATCTGCATTAGAAATTGTCGATCAGCTAGTGCGCTCCGCCGCAGTTGATATTGTCGTCATTGACTCAGTAGCAGCACTAGTACCTCGTGCCGAAATCGAAGGAGATATGGGTGACATCCACGTTGGTCTTCAGGCCCGGTTGATGAGCCAAGCTCTGCGTAAAATTACTGGAAATATCGGTAAATCTGGCTGCACAGTCATTTTCATCAACCAGTTGCGGCAAAAAATCGGTATTACTTACGGTAGCCCAGAAACAACAACTGGCGGTAACGCCTTGAAGTTTTACGCCTCAGTCCGCCTTGATATTCGCCGGATTCAAACCTTGAAAAAAGGCACAGAAGAATTTGGGAACCGAGTCAAAGTCAAAGTCGCCAAAAATAAAGTTGCACCGCCCTTTAGAGTCGCGGAATTTGACATTATCTTTGGTAAAGGAGTTTCAACCTTGGGTTGTCTGATTGACTTAGCAGAAGAAACAGCCGTTATTGTTCGCAAAGGAGCTTGGTACAGTTACAACGGTGATAACATTTCCCAAGGTCGAGATAACGCCATCAAATACCTAGAAGAAAAGCCAGATTTTGCTGCCGAAATCAAGGAATTGGTGCGACAAAAGCTAGATATGGGGGCTGTTGTTTCTGCTAACTCTGTAGCTAAACCCAATGAGCAAGAAGAAGAAGAAGAAGTTGAATTAGAAGAATAATAGCACTGATGCGCGTTCTGATTAATCTAACAGAACGTGTAAATACTGCAACTTCCTACAAAAGACTGGACTGAGTATAGGTTCAGTCTTTTCAATTTTATAGCTGGGGAGTGGGGAGTGGGTTAAAACCCTTTTGGTGTGTAAGTTTGATTATCCGTTTATGTCTTAACCTTCTTGGCGGTTGCTATAAATCATAATAAACCTCGTTTACCATTGGGGCGGATTGTCATCCAATTGGTTTTCGCTAGCGCTAGCTGCTCATCAGAAACCTTCGCACCAGTAAGATTAGCACCACACAGATTAGCTCCTCGAAGATTGGCATTGCTGAGATAGGCATCGCTGAGGTCTGCGCCTCGCAGGTCTGCTCCTTCTAAATCAGCATGGTTGAAATAGGCTTTGCTGACATTAGCATCCTTCAGATTTGCTTTAGTGAGACTAGCTTTGCCAAAGTCGCTATTGTGGAGATTAGCACCTTGGAGATTAGTACCCTGGAATTGAGCAGAATGAAAATTTGTTTCGGATAAGTCAACACCCGGCAATTTCAGAAAATTGAAATTGTGTAGAGCAAAATCCCGTCTTCCCTTCAGATAAGCCGTTAGTAAACTTTGGGGATCTAATTTGCGCTTGGGAGGATTTTGACGGTCTGAACTAATACTAGTGCTACTCCCCAAATGAGCTGATTTGCCTCCAGAAGATCCTTGACGCATTCCCTCGGCTTCTGCATTCTTAGCTCGTCTAGCTCGAATTGCCGCCGCAACTTGTGCTGCACTTCCTCCACTATTAGCCGCAGAAGAAGGGTTTTTTGAGAAAATAGCCGAATTTTCCACGCGGTGATGTGTTGGCTCTTTAACACTAGAATCAGATTTAACCAGCAAGCCCTGGGCTAAACTTTCCAAATAGGGTTCTATATCTAAGGCTCTGAGTACTTCTTCTGCTGACTGGTAGCGATTGCGTACTGACACATCTAACATTTTTCGCAAAACAGTGCTGAGATGACCACTCACTTGCACCAGATGCTCCCACATCATCTCACCTGTTTTGGGATTGTAATCTAAATCTTTAGGTGTTTTACTGCTCAACAGATAAATACAGGTGACACCCAGCGCGTAGATATCACTAGCGTAGACTGGACGCATAGCCATTTGCTCTGGAGGTGCGAAACCAGGAGTCCCAATGGCATAAGCAGTTAATGCTGTCTGTTCCGATTGGTTTTGTGCAGCTTGGCTGACTTGATTTTTCACAGCACCAAAGTCAATCAGCACCATTCTGGCATCTTGAGTCCGGCGAATTAAATTGGCTGGCTTGATGTCACGGTGAATTACTTTTTGCTCGTGGATGTATTGCAATAAGGGCAAAGTCTCGCTCAAAAACTGTTTGATTCCTGCTTCGCTGAAGATACCATTCAGTTTTACCTCTTGTTGCAGAGTCGCACCACTGATATATTCTTGAATTAAATAAAATTGTTCTTGCTCTTCAAAATAGTCAAGCAGCCTTGGTACTTGAGGATGATTGCCAATCATACCTAGAGTTCTGGCTTCTCGCTCAAATAATTCTCGCGCCATTTGCAAGATGTGTGGTGCGGTTGCTGAAGGGCGTAGTTGTTTGATTACACAACTCGGTTCTCCTGGTAAGGCTTCATCGTTAGCTAAGAATGTTGCTCCGAAGCCACCTTGACCTAATGGTTTGACCACCCGATAGCGATCGCGCAATAATAGTGGCGAGCCACACGACTTACACCTGTGGCTATATGCCTCATTTTCTGGATTGGTACAGGTAGGATTTAAGCAATAGCTCATGCGCTGTCAACTCGCTGCACGAATAATCTCGAAGCGTTACACTCACTTTTAATTATTAACACTCACAATTAACTCTTGCTAGGTGATTTTTGCGGGAAATTCTTTGAAGAGTTCCTATACGTAACTCAGTATTACGTAAAACAATTATCAAAACAAGATTATTTATTATACCTACACTTTTCAATAGTGTCGAGGCTATTTTTTGGATAAAATATCAGATTTAGTCTTCCAATTCTGATTTTTCTAGATGTTTGTTAATAATTATACTGAATTTATGGCAGTTATCTTAACTTTTTTCTCACAAATTCAAATATATAATATAAAAAATATCTGAACATATGTTCAGATGTGATAATATAATTATTCAACAGTGATGGAAAAAATATGAATACCGTAACCCAAATGAAATGTGCTTGTCCCACTTGCCTCTGTATTGTTTCACTTGAGGATGGCATCAAGAAAGAGGGTCAATACTATTGTTCTGAAGGCTGTGCTGAAGGTCATAAAACCATCAAAGGCTGTGGTCATAATGGCTGTGGTTGTTAAATAGTAGTGAGTGCTGAGTAAAATAGCACCGATTGTGCTAGTGATTTGAATTCTCTACCCAGCACTCAGCACTTATAGACTAGATAGCACTTCTCGTGCAACGGCTAAAGTCTGCTCAATATCGGCTTCAGTGTGAGCCAAAGAGGTAAAACCAGCTTCAAACTGAGAAGGTGCTAAATAAACACCACGCTCTAACATCCCACGATGGAAGCGACCAAATTTAGCCATATCTGACTTTTTGGCATCTTCGTAGTTATGCACTGGTCCAGAGGTGAAAAATAAGCCAAACATAGCGCTAATCTGACCACCACAAACTGCATGACCAGTTTCTTGGGCAATTTGCACTAAGCCATCTGCTAACTTCTGAGTAATTTTATCCAGATACTCATAAGTCCCAGGTCTTTGCAACAATTCCAGGGTTTTAATCCCAGCCGTCATTGCTAAGGGATTACCCGAAAGAGTTCCCGCTTGATACACAGGGCCTGCGGGAGCAATCATGGACATAATATCCCGACGACCACCATAGGCTCCTACTGGCAAGCCACCACCAATAACTTTGCCCAAGGTTGTTAGGTCTGGTGTCACACCAAATTTTTCCTGAGCGCCACCATAAGCAATCCGAAAACCTGTCATCACTTCGTCAAAGACGAGCAAAGCCCCATGTTCATGGGTAAGTTCTCGTAAACCTTCTAGAAAACCAGCATCAGGAGTAATAAAGCCAGCATTGCCAACTACTGGTTCCAGAATCACACCGGCGATTTCATCGCGGTTTTGTTCAAATAAGGCTTTTACCGCTTCCAAGTCATTGTAAGGAGCTGTCAGGGTAGTGATGGTTGATGATTTAGGGACACCGGGGGAATCGGGTAAACCAAGTGTGGCCACACCAGAACCAGCTTTGACGAGGAATGTATCGGCGTGACCGTGGTAGCAGCCTTCAAACTTAATGATTTTCTCTCTGTTCGTAAAAGCCCGCATTAACCGCAGCACTGCCATACAAGCTTCAGTGCCTGAATTGACAAATCTGACCATTTCGATGCTAGGAACGGCATCAATTACCATTTCTGCGAGAACATTTTCCAGTAAGGAAGGAGCGCCGAAGCTAGTGCCTTTTTCCAAGGCTTCATGCAGCGCTGCGATGACTTCTGGATGGGCGTGACCACAAATAGCTGGCCCCCAAGTGCCGACATAATCAATATATTGGTTGCCATCTACATCCCAAATGTATGCGTCTTTGACTCGATCAAAAACGATGGGTTGTCCGCCAACTGATTTGAAGGCACGAACTGGAGAATTCACTCCTCCGGGCATGAGATTTTGGGCTGCGGCAAAGATTTCTTGTGATTTTGTGGTTTTAATTGTGGTATTTACCAAGGCTGTCTCCTAAATAGTGGAAAATAAAAAGCTCTCTCTTTGGATAGGGTGAAAAACTGTTTAGAAATTCTATCTTATAGAGTTATCCGCACCAGAAAAATAACAATATGTTATATAAGTCCAATGATGACTTGCCGTTGGAGATTCGCACTAAATTATGTGAGGCTTACCAGGATCTTTACCGGGCTGCTTTTAATTCGGCCATCCATTGGTATGGTGAAGCTTCTAAAGCCCACCAAGTAGCCTTAAGTGCGGTAAAGATGCGGTCTGCTACAGATAGGAATGCTGTTGTTTAAGCTGAATGGGCAAGTTCAATTTTAAATAAGCATACCAGATGCTCTATTCAGAATGGTATCGTGAATCCATCAATAATGTTTAATGAGAACAAATTAGCTGGTATGTTTTCTACTGATTCGCATTCACTACCACAGTCCATTCCTGTTGATAAGATTTGCTACGATGAACGGGGTTTAGTGCCGGCAATTATCCAAGATTATTTGGATGGCACTGTCTTGATGATGGCGTGGATGAGTCAGGAATCATTAAAAAAGACTTTAGAAACTGGGGAAACTTGGTTTTGGAGTCGTTCCCGCCAGGAGTTATGGCATAAGGGAGGAACTTCTGGACATATTCAAAAAGTGCAAAGTGTTCGTTATGACTGTGATAGTGATGCACTGCTGATTGGTGTGGAGCAGCGAGGAGATATTGCTTGTCACACTGGGGAACGCAGTTGTTTTCATCAAGTAGAAGGGGCAATTGTGGCTCCGCCAGGGGATACATTATCTCAAGTATTTCAGGTGATCTGCGATCGCCGTGACAATCCCGTAGATACTTCTTATACCTGTAAGTTATTTGCAGGTGGCGATAACAAAATTTTAAAAAAGATCGGCGAGGAAAGCGCTGAGGTAGTAATGGCGTTTAAGGATGACGAAGAGGATGCGATCGCCGGCGAAGTTGCAGATTTACTCTACCATACGCTGGTTGCCTTAGCTCATCATCAAGTCGATGTCAAGTCAGTCTATCGCAAGTTACAAGAACGTCGGCGATAGAAGGGGAGTGGGGAGTGGAGGGGGCAGGGGGCAGGGGGCAGGGAGCAGGGAGCAGGGAGCAGGGGGGAAAGATTATGACTTCCCAATGACTAATGACTAATGACTAATGACTAATATTTTTTAATTCTTATCATTACCTAAAATTTTCCTCACTAAATCCACAGGGTTTCCACAGGAATTTAGATAGTTTTCCACAGATGTTCTACGAGTTAATAGGCACTTGCAGTTTTACTGGGGATTGTGGATTCAGAATAACCTGGAGGATAAGTCACTGAGTTTATGTTAAGTTAAGTAACAAAAATTTGACTCTGATCCTTATTATTGCGTCAGGATTTGTTTTTTATACCACCGGATTTAACATTTCGCAGCATTGACAAACCCACCCCCTCTTGGCGCACAATGATGCGACTGGCTTGTATAGTCTGTTCAACCATTGACACTAAAAATCACCTCTGAGGCTGGTGTAGAGTGTCAGGTAAAGGCAGGACTATGTAAGGCAATTCCGCATCACTGCAAGGCACTTGTCTCTCTTGATTGACCTCAGAGAAGGAAAAACTCATGAACGCAACAGTTAGTATCTTTACAGAAATTCCTGAAACACTAGATGAATCTCTCAAAAATTACTTAGAAGCACACCCTGATTGGGATCAAAATCGAGTCCTAACGGCTGCTTTGTCGCTGTTTTTACTCCAAAATGGTGAGAGCGATCGCCGCGCCGCCCGCGTATATTTAGAAACATTGTTTCATAATTGTTAAATATAAATGCCCTGCACCAATTAGCCAAAAAACCCGAAGTGCTGGTAAGTCGGTGGGCAAAAATATTTCTAACTATGAGAAAATTTGCTCCAAGAGTGTGCGCTCGTACAGAGTACAGCACCATAGTAGGAATTTTTTTCGCCAACTGCTCTTCAAGGCTGTGTAATTCTGGCTCCTCTGCCTGAGCATGGGCACGGTTACCGTGCCCCATCAATGAATGTTAATTATCAGTAGCAAGGGATGGGATGGGGACAAGATAACAGTAACAAAAAAGACTATGCACTCAAGAATGAGCTTCCAACTGCGGGGAGTGAGCGGGACATTCAAACTTATATCCTACGCCACGTACAGTTTGAATTAGTGCTGGTTGGCTAGCATCGACTTCAATCTTCTTCCGAATTTGACCGATGTGTACATCCACAACCCGTTGATCACCAACATATTCATAATCCCAGACCTCTTGAATCAGTTCAGCACGTCGCCAAACTCTACCCGGATGGCTAGCTAAAAAATGCAATAAGTCAAATTCTAGAGCTGTTAAGGGTATAGCTTGGTTGTTAAATGCGACTTCCCGTCTTGCAGGATCAATCATTAACTTTTCAAATACTAGACGTTTTTGTTCAGAGGTAGTCACAATCCTCTGTCGCCTCAAAATTGCTGCTACTCTGACTTCTAACTCTCCCAGACCAAACGGCTTGGTGAGATAGTCATCAGCACCTTTAGAAAAGCCGCGAATTTTGTCGGCTTCGTCGGCGCGGCTAGTCAGCATCAAAACAAACACACCATTACGACTTTGCATTTCCTGGCAGAGGTTGAACCCAATAACATCTGGTAAATTTACATCTAAAATTACCAAATCGGGGTTAAATTGCTCAAATAAAGCTAAGGCTGTTTTACCATCCTCAGCCGCCTCCACCTGATAGGTCTGCTTAATCAAAAAGCGTTGGATTAAATTTCGGACCGCAGGGTCGTCATCAACTACAAGAATCTTGGCGGGAGCCATGACCATCACTTTGCACAACAATTCGTAAGATGAACACAGAAGGAGGATTGCGTAAAAACGCAATTTCCACTTTGGGGGTTATTTAAGACTCTACAGGGGTACGGAATGCATTTCCTGATTATCCAAAATAATAGTGTAATCAGAACTCAAAGAAAATGAAAGTAAGAAAATTTTACTAGTCACACATATACTTACGTAAAGGTATGATAATTATCAAGGTTAATGTGTAATAGACAGATATTCTTCACATTCTCCACGGCACTTTAGTAACCTAGTAGACTTTATTTTCCCAATTAAGTGGGGATTCAAAACTTTTTAATTTTAAATCCATATGTCGATACATACCACAAGTTATTATGAAGCTAATTCCTGAAATTATCTTCAACGTACTCTAAATTGCCAAATTTATAAACATAAAAGTTAACTTTCTCCTAAAAAATGCGTTTTAGGCATCTATTTAGTTAAAATTATAGAGTAAAGGGCTGATTGACCAAAGACATGACGGTATACACGAAGTTATACCAATATGTTAAAGTTGACATAGTTAGAAATTACAAGTCAATCCAACTAACCCATGCTACTATCCTTGTAGGGCAAAAAATGGATTGATCCGTTGGTTTGAATCAAGATAAAGTTAAATTTGTTTTTCCAATAACCAAAAGACTTCCTCTGACTAAGGCTAAAGAAAGTATAAACTCCCATGAGCGATCAAAATCCCTACGAGAAACTTGGGGTATCAGAAGATGCTAGCTTCGATGAAATTCAGGATGCTCGTAATCGCCAATTGGAGCAATATAATGGCGATGCTAAAAGTCTAGAACTCATTGAAGTAGCTTACGACGCGATTTTAATGGATCGTCTACGGATGCGCCAGGAAGGTAAAATTAAAGTACCTGAGCGAATCAGGTTTCCAGAATTGCGAGTGCAATTGCCTTCAAAAGAAAGTCCTAGCCCACGTGAGCAGTCGCCTGCATGGCTGCAAAGAATGCTCGATCAACCCGCGCCGAGAGATATACTGTTACCTGGAGCTTGGTATTTGGGTTTAAGTACTATTAGTGTATTTACTCAATCCGCAGGCAATCAGGGTTTACAGTTGGCTTTAGTCGTAGGTATAGGAATCAGTATTTACTTCCTCAAACGCAAGGAAGGCAAGTTTGGTAGAGCAGTTTTATTGACGTTGGTGGGTTTAATTGTCGGTTTAATTGTCGGGGGGCTGGTTGCTAGTTGGCTGTTACCGCAGATCAACTTGGGTCAGTTAACATCCGAGCAGTTTTCTACAGTTTTGACATTTATATTGTTGTGGCTCATTAGCAGTTTTCTACGTTAAGCCAATGGGTATTTTGAATTGTAGATTGATCAAGGGTAATAGATAATTTAATTTTATCTGTTACCCATGTTGTTAAGACCAGCAACTTTTAAGCAATTTCCACTAGCCCAGATGCGAGGATAAGTTTGACAGCTGTACTCAAATCCGCAACAATTAAGTCTGGCTGGTATATTTTTAATTGAGTGCGATCGCGAATCCCAGACTCAACAGCTATCACCTTAATACCGTGTTTTTTCGCCGCCGCAATATCTGCTTCTGTATCCCCAACCATCCAAGTATCGGCTGCTTCGGGAAGTTCTGCTAAAGCCCGTGCCATCAACAAGGGCTTATCTTCAACGTCACTCGTTTTAACATAGTCGTTTTCCAGGCAATAGCAGCGATTTTGAGGAAAAAAATTGCCTAAGTCGTATTTTTTCACCGCATAATCTAGTTCCCCTACCCGACGCATTGTCATCACAGCCAAATCAATTCCAGCCTGTTGAATTTTTAACAGTGCCTCTACAGCACCTGGGATGAGGATGTCATACTGAAAATAAGTGTCTGTGTGTACAGTTTTTCGCCGCAACTGGTCAAATTCTTGCGCTTGCGTTGCATCCAAACCAGAGTTTAAGGCAATTTGTTTTTCCGGGACACGCGATCGCTTCAGTTGCCAAAATTCGGTTTTGTCCAGTTGTTGCACAGATTGTTCGGGATAGCGGATTTGCTGCAAACAAAATTGATAAACACGGTAATACCGTTCAGACACATCCATAATCGGACCGTCAAAGTCGGTGATTAGTCTTAGCATCGGCAGAAATTGTGAATTTTTATGACAATTATCTCATTAGTTATTGCAAAGTGCCGCGTTTAATTTGCTCACTTTCAATAGCTGCAAATAAAGCCCGAAAATTACCTTCCCCAAAACCTTTAGCTTGATAACGGCGCTCAATAAACTCAAAGAAAAAAGTCGGTTGTCCAAAAATGGGCTGAGTAAAAATCTGAAGTAATACTGCATCTTGGGCATTTTCTTTCCAGTCCACCAAAATTTCTTGCTCGGCGATCGCCTCAAGTTCTAGCATTGAGAGAGGGAATCCACGGCGCTGTTGTAGCTGTGAGTAATAGGTTTGGGGAACCGAGAGTAAAGATAAACCACGGGAGCGAAATTGTGCGATCGCACTAATTAAATTAGGAGTCCCCAAAGCAATATGTTGAATTCCTGATCCCCGATTCACATCCAGAAACTCTTGAATTTGGGAATTACGGGAAGCAGGTTCATTAATCGGTAATTGCACCCTACCGTTACGAGAAACCATCACTTGGCTATATAAAGCAGAACGGTCGGTTTGAATTTTGAAACTTTGCTGGGGTTGAAAATCGAGAATTTTTGCGTACCAAGCAACAGCCGACTCTAATTCGCCCACTGCTACATTCAGAACTATGTGATCTATAGCAGTAAAAATATGCCCTATTGTTTGTTCTGCATCATCAGTTCTCACTCCTGAACTTTCAATTAAGGTATGACACAACCCACCCCAAGCGGCGATTTTACCACACTTGCGAGAGACATCACCAAACTGCTGTAACTGCATCGGTTGAATCACAGTAGCGCCATGAGTTTCAGCCAGTGCGATCGCTCCTTCCACATCTTCCAGAGCAAAAGCCACATCTGCTACCCCAGGGGGATGTTCGCGCAGAAACGCCGCCACCGGACTCGTAGGTAATAAAGCTGAAGACAGCAAAAAGCGAACAATACCGTTGCTCACCACTTCCGTACAAGTGTGAACCGAAGCGATGCTACTATCTACTGGTGTAAACCCCAGGTGGTGTACAAACCAATCCCGCCAGACTTTGGCATCTTCGACATAAAAGTGAACGTGATCGATGTTCATAAATCCTGAGAATCCAGCGCAACAGCTTACCTATCTGTAATTTTTGGATTTTTTGCTAGATTATCAAGTATTTCTTCATTAATCATACACCTTAGATTTTGTACCAGTCAAAATTGATGTTATTTCACCTAAACCCCTTGATTAAGTGATAAAATCCCATATAAATAAGGTAACATTATCGCGCATCTTTTACCTTCGCTGGGTTTCTACCTATAAATGCTAGATATAAAATATCAGTATAGATCATTTGAAAATTTAACCTAAAGCAACTTGCCATCCTTTCCCTGTTTGCTTCAGGTTAAAAGATTTACACGACTGCAAAAATTTAATATAATTACTCGTCAACTTTAAAGATTTGATTTGCTCAGTGATTGGTTGACCATAGCGCTGATTAAATCCCCCAGCCAACAGTCCAATATAAATGTAGCTTGCAGGAGATTGTATCGTTAATCTTGGTAAAACAACTGATAACCGTGAAAATGCCTAAAAAAACACTTGAAATTTACCTAAAGTATGAAACTAAGTATTGGGAATTAAATTAATTTAAAGTGCAATTTTAATATTGAAAAACAATAGCTCAATTAAGATGGGCAAAAATATATTCGCGAGTACGAAAATCAAGAGGATTAGTAAAGATTTTTTTTGTCGTACCAAATTCAACCATTTCACCAATCCGATTTTCATTACTATGAAAAAAAGCTGTAAAATCAGATAAGCGATTAACGCGCTGCAAGTTATGACTAATAATTACCATTGACAATTCAGAACGCAAACGCAAACTTTGGATTAAACTCTCAACTTTCATGCTAGCATTAAGATCAAGGGCAAAACAAGGCTCATCCATAAGGATAATTTGTGGCTTGACTGCCAAAGCACGAGCAATGCAGAGTCGCTGTTGTTGACCGCCAGAAAGGTCTAAAGCCGACTTGTGCAATCTATTTTTCACTTCTTCCCAGAGATCAGCATCTTTAATAGCAGATTCTACAATTGCGTCTAATTCTGCTTTCGGATGCCATCCGGATATTTTCACGCCATAAGCCACATTATCGTAAACGCTCATAGGAAAAAGATTCGGCTTCGGAAGTACCATACTTACTTGACGACGTAGCCGATTTAAGTTGACCCGACGCTCATAAATATTTTGATTAAAAAATTCCACCCTCCCCTCAACCCGTACTTTTGCTTCTAATTCAATCATGCGATTGAGGCATTTAATAAATGTAGACTTTCCACAACCACTATGTCCAATAATTGCAGTTACTTTGCTCTGATAAATATCCATTGATATATTGTCAAATATCTTTTGGGTATTGTAATATAAGCTGAGATTTTTGACTTTTATGGCTGGAATTAGTTTATTCATCTTAAAGAAAATATACAATAAATATTGACTAAACAAAGCAGCAAAAAAAGTATTTCTATTTCATTATTTGTGAAATCAATATGGATTAGTGATAGTCCCCCATAACGGAGTTTAGTATTCATTGATAGCTGAAAAGTAGATATTTACATCTGTGAACGAAAGGCAACTGCTGATTTTCAAACCGGAGAAAAAATATACTATATTGTTTGCATCAAGTTAAAATTTAGCAAATAACACTATATTATTCTTTTGATCACCTAATTAGTTAAAGCGAAATAAGAGATTGAGTGCCTTCAATTGTTACTGCTTTCAGGATAATAACAGCTTTGCAGGCTCTATAGAAGCTAGTAGATTTACTGAGTGCCTTTGAATAGACCCAAACTACACAAAGGCTACATCTGTAGTTTAAACATTAATAGCCAAGATGTCCAGATCATAAATATATTGTGTATGCACACAAATACGAGTATTAATCTGCCTAGAATAGTTGAAATTATCTTGTTTAAATAATCAAGTAAATAGTTATATTAGCAATTAATAGAACATTGCTTTGAGTAAAAAATTAAAACATGACTACGGGAAGATTTGATGGAATTAAATAGCATAAATATATGATGTAAAAAAAATATTTGGTAACTGTTTATATAAACGAATGACAAATAAAATATCCAATTTGTATTAACTCCCCATAAACTTAAGGGATAATGGTGGGTTAGACACTTCCTTTCCCACCCTAGAATTTTTGGGGAATTTATTTTTTCGTGTTCCCTAAGTAGGAAAGCTTAAATAATTAAAGTAATTTGACATAATTTGATTTATTACCGCCGACTTATTTAGCTTGCTTAAAAAGAAGAATCAAAATTTTGCTGCGACTTTTTGCCAAAAAAATCAACCCATTCAATCAATAAAAGTTAAACTTGGCTTAAACAAAACTTAACCTGAATATTAACTTGTTCTGTCATTTTTTTAACAGTGGCTATTTTTGATATCCACTAAGTCTATAACCAAATAAAACTATTGTGCCTTGGAAGCGATGAGGCGCAAATTTTATGTGCAAACAATTAGGAGTTTCTTGATGAATAGAATGAAATTTAAGCTTCATAAGTGGACAGTATTGAGTGTGGTTTCTTTAGTAACCGCTACTTTGGGTATATCAATATCCGCAGTTCAGTCCCAAAGCGTCAAAACTGTCAAAGTTGACGGTTCTAGTACGGTGTTTCCAATTACTGAAGCAGTAGCAGAAGAATTTCAAAAGGCTCAAAGAGGCAGAGTTAGGGTTACGGTAGGCGTTTCCGGTACTGGTGGTGGCTTCAAAAAGTTCTGTCGAGGTGAAACAGACATATCCAATGCTTCCCGCCCCATCCTAAAAAAAGAAATTGATGAATGTAAAGCGGCTGGTATTCGCTATATCGAATTGCCTGTAGCTTATGATGCTTTAACTGTTGTGGTAAATCCCCAGAATACTTGGGCAAAAAACCTGACAGTAGCAGAACTCAAGACAATTTGGGAACCAGGAGCGCAGGGTAAAATTAATAACTGGAATCAAGTCCGTAAAGGATTTCCTAATGCACCACTGAAACTATTTGGTGCTGGAACTAACTCTGGAACCTTTGACTACTTCACCGAAGCTATTGTTGGTAAATCTAAATCTAGCCGTGGTGACTTTACTGCTAGTGAAGATGACAACGTATTAGTCCAAGGTGTATCCAGTAATAAAAACGCTCTTGGTTACTTTGGTTATGCATACTACGCAGAAAACAACAAAAAGCTGAAGGCGGTATCAGTTAATGGTGTACTTCCTTCGGAAGCGACGGTGAAAAATGGCACTTATAACCCTTTATCGCGCCCTATTTTTATCTATGTTAGTTCCAAGGCTATTGATAAACCAGAGGTGAAACAGTTTGTTGACTTTTACATGAAGAATGCAGCTAAGTTAGTTAAGGAAGTCAGATATATATCCTTGCCAGGATCAGCTTACACTACTGCCCTGGGACACTTCAATAAAAAGCGGTACGGTAGCATATTTGGTGGCAAAGAAGCAATTGGGCTGAAGATTGAAGAGCTAATCAGGCGTGATGCCAAAGAATAGTGTGAATTCTCAACCTTGAATGTCTTCACAACTCACCAAAGAGAGGTATTGTACTTCTCTTTGGATATTAAGGTCGATTATAACTCAGGAGCGATGTCTGACGACCAACTCCTTTGAGTCTACACATCTCCAACATGAATATTGCAAAACGAGCTCAGTTTTCTCCAAAGTTAGTGCGCGGTTTACAAGAACGGGTAATTGAATCAATCTTGTTTCTCGCAGCACTTTCTTCCGTAGCAACGACAATAGCCATTCTCGGTGTCTTGGTTTACGAGTCCGTATTATTTTTTCAACAAGTGTCTTTGTGGGAATTTCTCACATCTACCGAGTGGACACCTTTGTTTGACGATAAACACTACGGAATCTGGCCTTTAGTTTCAGGAACTTTAGTGACTACATTAGTGGCTTTATCAGTAGCCGTACCACTAGGTACGATTATTGCTATTTACCTCAGTGAATTTGCCAATCCTCTACTCCGGGAAATCATTAAACCAGCTTTAGAACTATTAGCGGGTATTCCTACAGTAGTCTATGGTTATTTTGCATTGTTATTTGTTACACCCTTATTACAGAAAATTCTGCCAGAATTGCCTGGTTTTAATATGTTGGGTGCAGGGCTAGTCATCGGGATCATGATTATTCCCTATGTCAGTTCTCTGAGTGAAGATGCGATGCGTGCAGTACCGGCAAATCTGCGAGAAGGATCTTATGCAACTGGGGCTACTCGCTTACAAACAGCTTTGCGAGTCGTATTACCAGCTTCAATTTCTGGGATATCAGCAGCTTATATTTTAGGAATTTCTCGTGCGGCTGGGGAAACGATGGTAGTGGCGATCGCTGCGGGGGGACAACCAAATTTTACCCTCAACCCAATGGAACCAGCCGCCACTATGACTGCCTATATAGTATCAGTAAGTCTCGGTGACTTACCACATGGTAGCTTAGAATACCAGACAATTTTTGCCGTGGGACTGACTTTAGTACTAATAACTTTGGTGTTCAACATCATTGGTCATTTCCTCAGCAAGCGCTACCGGGAGATTTATTGAGATGACAACTATCAATCTTCAAGAAGTTCGCAAAACCATTACCCATAACAAGCGCTCAGAATATATTTTTGGGATCATCGGCTTATTGTCAATGCTGATTGCTATTGTCACTTTATCAGCATTGTTATTAGATTTGCTCAATGATGGTTTTCCGCGTATTTCTTGGCAATTTTTGACTTCCTTTCCTAGTCGCAAAGCTGAAGAAGCGGGTATTCTCTCGGCGTGGGTAGGCACACTGCTAGTAATGTTCGTAACAGCTTTTACAGCGATTCCCATTGGTATAGCATCGGGGATTTACTTAGAAGAGTATGCCCGAAAAAACTGGGTATCGGATTTAATTGAAATTAATGTGACTAACTTAGCTGGTGTTCCTTCGATTATTTATGGGCTTTTAGCTTTAGCTGTGTGTGTTTATGGGTTGCACCTCGGCCGCAGTGTGGTAACTGCTGGGCTGACTTTGGCGCTGTTGGTTTTACCAGTGGTCATTGTTGCTACTCGTGAAGCTTTCCGTGCCATTCCTAATAGTATCCGAGAAGCTGCTTATGCTACTGGGGCTTCTAAGTGGCAAGTCATTTGGGATCATGTTTTACCTTACTCCACAGGCACAATTCTGACTGGGATTATTGTGGCTTTGGCGCGAGCTATTGGTGAAACTGCGCCTTTAATTACCATTGGGGCGCTGACATTTATCGCCTTCTTACCAGACCCACTGATAAACGGTGAGTTTCCTTTTATCTCATTTGCTTGGTTACTGGCTCCGTTTACAGTTCTGCCGATTCAAATGTTCGATTGGGTGTCTCGTCCCCAAGCCAGCTTTCAGGCGAACGCCGCCGCCGCAGGTATTGTTCTGATTGTCATTACTTTGGTGATGAACGCTGTGGCAATTTATCTCCGCTATCGTTTACGCAAGAAAATCAAATGGTAAAAACAGCATCTTCAACTTTAGAAAAACCCCTAAAAGCGGCGGTCAATTATCTGAATTTTTACTACGGTGGTAAAGTCCATGCTCTGAAGGACATTAATATGCCAGTAGCTGATAAACAAGTTACGGCTCTGATTGGCCCTTCGGGATGTGGCAAAACTACACTGTTACGTTGTTTCAATCGGATGCACGACCTGTATCCGGGAAATCGCTATCAAGGGGAAATCGCTCTGGAACCAGATGGAATTAACCTGCTGAGTCGCAAGGTTGACCCGATTGAGGTGCGAATGCGGATTAGTATGGTGTTTCAAAGACCTAATCCTTTTCCTAAGTCAATTTATGAAAATGTGGCTTATGGTCTGAGGGTGAGGGGTGAATCTAGGCGTGGGATTATTGATGAGAAGGTCGAGAAGGCTTTGCACAATGCAGCTTTGTGGGATGAAGTCAAGGATCGTCTCAATGATTTAGCTTTTAACCTTTCTGGTGGTCAACAGCAACGGTTGTGCATCGCCCGTGCTTTGGCGACTGACCCGGAAATTGTCCTGTTTGATGAGCCAACTTCTGCCCTAGACCCCATCGCTACGGCTAGTATTGAGGAGTTAATTACTCAATTGAAAGAAACTGTGACGATTTTGATTGTCACTCATAATATGCAGCAAGCAACTCGTGTTTCTGACTATACGGGTTTTATGTATTTGGGCGAGTTGGTGGAGTTTGACCAGACAACAGCCATCTTTAATAACCCATCTCAGAAGAAAACAGCAGATTATGTGAATGGTCGTTTTGGATAATCGATTTCTGGCAAAAATAGGAATCAGGAAAAATGAACCACAGATAAATACAGATGTTTTATGGAGATTTATCTGTCTACATCTGTGGTTTAATCGGAAACACTTGGACTTTTGCTAGAGTTCTATTATTTTTGGGCTGCCTGAGAGTGGCTAATGATGAATAATATAAGAGAACGCTTTACATTTCTTAAATATTCACTTTTATTAGCACAATGGCAAGAGACTTACGGGGATTTATCAAAATTCTGGAAGAAAGAGGACAATTAAAGAGAATTTCGGCTTTGGTTGACCCGGAGTTTGAAATGGCGGAAATTTGCAACCGGATGCTGCAACAAGGTGGGCCAGGGTTGTTATTTGAGAATGTCAAAGGTGCTTCGTTCCCGGTGGCGATAAATTTGATGGGAACGGTGGAAAGGATATGCTGGGCAATGAATATGGAGCATCCAGAGGAGTTAGAAACTCTGGGTAAAAAGCTGGGTATGCTGCAACAACCAAAACCACCAAAGAAGATTTCCCAAGCTATAGATTTTGGGAAGGTGCTGTTTGATGTGGTGAAGGCTAAACCAGGACGAGATTTTTTCCCAGCTTGTCAGCAAGTGGTGCTTCAAGGTGATGATTTGGATTTGAATAAGTTACCTTTGATACGTCCCTATATTAATGATGCTGGTAAGATTATTACTCTGGGTTTGGTAATTACGAAGGATTGTGAGACGGGTACGCCTAATGTGGGTGTGTATCGCTTGCAACTGCAATCTAAAAATACGATGACTGTTCACTGGTTATCTGTGCGCGGTGGGGCGAGACATTTACGCAAGGCTGCTGAACGTGGTAAAAAGTTGGAAGTGGCGATCGCACTGGGTGTAGATCCTTTAATTATCATGGCAGCTGCGACTCCCATTCCTGTAGATTTATCAGAATGGTTATTTGCTGGACTCTATGGGGGTTCCGGTGTGAACTTAGCCAAGTGTAAAACTGTAGATTTGGAAGTTCCCGCAGATTCTGAGTTTGTTTTAGAAGGAACAATTACACCAGGGGAAGTCTTACCAGATGGACCTTTTGGTGATCACATGGGTTACTACGGGGGTGTGGAAGATTCGCCATTGGTGCGCTTCGGGTGTATGACACACCGCAAAGATCCAATTTATTTAACCACATTTAGCGGCCGTCCACCTAAAGAAGAAGCAATGATGGCGATCGCACTCAATCGGATTTACACTCCTATTCTGCGGCAACAAGTCTCCGAAATTGTCGATTTTTTCTTACCAATGGAAGCTTTGAGTTACAAAGCCGCGATTATTTCCATCGATAAAGCATATCCCGGACAAGCACGAAGGGCTGCTTTGGCGTTTTGGAGTGCTTTACCCCAATTTACATACACCAAATTTGTGATTGTAGTAGATAAAGATATCAATATTCGTGATCCGCGTCAAGTCGTGTGGGCGATTAGTTCCAAAGTTGACCCCAGTCGGGATGTGTTTATTTTGCCCAACACACCCTTTGATACCTTGGATTTTGCTAGTGAGAAAATTGGATTAGGTGGACGGATGGGAATTGATGCGACGACAAAGATTCCACCAGAAACCGACCACGAATGGGGTTCGCCCTTAGAATCAGATCCAGATATTGCAGCGATGGTAGACAAACGATGGGCTGAGTATGGTTTAGCAGATTTAAAGTTAGGAGAAGTCGATCCGAATTTGTTCGGTTACGATATGCGATAAAAACTATGACATTCTTAGCCCCCTCCTCGCTTGCACCGGAGAGGGGGGATTAGAATTGTCTTGTAGAATCATTTTGGTGAAATTCTGAAACTACCAACCGTTGGCTGTGCTTCCTTTATACGGTTCGCCAGTAAATGGCTGCACACCAATCATCGGATAAGCATCATCTGTGGGGCTAAAAATTCGCATTGCAGCTTCTGAAATATACTGCATGATGCTATCAAATATATTTGAAATAGCCATATGAGACTCCTTTTTTGAGTCGCGTTGATTGTTATTTCTCTACTCTATTTCTGATCTTCTTAACTGAGTAGAAATTGCAATATATTGAAAATATCTGCAATACTTCTTCAGCTATCTTTGCAATACTTTATCTAATGCCTAAGTCTAAGTTTTACTTTCTATTCTCAATTATTCATCATCCTCTCATGACCGCAAAATTTTGTCCATCAATATTGCTTAAATTCACTATTACAATATGTTAAATAATTGTGTATTTTAAAATTAAGCTGTTTTATTTATCCTCCATGACGGCATTTCATGAGTTTATGGGTTTGAGAGTTGACATTATTTATAGTAAAATCTACCATAATAAAAGTAGCATTCTTCTAAGGACGCTCTTGCATGACAACTTTTCCAGACTGGGACGGCGAACTGACGGTGTGTGCGGCTGATTCCAGCCTGCTAACTGACCTTTATCAGCTAACAATGGCAGCTTGTTATACAGGTGAAGGTGTAGAACAACGACGGGCTAGCTTTGAATTATTTGTCAGACGCTTACCGGAAAATTTTGGCTATTTAATCGCTATGGGACTAGAGCAGGTTTTGGCATATTTAGCAAACTTTCGCTTTAGCCCGTCTCAAATCAAGGCTTTACAGGGAACGGGAATTTTTACTCATGCAACTGAACGCTTTTGGTCAGTTTTAGCTGAGGGGTGTTTCACAGGTGATGTCTGGGCTGTACCGGAAGGAACAGCCGTATTTGCTAATCAGCCATTATTGCGGGTGGAAGCACCTCTTTGGCAAGCACAACTAATAGAAACTTATTTACTGAATACGATTAATTATCAAACCTTGATTGCTACGAGGGCTGCACGTCTGCGGGATGTGGCGGGGGAGTCGGCGACACTTTTGGAATTTGGCACGAGAAGGGCATTTAGTCCCCAAGCTTCTTTGTGGGCGGCGCGGGCTGCTTTGGCTGGGGGTTTGGATTCTACTTCTAATGTGTTAGCAGCGTTACAACTGGGAGAACAACCAAGTGGTACTATGGCTCACGCTTTAGTTATGGCACTTTCAGCAATGGCAGGTAGTGAAGAACAGGCTTTTACTGCTTTTCATCGGTATTTTCCGGGCGCGCCATTGTTGATTGATACTTATGATCCTATGGCTGCGGCAGAGCAGTTAGCTGCTAAAGTCAATGCTGGCGAAATAAAATTAAGTGGTGTGAGGTTGGATTCTGGAGATTTGGTTACTTTGTCAAAACAAGTGCGATCGCTTCTTCCTAATGTATCAATTTTTGCTAGCGGCGATTTAGATGAATGGGAAATTGCCAGACTCAAGGCTGCTGATGCCCAAATCGATGGCTATGGGCTGGGAACTCGATTAGTTACGGGTGCGCCTGTAAATGGAGTTTATAAACTCGTGGAAATCGATGGTATCCCGGTAATGAAACACTCTAGTGGTAAGGGGACTTATCCCGGACGCAAGCAAATTTTTCGCTCGTTTGTGGAAGGTAAGGTAAAAGTTGATAAGTTGGCATTGGTAGATGAAAGCAATGTCTTGGGAACACCTTTGTTGCAGTTGGTAGTCAAGAATGGTGAACGGTTGCATGGGCGAGAAAGTTTACAGGAGATTCGCCAACGGACTGCGGCTACTGTGGCTAGTTTACCCGAGGAAACTCGGCGTTTGGATGATCCGGTTGGGGTGGAGGTGGAGATTTCTGCCCAGTTGCAGGAGTTGATTTTGAAGACGAAGAATCGAACCGCAGAGGCACAGTTCGCGCAGCGTCTCGTAGAGAGGACACAGAGATGAGAATTGCTTTGTTTGGTACTAGTGCTGATCCGCCGACGGCTGGACATCAAAAAATTCTCAGGTGGTTATCTGAGTGTTATGATTGGGTGGCAGTTTGGGCGGCTGATAATCCTTTTAAGTCTGATCAAACACTTTTGGAACATCGGGCAGCAATGCTGCAATTGTTGATTACGGATATTGATACGCCACGGCGTAATATGGCTTTGGAACAGGATTTGAGTAGTTTCAGAACTCTGGAAACTTTGGAAAAAGCCAAGTCTCGCTGGGGTGAGGATGCTGAGTTTACTTTGGTGATTGGTTCTGATTTATTGAATCAGTTACCGCGCTGGTATCGCATTGAAGATTTGTTACAGCAAGTGCAAGTGCTCGTTGTGCCACGACCAGGATATACCATAGATGAGTATAGCTTGGAGGGGGTGCAAAATCTGGGCGGGAACATTGCGATCGCTAGTTTAACTGGTATCGATGTTTCTTCCACCGCCTATCGTGAACATGGAGATACTCAAGCCCTTACTCCCCCAATTGTCGCTTATATTCATCAAGAGCATTTGTACAAATGCCAGGACGCAACCACAAAAAGTTACCAACTTCGTTAAATGAGCAACCTTGTTTCGACTCCGCTCAACAACCTTTAGCCGATTTTAAGGTTGGTGTTGATAATGTCATTTTTTCTGTAGATACTGCCCAAAATCGGCTGCTAGTTCTGTTAATCATGCGACAGCAGGAACCATTTTTAAATTCTTGGAGTTTTCCCGGTACTTTGGTACGTCAAGGAGAATCTTTAGAAGATGCTGCCTATCGCATTATGGCAGAGAAAATTAGGGTAAATAATCTCTATTTAGAACAGTTATATACCTTTGGCGGTCCCCATCGTGACCCACGAGAAGCTACTGATAGTTATGGTATGCGTTATCTATCTGTTAGTTACTTTGCCTTGGTAAGGTTTGAAGAAGCAGAATTAATTGCTGATAAAGTCTCTGGGATTGCTTGGTATCCAGTTAAAGATGTCCCACAATTAGCTTTTGATCACAATGAAGTTTTGGCTTATGGACACAGACGTTTACGAAATAAGTTAGAGTATAGTCCGGTGGCTTTTGATGTTTTGCCAGCTAGGTTTACTTTGAATGATTTATATCAGTTATACACTACAGTTTTAGGCGACAATTTTGCCGATTATTCTAACTTTCGGGCGCGGTTACTGAAGTTAGGTTTTTTGTCCGATACGGGAATTAAAGTTTCACGGGGTGCTGGTCGTCCGGCTAGTTTATATAAGTTTGATGCTGAGGCTTTTGCGCCTTTGAAAGATAAACCTTTAGTGTTTATTTAGTCGCTGATCCCAATTGTTTATATATGAGTAACGAAGCGCAAAGTAAGAAAGTAATAAAGTAATTAAGCGCGGTTATTTAGAAATAAATGCTATTAATTAGGAATTATGTAAGGATACTTTTTTATTTGATGATTCAAATTTTTACTTAGGACAAATTTTAAATCAAACATCCACAATGAAAATTTCTATCGCTCAACTAAATCCTACTATTGGTGATTTACCCGGTAATGCTCAAAAAATTCTGTCAGCAGCGCAAGAAGCAGCCGCTAAAGGTGCGCGTTTATTATTAACACCAGAACTTTCTTTGTGTGGCTATCCTCCAAGGGATTTATTACTAAATCCTGGTTTTGTAGCAGGGATGAAGATGACATTAAAACAGCTAGCCCAAGATTTACCACCTAATTTAGCTGTATTAGTAGGAACTGTTTCCCCAAATTTACAAGCGCATACCACTGGCGGTAAAAGTTTATTTAATAGCATTGCTTTGTTAGAAGAGGGTAAAATCAAGCAAGTTTTTCATAAGCGGCTTTTACCTACTTATGATGTCTTTGATGAAAACCGTTATTTTGAATCTGGTTTACAAGCTAGTTATTTTACTTTAGATAATCTTGATATTGGTGTCACTATTTGCGAAGATTTATGGAATGATGAAGACTTTTTAGGTAAACGTAGTTATGCAGTAAATCCCGTTGCTGATTTAGCAATTTTGCGCGTTGATCTCATTGTCAATTTATCTGCTTCACCCTACAGTCTGAGTAAGCAGCAGTATCGCGAATCGATGCTTCAGCATAGCGCGGTACGTTTTGGACAACCGATAATTTATACTAATCAAGTTGGTGGAAATGACGATTTAATTTTTGATGGTCGCAGTTTTGCTTTGAATCGTCAAGGTGAAATTGTCTGTCGTGCTAATGGTTTTACCACTGATTTGGTGATGGTGGAATTTGATGAGGCGCAGCGAGATTTACAGTTGAGTTCTGTCGCTGCTGCATATACCTCAGAATCAGAGGAAATTTGGCAGGCTTTGGTGTTGGGAGTGCGAGACTATGCCCAAAAGTGTGGTTTTTCTAAGGTGGTGCTGGGTTTAAGTGGGGGAATTGATTCGGCTTTAGTCGCTGCGATCGCATCCGTAGCCCTTGGTAAAGAAAATGTCCTCGGTGTTCTCATGCCTTCTCCCTACAGTTCATCACATTCTGTCAGTGATGCTTTGGGATTAGCGGAAAATCTGGGTATCCAAACCACTATCTTAAAGATAGGAGAATTAATGGCAGGGTTTGATCACACCTTAGCTGATTTGTTTGCTGAAACTGAATTTGGCATTGCTGAAGAGAATATCCAGTCCCGGATTCGCGGTAATTTATTGATGGCGATCGCTAACAAATTCGGTTATCTGCTATTATCCACTGGGAACAAGTCAGAAATGGCAGTAGGTTACTGCACCCTTTACGGTGATATGAATGGCGGGTTGGCTGTAATTGCTGATGTGCCTAAAACCCGTGTTTATTCACTTTGCCATTGGTTAAATCGCGATAGCGAAATCATCCCCCAAAATATCCTCACTAAACCACCCAGCGCTGAACTCAAACCCGGTCAAGTTGATCAAGATTCTCTACCAGACTACGAAATCTTAGACGATATCCTGCAACACCTGATCCATAACCACCAATCAGCAGCCCAAATTGTCGCAGCAGGACATGATCCGGTAATTGTCAATCGAGTTATTCAAATGGTGGCGCGGGCTGAATTTAAACGCCGACAAGCACCCCCAGGATTAAAAATTACTGATCGCGCCTTTGGTACTGGTTGGCGAATGCCAATTGCCAGTAATTGGGCTGCTTTCAAAAATACCTATCAGACTCAAACCACACTTAGCCCTACATTAGTCGCCGGTGATGAACAAGATACCCAACCGTAAATCAAATATTTTACCTGTTAATTAACCCCCTAATTCCCGCAACATCCCATTTATCCTGTTCACTCCCGCCGAGTCATTTCGGCGTTGATACAAGTTACGGGCTTTCTGAAGCACCTTGTTGGCTTCTGTGGTTTGTCGTCGCTGTTTATACATCAAAGCCATAAACTCATAAGTTTGGGCATTATTGGGATTAAGTTTAATGGCTTGTCCGTAAGCCCAATTAGCTGATGTAAAGTCTCCCATCCGGGCTTGAGTGATACCTAATCCTAAATAAGCATTTAAATGGTTACGGTTTAGCTGAATGGCACGACGGTAAGATTGTGTCGCCCCCTTAGTGTCACCCATATTCACTTTGATGTAACCCACAGCGTAATGAAAATCACTATTATTAGTGTCAATAGCGATCGCGCGACGATAAGAGGCTAGGGCTGGTTGAAAATTTCCTTGTTGGGCATAGAGGTAGCCAATGCCAGAATGGATTTTAGCGTTCTTTGGCTCGATCTGAGCCGCTTGTTGATAAATGGCGATCGCCCCATTATAGTCATTAGCTGCCACCAGCCTCTCTCCTTCCTCGAAGAGCCTCTTTAATTGCGGGTTTATCGTTTGCGCCATCAGTACCTGAGCCTGAGCCACCGAGGGGATGGTAACGGCACTAAATCCTAAGAACAAAACACCAACTACAAGTGATATGCGTTTGTACACAGTCAAATTCCTGAAATTTTATGGGACTTTTTTTTGTACATTAAAACAAAAATTTTGACTTTTGAAAACTGTATTTATTTACCTTTACAGCAATTTAATAAATTGTCAATTGTGATACTTTTTTACAGCAGAAAACATCATGACTTTATACTAAAGCACAGATTGATTATTATAAAGTATTCAGTATATCTCGCAAAAGAATTTGTGGTTGGACAAAATGGCTATTTCTTATCAGTTATTTTCCTCTTCCCTTCCCCCTAGACCAATGCCAGGTATCTAGACTTGCTATAGAATCTACGGACAAACATAGGGAAAAGCCGGGAGACACACCAAAACAGGTAGAGGAGCGGAGGGATTTGGAACTTACCTAAAAAAAGGTTTCTGAGCAATTAAATTGATATATTGGGCTAATCTAAAATCTAAAATCCAAAATTGACTGACGGGGCTAATTTATGATTGTAACTACAACTGATGTGATTCAAGGTGCTGTGATTGAATCATATTTAGGTATTGTGACAGCGCAAGTCGTCTACGGCAGTAATTTCATCCGAGACTTTTTTGCCGGCATTCGAGATATAATCGGTGGACGTACTGCTAGTTATGAGCGTCTATTTGAGCAGGGTCAACGCAAAGCCATAGAAGAATTAGAAGAACGCGCCCAGCGTTTAGGGGCAAATGCTGTAATTGGTATTGAATTTGATACTGGCACAATCAATATTGATCAGACCGGAGTCTTGTTACTGATTACAGCCACAGGTACTGCTGTAAAGATGCGTTAGTTTGTTCATTATATTTTGTTCATGGCTAATGGGTAATGTCTTCAATATAATTACCCGTTAGTGATTTTTTAGCCTAAAAGAAAACATTTTATTTATTTTATAAAGTCCTATAAAACCTCACCCCAACCCTATCCTTACTAAGGAAAGGAAGCAAGAGTTTTTTATCAACCTAAACTCAGTAAAAACTCGTTGAAAATAATTTTCTCAAGTATTTAATACTATATTCCAACCTCAAAGCATCCTGACATAAAGAAGAAATAATTTTAATATAAATTTATTAAGTAATTTTAGTTAATCCTGCTGAAGATAGAGGAATTAACTCCTTCTGTTGATAGATATTAAAAATCATATCTGGCAATTTAATTTTAAGCATGAATCATCAAATGAATATACCTGAAAAAACTTTGCTGATAAAGCAACGGAGAAAATAAACTATGTCATACATAAATCGCGTAGGCGATGATGTTATTAATGACCCCGCAGTAGCAGGTAGAGTAGCTGAATATCATGACCGCGTGCGCTGGGGTCCAATCATTGCAGGCGTGTTGGTGGCCTTAGCTACTCAATTAATCTTGAGTTCCTTATTTGGCGCTATCGGCGCAGGTAAAATTGCCGGTTCAGGAGCGCCCCGAACCATCACACCTGATATTGCGGCTAATGTGGGAATTTGGTCAACCCTGGCTTTGTTAATTTCCCTATTCGTTGGTGGTTGGGTGACAACTCGTGCTTGTGGACCAATGAACCGGAACACAGCCCTGCTCAATGGCGCAATTCTCTGGGCTACTACTATCGCCTTGAGTTCTTGGCTATTAGCAAGTGGAGTCTGGGGGACTTTTGGCATAGTGGCTCCCAGTGTTGCAGTAGCAGTACCCCAGGTAGTTCAACCAGGCGCTTCCGTACCGCCAACGACTGTAACTGCTGAACAAGCTCGCCAAATTGCTGCGGCTACGTCTAAGACTTTGTGGTGGTTTGTATTGGGTTCTTTGTTGAGTTTAGCTGCGGCTCTCATAGGTGCTGTTGTGGGCGCTCGCAGTCCTCGAACTAACAATAATTATCGGACTTAAATTGCTTGGCACAATTAAAGACAATTCATCGGTAAAAGTACCTTTTTCAAGGTGCTTTTTATTGTCGAAAATTCGATTTTTTGAGAGTTTAATTTTTCTATCCAGTCTTAATATGGTTAAGATTAGGTTTATTTTTTAAACGAACCGCAGAGGCACAGAGGACACAGAGATAGAAGAAAGAGAAGGAAATGCTTTCAATCCCCAGTCTCTTTTACCATTTCAAATATGAGGCTTCAATTCCTTGCTCTCGTTTAATTTTGGCATCTTTTTCAAACCAGGTAATTAATTGCTGTGTGGTTAAATCTTCCATAGCAACATCGTACTCTTGGGCAATATGCTTGAGGACTTTAAGGGATGAAATTGTTATTCTGGTTAAAAATTTTTCTGACGAAGATAGCAAAGCTGCATCTACTTTGGCTGATTCTTCTAAGGTGAGAAATTGGGTTGTTGGTTGCTGCGGTGGTATATCCATATATTTAGTTTTTAAACCTAATTAAATGTTGATTCATGGACAATGAATAATTCTGGATTGGTAAAAAGCCTTACCACTCAGATATTAGCTATGATTTAAACTTAATGTGATTGTGTTTGTCGAGCTTGCACTAAATAGCCGCAACGATGTTCGCCATTGATAATCCAATGGGTGCGCTCTACGTGACAATCTGGTAGCACCGCCGCAAACATTTCTAATTCATGACCGCAGATGCTTGGGAAAGATTCAGCGACATCGGAAATGGCACAGTTATGTTCCATGAGGATAAAGCTATGTCCATGTGAGGATTCCACAGAGTGATATTCTGCCATGAATCCTTCAGTTTTTCTCAGATTTACTAAATTAGCTACACGCTCTTCTAGTAATCCGTTACCCAAGCGATCGCGATATTCTTGAGCTTTACGCTCCCACTGTTTTTGTAAAATCGATCTTACTTGGTCACGGCCTACGGTTTCTGCTAAAGTGTCCAGCAGTGAAACAGCAAATTCACCATAGCGATCGCTTTGATGATTGTTGAAATTCCGTTGCAGGCGATCGCGTCCCCGGCGGCTTAATTTATAGATATGCTGCGGTCGTCCCATACCTATTTGTGCAGATGAATACAAAACTAGGTCTTCCGTCTCCAAATCTTTCAAATGACGACGAATTGCTTGCTTGCTCACATCTAGAACTTCCGCTAACTCAAAAGCAGTTGCTTGTGAGCGCTTAAGCAGATACTCCAGAATATCTTGCTTGGTTGACGTCTGGTGAATAGTCTCCATTTGCTCTACAAAACGCTGTATGAACGTCCCCAAAAATTTTTTTTAGAAAATTTGACTTTAACAACATTGTTGTTGTTAATTTAGCGTAAAATGAAAATAAATTAAACAACGATTATGTTGTTTTACTCCCCAAGTCCTATTTTAACAGCCGTGTAACCACTCGGTAACACGAAAAGGGAAGAGGCTCAAATAGCCCGTCTCCCGTCCTTAAAGAGATTTCCGTAAACTGATTTCACGATTCCAGTTCTGAACACAAGAGATTTATACCGATGAGTGCCACTGTCAAAACCTTAGTCAACCAACCCTACAAGTACGGCTTTATCACAGATATTGAAGCCGACACTATCCCGCGTGGACTAAATGAGGACGTTGTTCGCTTGATCTCCTCTAAGAAGAACGAGCCACAGTTCATGTTAGATTTTCGCCTCAAATGTTATCGTCAGTGGCTAAAAATGACGGAACCAACTTGGCCGAGTGTCAAGTATCCACCCATAGATTATCAGAACATGATCTACTACTCTGCGCCCAAGCAGAAGAAAGCCAAACTCAACAGCTTGGATGAAGTAGATCCTACCCTACTGGAAACCTTTGAGAAATTGGGTATTTCCCTAAATGAACAGAAGCGCCTAGCAAATGTGGCTGTAGATGCGATTTTCGATAGCGTTTCTGTCGCTACGACATTTAAGGACAAACTAGCTGAAGATGGAGTGATCTTCTGCTCAATTTCGGAAGCCTTACAAGAACATCCCGAACTTGTGCGGAAGTATCTGGGTAGCGTCGTTCCTCCAGCCGACAATTATTTTGCCGCTTTAAATGGTGCTGTATTCAGTGATGGTTCTTTTGTCTATATTCCTAAAGGCGTAAAATGCCCAATGGAATTGTCTACATATTTCCGCATCAACTCCGGTGATACAGGACAGTTTGAACGGACTTTGATTGTGGCTGAAGAAGGTAGCTATGTTTCCTACCTAGAAGGATGCACTGCGCCGATGTATGACACCAACCAACTACACGCGGCTGTGGTGGAACTTGTCGCCCTGGATAACGCGGAAATTAAATACTCCACTGTGCAGAACTGGTACGCCGGTGATGAAAAGGGTAAAGGGGGAATTTACAATTTCGTGACCAAGCGTGGTTTGTGTCAAGGTGTAAATTCTAAGATTTCCTGGACTCAAGTAGAAACAGGTTCGGCAATTACTTGGAAGTATCCTAGCTGTGTGTTGGTGGGTGATAATTCTGTCGGTGAATTTTACTCGGTGGCGCTGACAAATAATATGCAGCAAGCTGACACGGGTTCCAAGATGATTCACGTGGGGAAAAATACTCGCAGTACGATTATTTCTAAGGGAATATCGGCGGGTAATTCTAGTAATAGTTATCGCGGTTTGGTGAAGGTGAATCCTACGGCTAAGGGCGCGAGAAATTATTCTCAATGTGACTCAATGCTGATTGGCGATAATGCCCATGCTAATACTTTTCCTTATATTCAGGTGCAGAATAACACCAGTAAGGTGGAGCATGAGGCTTCTACTTCTAAGATTGGGGAAGACCAATTGTTTTATTTTGCTCAACGGGGTATTTCTCAGGAGGACGCTATTTCGATGATGATTAGCGGTTTCTGTAAGGATGTTTTTAATCAGCTACCTATGGAGTTTGCTGTGGAGGCTGACAAGCTTTTGAGTATGAAGTTGGAAGGTAGTGTTGGGTAGTTTTGGATTTGGAGGAACGAACCGCCAAGCCGCCAAGGACGCAGAGAAAGAGAAGGGAAAGGAAAAGAGAGAAGATGATTATTGAAAATAGTGATGTTGTGCTGTCAGTTCGGGATTTGACGGCTAGTGTTGATGGGACTCCGATTTTGAAGGGTTTGAATCTTGAGGTTCGCTCTGGGGAAGTTCATGCGATTATGGGACCGAATGGTTCTGGTAAGAGTACTTTTTCTAAGGTTTTGGCTGGACACCCTGCTTATGAGGTGACTGGTGGTGAGGTGATTTTCCAAGGTAGAAATCTGCTGGAAATGGAACCGGAGGAACGGGCTAGATTAGGTGTGTTTTTGGCTTTTCAATATCCTTTGGAAATTCCGGGTGTGAGTAATTTGGATTTCTTACGGGTGGCTTACAATTCTCGTCGGAAAGCTCAGGGTTTGGAGGAGTTGGACGCTTTCGATTTTGATGATTTGATTGAGGAAAAGTTGGATGTGGTGAAGATGAATCCTTCTTTTCTCAGTCGCAGTTTGAATGAAGGTTTTTCTGGTGGTGAGAAGAAGCGGAATGAAATTCTGCAAATGGCTCTGCTGGAACCAAAGTTGGGTATTCTGGATGAGACGGATTCGGGTTTGGATATTGATGCTCTGAAGATTGTGGCTGATGGTGTGAATCAATTGGCTAATGCCGAAAATGCCACGATTATGATTACTCACTACCAACGTTTGCTCAATTATATTGTGCCTGATTTTGTCCATGTGATGGCGAATGGTCGCATTCTTATGAGTGGCGGTAAGGATTTGGCGCTGGAATTGGAAGAGCGCGGTTATGACTGGGTTCTGGAAGGTGCTGAGGTGGGTGTGTAATGACTATTCAAGTTTCTCCTAGTCCGGTTCCTAACTCGAATGCTGTGAGTTTGATTTCTACTCTGTTGGATAAAGATACTTATTTAGCTGGGTTGTTGGCTGAAGTAACCGCAGCAACTTCCGCAGATTTCTTGCAGGAATTACGCCAAGGTGCTGCTAATTGGGTGCGTCATTCCAGTATCCCTACTACCCGCGAGGAGGAATGGCGGTTTACTGATTTATCAGCGCTGCGTCAAGTGCAGTTTCATGTGGAAACACAATTAAAATCAGCTGATATCTCGGCTTTAATTTTACCAGAGGCTGTTAATAGTCGTTTGGTTTTTGTTAATGGTGTTTATGCGCCGGATTTATCCGCCGTTGCAGATTTACCTTCTGGGGTTGTTGTCGGTAATTTGGCGGGTTTTTCTAAGTCTCAGCAGGAGCTGGTTAAACAGTATTTAGCACAAGCTGAGGGTTCACAGGAAGTTTTTACTGCTCTCAATACTGCTGGAATATCTGATGCGGCGGTGGTTTGGGTGACTAAGAATGTGATTGTGGAAACGCCTATTCATCTATTGTTTATTGCGGTTGCTGGGGAAGAGGCGACGATTTCTCAGCCGCGTTGTTTGGTGGTGGCGGAAACTGGTAGTAGTGTGACTCTGGTGGAAGATTTTACGAACCGCAGAGGCGCAGAGAGCGCAGAGGGGGTTTACTTCACTAATGCGGTTACGGAAATTTGGCTGGGTGAGAATGCTCAGGTAAGTCATACTAGGATTGAGCGGGAAGGTGCAGAGGCTTTTCATGTAGGGAAGACTGCTGTTACCCAAGCTCGCGATAGTCGATATACTTGTCATGCTTTGAGTTTTGGTGCTAAGTTATCGCGCCACAATTTGGAAATTTTGCAAACTGGTGAACAAACGGAAACGACTCTCAACGGTTTGACGATGATTTTTGGTAGACAGGTGGGTGATACTCACAGTGCGATCGCACTTAATCATCCCCATAGTACCAGCAAACAATTACATAAGTGCATTGTAGGCGATCGCGCTCATGCAGTATTCAATGGCAAGGTATTTGTGCCAAAAGCCGCGCAGTTAACAAATGCGGGTCAGTTAAATCGCAATTTATTGTTATCATCAAAAGCCAGAGTTGATACTAAGCCCCAGTTAGAAATTACCGCAGATAACGTTAAATGCGCTCATGGTGCTACCGTCAGCCAATTGGAAGACGATGAAATCTTTTATCTCCAAAGTCGGGGAATTAACGAAAACGATGCGCGTAAGTTGTTAATTAATGCCTTTGCTGCGGAAATTATCAACCAAATTCCCGTCAAATCTCTGCAAGCAGTCCTATTCAACACAGTCAATAGTTTCAAGTCTTTGACTAATGACTAATATTTGCTTAATGGTACAAACCCCCAGATAAATCTGGGGAATCAATTCCAAATCCCAAATCCTCAAACCTATAGATTTATCTGTGGAGTCAATCCAAAATCTAAAATCTAAAATCTAAAATTGTATGACTTTCACCTCTACCAAAACCCTAGCTGATAAAGTTCGCGCTGATTTCCCGATATTGCATCAGGAAGTTCACGGGAAACCGTTGGTTTATCTGGATAATGCAGCTACTTCCCAAAAACCTTTGTTCGTGTTAAACGCCTTGCGGGATTATTACGAACAATATAATGCCAATGTGCATCGTGGCGCTCATACTCTGAGTGCTAAAGCTACTGATGCTTATGAAGGTGCGCGAGATAAAGTTGCTAAATTTATTAATGCTGCGTCACGTCAGGAAATCATCTACACCCGCAACGCCAGTGAAGCCATTAATCTGGTAGCCTACAGCTGGGGAATGAATAATTTACAAGCAGGAGACGAAATTATTCTGTCGGTGATGGAACACCACAGTAATATCGTTCCTTGGCAATTTGTATCACAAAAAACGGGTGCGGTGTTAAAGTTTGTGGAATTGACACCATCAGGTAGTTTTGATTTAGAACAGTTTAAAAACCTGATTTCTGACAAAACTAAATTGGTTGCGGTGAGTCATGTTTCTAATACTTTGGGTTGTATTAATCCAGTAGCAGAAATTGGGGCGATCGCACACAAATACGGTGCAAAATTCTTAGTTGATGCTTGCCAAAGTGTACCGCATATGCCTGTGCATGTGCAACAAATCGACTGTGATTGGTTGGTTGCTTCCGGTCATAAAATGTGCGCCCCCACTGGGATAGGATTTTTGTATGGTAAGTTGGAAATCTTAGAATCAATGCCACCATTTTTCGGTGGTGGTGAGATGATTGCAGATGTGTATTTAGATCATTCTACCTACGCAGAATTACCGCATAAATTTGAAGCGGGGACTCCAGCAATTGCGGAGGCGATCGCATTGGGAGCGGCGGTAGATTATCTTAGTAATATTGGGATGGATAAAATCCACGCCTACGAAGCCGAACTCACAGCTTATTTGTTCCAACAATTAGAGCAAATACCCCAAATTACAATTTACGGACCCAAACCCAACGCTAAAGGGGAAGGAAGGGCTGCATTAGCTGCATTTACAGCCGCAGATGTCCACCCCAACGACTTATCAACATTATTAGATCAAGAAGGCGTGGCGATTCGTTCTGGACACCACTGCACTCAACCATTACACCGTTACTTAGCTTTACCGGGAACCGCACGGGCTAGTTTATCTTTCTATAACACCCGCGAAGAAATTGATATTTTCATCAAAGCGCTGAAGGAAACTCTGGACTTTTTTGCTGGTTTCCTTGCTTAAAGATCAGGTGGGTAATTCCCACCTTTTTATGTTTCGCGCCAAATCGCATATTGGAAGATAGAAACCGCACGGTACAGGCGTAAAAAGAATATATAGAACTTTGCAAATAAATCAAGTCCACATTTTAATATTATAAATCTTGTGTGGAGGGCAAAGATGCCCGCCCTGTACCTACTCAGATAAAATGTGCTGTAAGATAAATAGGTAAAGTTTTATTTTAATTATTTACTTGAATTTACAGGAGTAAATCAAATGTCATACAGTGACTTTACCCTCGACAAAGTTAGAAAAAATTTTGGTTTAACCATCTCAGACAAAGTAGATATCTTTGCATCTATTACAGATATTCAATGTCCCCAACTTTTAACAGAAGTATTACAAGAAAATATACCTTTAGCACTTGCTAGTAATACTGAAAAATCACGCTCAGAAATGATAATTGCACCAATTTTAATAGCTGTCAGAAAATATTTAAACAATCAAATTAGTTTATTTTCAGGTATTGATTTTACTGTAGATCCTATACAAGGTTTAAACGGTAATTGTGATTTTATTATTAGTCGTTCCCCAGAATTATTAATTGTTAATGCTCCAGTTATCACAATTGTGGAAGCTAAAAAAGAAAATATCAATGCAGGTTTAGGACAGTGTGTAGCGGAAATGATCGCCGCTAAATTGTTTAATGAACGTGAAGGGAATGATATTCAAACAATTTATGGAACTGTTACCACTGGTACTAACTGGAAATTTTTAAAACTTATTAATCAAGTGGTAGAAATCGACTTGAGCGAATATTATATTAATGATATAGGTAAGATATTAGGAATTTTATCTAATATTGTCATGGAATAGGTATCGTAATATGCTTGTCCAGTCAACCCTTGCTGAACAAAGAACGGTTTTACATAACGTCAGTTGGGAAACCTTTGAAGCCTTGCTGCGAGATACAGGTGAAGATAGAGGTTCTCGGTTTGCTTATGACTGCGGTACTTTAGAAATCATGACCCCACTTTTTGAACATGAAAACCCTAAAAGTAATTTTGGCAATTTTATTATTGCTTTAGCTGAAGAATTAGATATTGAAATTAGAAGTGCTGGTTCCACAACACTGAAGCGGCGATTAACAAATCGAGGTATAGAACCAGATAATTGTTATTATATTCAGAATGAAGCAGCTATTAGAGGTCAGGAAACACTAAATTTAGAAACAGATCCTCCGCCTGATTTAGCAATTGAAATTGACATTACCAGTAGTTCAGTTAATAAACTGGGGATTTATGCAGCACTAAATGTTACTGAATTGTGGAAATATAACGGACAAGATTTAAAATTTTATCAGTTGGTAGAAGAACAATATATTGAGTGTAAGTTTAGTATTGCTTTTCCCCTAATTGCAGTTAGTGATATCAGTCGATTTATTCAGCATAGTAAAAACATAGGCGAAATTGCTTTATTGAAATCCTTCCGCGCTTGGGTGAGGGAGAAGTTACAGTAGTTAGGTAGCAATTTTTCGGAATCATTTATTATATATAAATCAGGTATAGGTGATCATGCAAAGAATCCTGGAACCAGAAGTTATGGATACCTGGGAAGAAGCCATTGAGTATGATGCAATGGACTTCACTGAGGTAAATACGGCTTTTGCGTCAAAGGCGATCGCCTTGGGTCCAAAACAAGCTAGTTTAGTCTTAGATGCGGGAACTGGTACTGGTCGGATTCCGGTGTTAATCTGCCAAATGTGTCCTCAATGGCAAATTGTGGCCATTGATTTAGCGGAAAATATGCTGCGAATTGCTGCACAACACATACAGCAAGCCAATTTACAACAACAAATTCAGTCTCAATTAATTGATGCTAAAAATTTACCTTATGCAGATGGGGTATTTGATCTGGTAATCTCTAATAGCCTTGTGCATCATTTACCCGATCCACTGCCATTTTTTCAAGAACTAAAGCGTGTCACCAAACCCAATAGCGGTATTTTGATCCGCGATTTAATTCGACCAATTGATCAGGTGACAATCAATGCTTTAGTGGACAGTATCTGGAATGAATACAACTCCCACCAGAAAAAATTATTTCGTGATTCTCTCCACGCAGCACTCACAATAGATGAAGTGAATCAGTTAGTTTCGGCTGTGGGTTTAACTAAAGTGAAGATTTATCAGTCAAGCGACCGCCATTGGACAATTGAAAGACGTTGGACTTGCTAAGGAAGAGAAATAATTAGGTGCATTTTTTCCTCGCCTGCTGCTTGACGCACCTTGCTGTTTTTCTGCGAAGTTTTATTTATTCATTGGTGTTTTCGTACTCCAAACTTGTTCAAATTCGGCTTTGGTAATGCCGAACTCTTGAATATCTGCTTCAGCTAAAGGTTTATCACATAACATTCCATGATTAAAATAGGTGCTTGTACCCCAAGCATCATACTCGCCGCCCAGGGATTCATCCCAGAACCATTTTCAATATTTGTTTAACTTTTTTCATAGGGACATAATTTTTTTACTCCTATAAGCGATCGCTACCTTATATTGCTAGTTTAGTTGTGTTTTAATCGGTAAGAGAATGATAAATTCTGTTCCCTTTCCTAATTCTGAGATTACTTCTATTTTACCTTTGTGTTTTTCAATGATCTGGTAAGAGATGCTTAAACCTAACCCAGTGCCTTTCCCTACTGTTTTAGTTGTAAAAAAAGGATTGAATAACTTCTTGATAATTTCTGGTGTAATTCCCGAACCGTTATCTTTAATTCCTACTTTGATGTAATCAGCATTTAATTTTAATGTATCTATAGTAATCTGTTTTTCTGCTTGAGTATTTTGTTCCATCAGCACATCTATAGCATTACTTAAAATATTCATAAATACTTGATTTAGTTGAGCAGGATAACACTCAATCAAAGGTAAAATACCATAGTTTTTAATTAGTGATATTTCCTTGTTAATTCTGTGATTAAGAATTAATAAAGTGTTATCAATTCCTTCATGAATATTCACTTCTTTCATAGCTGCTTCATCTAAGCGGGAAAAATTACGCAAAGATAAGACAATTTCTCGAATACGTTTAGCGCCCATTTTCATGGAACTAAGAAGGCTGGATAAATCTTGAGTGAGAAAATTTAAATCTATTTCTGCGGTTTTTTCGGCAATGATATTGCTTGGTTCTGGATACTCTTGCTGATATAAATCTACTAAACTTAGTAAATCTTGAATATATTCATCGGCACATTGAATATTACCATAAATAAAATTAACTGGGTTATTTACTTCATGGGCTATACCTGCTACCATTTCTCCTAAAGAAGACATTTTTTCGGTTTGGATTAATTGTCCTTGGGTTTCTTTCAAGTCTTGGAGAATTTCTCGCAGTTCCTGAGTGCGTTCTTCTACCCGTTGCTCTAAATTCTGACGTGCTAATTCTAATTCCTGAGTGCGTTCTTCTACTCGTTGCTCTAAATTCTGACGTGCTAATTCTAACTCTTGTGTATAATCTCCTACCCACTCGACTAATTGATTCAAGGAAGTAGCGAGAGTCCCAACTTCATCATTACTGTTAATATTAGCTCTCAATTTAAAGTTAGATTCTTGCGTAATTCTTCTAGCAATATTAGTAACTAATTCTAAAGGAAGAGCAATTAATCTACTGCTATATATTGCCAGTGCTGCGGCGATGGCACCTGAGAACAGCATACTACCAAAGATCACTTTGATTCGCAGTTGTTGAGCTTTTTCAAAACGAGAATGTGCATTTTCTTTTTGAATACCCGCATGACCGATCACCAGAATTAATTCATCTGAAAGTCGATCAAATCTTACATTAATATTAACTTGCTGTTTTTCCTGAAGTAAAGTTATTAACTCTGTATAATGAAGCCTAATTTTTTCTTCAGATAAGTTATTTTTTTCGACTTGTTCCCAAAAAGATTTGATGGTTTCAGTATATAACTGTGTGGTTAAATGGTAATTGTCTAAAAGATGATCAAATTCTGCTTTATTTATGGCTAAATCATCTGAATAAGTATTAATAAAACTTTGGGTTTTTTCTAACTCTTTATTTACTGTAACTAGTTGATTTTTAAATTGATTCTTTTCAAATTCAAACCAAATTGAATTATTTAAAACAGTAGCTAAACGTTGTGGATGTAGTCTGATGCGTGCGACTGAATTTTCTAAATCTTTTAACAGAGATTGCTGCTGATAAGAAAGATTTAATTGTTTATAGGCATATACTTCGTTGTTGTATGCAAGCAGTAATCCACTTGTTGTACCGATAAAAGAAATGCCAATTGCTACAGTATAGCCATAACTAATTTTCTTGGCAATATTCCAGCGATTAGTTAAGTTTGTTAGCCAGGTAAAGTTTGGTTTAAATGTATTTTTATAATCTTTCATCATTTACAGAAATGTTGACTTTGATTACAGAAAATTACCCTGTCCTATTTTTTGATACACTTGACGAATTATGTTGTAGTCAGCATCATTGGCTGGGATGAATTTTGAGCCTTGATAAGGTTGGTTGACTGTAGAAACTAGCAGACTTGGAAGTAGTTTATCTTGATGTTTAAGCATACGCGATCGCACATCTTCTATGAAGCTAGGTGCAAACTGATTATTGATAACGAACAAATCACTAGGTAGCAGTGTTCCTTTAGCGATTACAGAAAAATCTTGCTCAGACAAACCTCCTGACTTCAGGGCTGTTTTGTATCTATCAGATGCAATTGTCCAAGCATCTACCTCACCTTTTTTTAAAGCCTGCACTCCTTCCTCACCTAACATAAGAATTTTAACATCAGTATTTGGATCTAATCCAGCATCTATAAGCATCTTTATCGGAGCCAAATGTCCAGAAGTTGAACCAGTTTTTCGCATGGCAATTCTTTTACCTTTTAGTTGAGCTAATGATTGAATTTTGCTATCGGCACGGACAACAATAATGGGATAATAGTTAAGGCGTTGGATAGCCACAAGCGGAATAGCCTTAGCACGAGAATTAAAAACCACGTATTCTGACGGCCCTGCTAAGACAATATCTACCTCACCAGATTGCAATGCTGGTGCTGCTTCTGTGCGATCTTCCACGGGAAAAAATTCAATTGCTATGTCCAATATTTCTTCTAAGGTAGTGCGAAAGGCTCCATAATCGCGCTGTAAATCTTCAAGACCATTAGCATCTGCTACGGCAAATTTGAGTCCTTTTAATGGGGATTTTTCTGGTTTCTTGAAACTATTTTTGTTCGGACTAAGCCCTGTTGTACAACCGCCAAGGAACAGGATAAAGTTAAAAACTAATTTACGCCTTTTCATAAAAATTAAGGATTTTTGTAATTGCACTTTGGCAGTTTTTATTAGAAATGCTACTACCATAATATTTTTTGTTTCTAAGTTCTACTGTAGAATTACTTAAAAAAATATAATTTGTCTTCAGTAAATTTCGCTTTAACCTCTGGAAAATCAAAGTTTTTTACCAAGTTATCGTTTTATTGAAGAAATGTCCAAGGTTAAGAAAAGATTATTAAGTAATAACTCGAATAAGGCAATTAAAAATTAGAAAAAATCTCATTGTTTGGTAGAATGGTCTGTCACTGTGTACAGCTAAAACTAACGCCGGCTCGATATTGATTACAGACCGACAAAATGAATGAATTTCTACAACTTCCGAACTAAAGTTGTTTAAAGCTAACCAATAGTTTCTGAATGGTACAAACCCCCAGATTGATCAGTGGGGTCAATCGAAAATCTAAAATTGTTTGATTTTTGACGATCGCCTGGCGGTACTAGTCCCAAAGACTGGGTTAAAATAGTTTTTCAGTAGCAGCCAATTCTCTGGGTTCATAGTGACGGCAACCCTGACAGGGTCCACTGGGGTTAACAGCACAGCGCATATAGCCAGAACGAGCATTAAATTGGCAACTGATATCGCCAATCAGATAACCCACACCTTCTAAATAATAGCGATCGCCTTCAACAGGTCTGATCTGATCGCGGATGCGTCTTTGTGAAAAATTCGTAGCTGCTTGTCTCATGGTTCGGCGTGTCCGCGCCTGAGTTTTACGGATGACCCACAGAGAAAACAAGGACGGTAATAAACCAACGGTAATCACTAAAAGTGTCTTCAACACCTGATCTTTACCTCTTTTATGCGCTAACTACTCTTTTCTGATGTTACACAGCATTTTCGCTCTGGGAAAATGGCAACGTGATTGCCATGCCAGTATGACATCTGGTAACTTTGGAAAAGAAGTACTGATGCCACTTCGATCAGCATAAAGTATTCACAGGTGCGAACTGATAAATCAGCGCCAGCTATAGAGGGAGGCAAAAAATGGGTTTGGCGGGGTTGAGAATTGTATTGGTGGAACCGGCTGGCCCGATGAATGTAGGGTCCATTGCTAGGGTGATGAAAAATTTTGATTTACATAATTTAGTATTAGTTAATCCCCAATGCGATCCAGTTGGGGAAGAAGCTTTGAAAATGGCAGTTCATGCGAAAGAGATTTTAGAATCTGCGGTATTAGTGAAAACATTACCAGAAGCATTGCAGGGATGTGTCCGCGCGATCGCCACCACAGCTCGTGTGCGTGATTGGGAAACACCCTTAGAAAATCCCCGCACTGCCCTACCTTGGTTACTAGAGTCACCAGAGTTACCCGCCGCCCTGATTTTTGGCAGAGAAGACCGGGGCTTAAGTAATGAAGAATTAAATTATGCCCAGCGATTTGTTCGCATACCCACAAGTGAAAATTATTCAGCCCTGAATTTAGCTTCAGCCGTGGCTATCTGCTGTCATGAACTAGCACAATATACAGCACCACCGACAACACCACCCCCCAGCCAAACTGAACTGGCATCTTTGGATCTTGTGGAAATCTACTACCAGGAATTAGAATCTCTACTACTAGATATTGGTTATTTGTATCCACATACAGCCCTGACTCGCATGGCCAAATTCCGGCAATTGTATAATCGCGCTCACCTGCAAACAAAGGAAGTAGCTATGCTGCTAGGGATTTTGCGACAAATAGAATGGGCGCGGAAAAGCCAGGATGAAAAGTTGTGATTCATCCTTTCATATCTGCGGAATTAACTCCCCCAAAAACAGTTAATATGACTTAAACTAAACACAAAAAGGCTACTGAGTGATTTCCGCATCCAGCTGCTTCATTGGTGAGTTGTGGGTCGGGAGTCTGCTGGAAAACATTCGAGTGGGTCACAAGGAGTAACAGTGTCAGAGTCAAGTGACAAACGCAGAAATTTCTCGCGGCGACAACCCACAAATCGCCGCCCGCCTCAGAATAAAGGCGAAAAAGTGGGCAAGAAAAAAGTCAAAGTACCCAATCAGCAGCAACATCCTCCCAAAACAGAAGTCGCTTTAACGCGGGTTAACCATCAGATGCTGCCTCCTCCCACTAGGAGGTCAAGACCAGGGCTAGTCATGCCAGCAGCCGTCAAACCCATTGGCTATATGAATGGGATGACACCAGCGTTGAATCCCAACACAGTCAACTACAATACCGTGCGGGTACAGAAACCAGCCATGCCCAAAATGGCCAGACGATCCTCGCGCAAAACGCGGTTAAAGCCAATGGCGCGAACCATGTTATATGCTTTGCGCTTGTTGATTGTGGGAGTCGGCATTGGGGCGATCATGGGTACGATTCTATCAGTCTTAGACCCTGCGACTCGGATGCCCAGTAATTCGGCAGCATCATCTGGGAATGTGGGGACAAATCAGCCACAACTTACTACCAATCATGCTGCTGGCTTATACTTATCCCAGGAAATTACTCCTTTGAAAGATGCCGTCCAAAATTTGGCCACTGCAAACCCGAATCTGACACCAGGGGTTTTCTTGGTGGATTTAGAGACTGGTGGCTACGTAGATGTGAATGGCGCTGCCAGTTTCTCTGCGGCTAGTACAATCAAAGTGCCGATTTTGATCGCCTTTTTCCAAGATGTGGATGCCGGCAAAATCCGCCTGGATGAAATGCTGACGATGGAACAAGAGATGGTGGCTGGTGGTTCGGGAAATCTGCAATACCAAAAAGTGGGAAGCCAGTACAGCGCCCTCGAACTCGCTACTCTCATGAGTACAAGCAGCGATAACACAGCCACTAATATGGTGATTGCCCGACTAGGAGGCATGGAGGCGCTGAATCAGCGTTTTCAAACCTGGGGATTGTCAGCTACAGCAATTCGTAATCCCCTGCCAGATTTAGCCGGAACAAATACCACCAGCCCTAGAGAGTTGGGAGGTTTGCTGGCTATGGTAAATCAGGGAAATTTAGTGAGTATGCGATCGCGGGACATGATCCTTGATATTATGCGCCGTACAGAGCGAAATCATCTCCTACCTTCTGGTTTAGGCACTGGCGCAAGAATACACCATAAAACCGGTGATATTGCCACCATGCTGGGTGATGTGGGTTTAATTGATATCCCCACTGGCAAGCGTTACATCGCGGCTGTCATGGTACAACGCCCTAATAATGACCCGGTAGCGGAAAAACTAATTAGCGCTATTTCTCGCGCAGCTTACCAACAATTTAGCCAAAGTATTGCACCCAATCCCGTGATGACTCCCCCCGCACCGCCCAATATGGGCAACACTATGCCCCCGAATGTGACTCCAGCCCCATTCCCGACTCCACAAAGTTTCCCCTCAAGGTGAAAATGCTGTTAATATTGCCCAAAAAATGAAGCATTTTTTGTTATTTAAGTTTTCTGATATCGCATTCCGGGAAGTTGCGAAACTAAACCCATAAGTTCCAACTGTAATAATGCACTAGAAACTGAGCCAGTATTCATCCCTGTTTTTTGGACAAGATAATCAAAGGGTAAAACATCAGAGTTAATTGCATTGATGACTTGTTGCAAGTCTGGTGATAAATCCGGCAAATTTAACGGTTCGGGAATTGGAGATGTGTCAATTGTATCAATTTTTGGAATTGCTCCCAGCATTTTTAACAGTTCGTCAAGTTCCTTGAGAATCAAAGAAGCACCTTGATTGAGTAATTTTAAACATCCTTGAGATGGATAATCATCTATTCTTCCCGGTAATGCATAAACATCTCTGCCAAATTCATTCGCATAAGCAGCCGTAATTAACGCCCCAGACTTAACAGGCGCTTCCATGACCAAAACTGCACGGCTTAAACCTGCAATAATCCGATTACGGCGGGGAAAGTGCGTCCGATCAGGTGGGGTTTTGGCTGGATATTCACTCACGACTAAGCCTTGACTCAAAATCTGTTTATATAAATCCCGGTTTTTGGGTGGGTAGATGACATCTACACCAGTCCCTAACACTGCGATTGTCCTTCCCCCAGCTTTCATCGTCGCCAGATGGCTTTCTGTATCGATTCCCTCCGCCATCCCAGATACAACTGTAAAGCCATTTTTAGCCAAAGCTGTGCTAATTTGGCGCGTCCAACGAAGACCATAATCTGAAGGTTTGCGTGTCCCCACAATCCCGACTAGGGGTTTTTGTCCCAGATTTTCTACCAGTTCCACTTCACCGCGATAGTACAACATTGGCGGTGGACTGGGAGTTTCCAGCAACAACCGGGGATAATCTGCGTCGGCTGGTGTCCAGAAATGGGGGTTTTCTTGCTGGTGTTGGATCAGTAGTTGTTCTGGATGCAAACGCGATCGCTGTTCAACTACTTTCTCTAATGTCTGAAACCCAAAACCTGGGACTTCTCGTAACTGGGCTTTGGTAGCATTCCAAGCTGTGGCTAGAGTGCCAAAATGCTGCTGTAGTCGTTGCAGTAACACCGGGCCAACCCCGGAAATTCGCGTCCAAGCCAGCCAATATGCTCTTTCTTCTGCCACTATGCCATCCTCACACCTACTCAATTGAGTATGCCCCAATTAGGTTTGTTTATCATCAGAAGCCCTGAATTTATTCCCCGAATAAATCTAAAATCCAAAATTAACAGGACTTACGCAAAAACTCTCTTAAACCCTTATTCCTCTGTGTCCTCTGTGTCTCTGTGGTTCGTTATTCCCTAATTTGTGCGTAAGTCCTAATTAATTGACAAGCCCCTGACTTTAGGCATGGTGTCAATCTAAAATTTTTTTACCCAATTATATCATCAGCTTAAATTCCCGACTTCTTAAAGAAATCGGGAATATGGTTGTTCAGTAATTATTGAAAATGGCTATGCTTACCTGAACTTCTTAGAAGCCATTAGTATTCAGAACTGAATGACTTAGCTAGAAAGCTAATATGACCAATTGCATATGTGGCGACAAATGCCTCAGCTAGCTTAGTAAATATGGAAAGATCGCTAATAGGATTGTAGGGCGCAGCGCCAGATTCACTATGAGCCGAACTATCTGCTCCGGATATAAAATCTACATCATTTAATTCATTGAAAAAGCTTTCAGAATCTTGAAACAATTCAGAACCAGTAGCATTTAATTCATGAAGATTGATAGTTGCCATATTATTAGCTCCTCGATTATATGTGGCACGTTGATGAACTTGGTAAACAATTAAGCTATCTTTTGCTGAACTGTTATTGCTAGTTTTAGTTGTAATTTTTCTAAAAATCAAGTGCTGGAAGATTTTTAAATAGACATATTATCAGGTTTTTTGTCTGTAATTAATCACAAGATTTTTCTTGTCCTGCTTGTCTAAAATGATGGGATATTTCTTGATTTGTCAGTTCTGGGGATGTGATACCATCTCTTTGTAAAAAACCCCAACGCGTTACCCTAGAGATTAGAAGCTCAAAACAGATTATGATACTAGAAGAAATTGCGGATACGCTCACAAAATTATTTGATACAGCAGAAGTTCAAGCGATCGCCCCTGGATCGTGGCAAATAGACACCTCTAGTTTTCGGCTGTTAGTACTGCTTTCCGAAGATAATACTTGGTTACGAATACTACTGCCGATTATACCCATCGAAGAAGCCCAACCATTTTTAGCACAGTTTTTAGAAGCCAACTTTGATGACACCCAAGAAGTCCGCTATGCCTTATTTGATGGTGTAATTTGGGTGGTGTATCAACACAATACTGAAACTTTGGTCAACGCAGACTTTGCCAGTGCGATCGCCCGACTGATATCTATATACGAAGCTGGTTTAGATAATGTCTTCAATCGTCTCATTGAAAGTCGCATCCGGCAAATTATCCAAACAGCAAAACAGCAAGGACAATCTCTTCCAGCAACCATGCAAAATCTCGACCGTTTTTATGCAGAAGGATTGTTAGGTGAAATTGACCAAACCGCAGCAGCCAGAGAACAAGTATTAACAGCTTGGCAGCGTCAATTAGAACGATTATGGAACGAAATCGAGATTAAAGAATAAAATCCCAATTTATCTGTGTACATCTGTGGTTTTTAATATCTGACCATACCTCACCCAAAGTAACTTATGGATATCATTGAAATCCTCAAACAAGACTATCAAACATTTCCCGCCGATCAAACATATAGCATTTATGCCGAAAACGTTTATTTTCAAGATCCATTAACTAAATTTCGGGGAATTAAACGCTATCAGCAGATGATTAAATTCATCCAAACATGGTTTATCAATCCCCAAATGGACGTACATGATATTCAACATTTAGGAGACACCATCAAAACTGAGTGGACACTTAGCTGGAATACACCCCTCCCTTGGAAACCCCGTATCTCCATCTCCGGGTGGAGTAAATTAAATCTTAACCCTGCTGGTTTGATTATTTCCCACATCGATTATTGGCACTGTTCACGCCTAGACGTAATTAAACAGCATTTTTCACTTGTTCATTAGTATAAAAACTTACTAAATTTTATGTTTATCTGTGAAGTTAGAATCCCCTCTCTAGGCAGATGCTAACGCGATCGCTTTTAGCAAGGGGTTTTGTCAAAGTGATATGATTCACACAATGCTACGAAGTTTGTTCAAGCTCAAACAAAACACTTCATATATTTATTGTTGAACAAAAGCCTGAGAATAAAGGAGGTTTCTCTGAACAGCGATCGCCCAGAACTATCTAATTCACAAAAGCAGTTTTCTGAAGTGGCTTCAAAAGCATTCCCTGTAGGCGATGAGTCTGTAGAAGAACGGCTCAGAGTCATTTGGGAAAATATGGCTGAAGCATTTATGGAGATAGACACAGCCTGGGGTGTTACCTCTGCGAATCATCAAGCAAAACAGCTGTTAAATATAAACACAGACGATTTATTCAGCAAACTGTTGTGGGATGTATTTCCCGTAGAGACGACAACTCAGTTTTATCAACAGTGTCATCAAGTAATTATCGCCAAAAACCCCGTTGAATTTGAGGAGTTTTATCCGGCATTAAACCGATGGTTTAAGGTGCGGCTTTGTCCGACTGTAATTGGTCTACTGGCATATTTCCTCGATATTACACAACGAAAAGAATTAGAAATAAAGCTGCGCCAACAACAAGATTTTCTCACAGTCCTGCTGGATAACGTTCAAGCCGGCATTGTCGCTTGCGATGGTGAGGGAAGATTACAGTTATTTAACAAAAAAGCGCAATCATTGCATGGATTATCTGAACAACCGCTTTTTCCCGAAGAATGGGCAGAACATTATGATTTGTATCTCCCGGATGGCAAAACGCTCATGGAAACAGCCGACATTCCCTTGTTTCGGGCATTGCAAGGGCAGCAGGTTGATAATCTCGAAATGATCATTATGCCCAAGCAAGGAGTAACACGCATCCTCAGCGCCAACGCTCAAGCAATTGTCAATTTGCATGGTCAAAAACAGGGTGCGGTGGTAGTCATGCACGATATCACCGAGCGCAAGCAAGCTGAAGAAGCGCTCCGCAAAACTGAGCAACGTTACCGCTCAGTAGTGAATAATGTCAAAGAAGTAATCTTCCAAATCGATGCCATAGGGCTATGGACATTTCTCAACCCGGCTTGGACGGAAATTACTGGATTTTCAGTTGATGAAAGTATCGGAACTCATTTTTCAAACTACGTGCATCCCGATGATCGGCAGCATAATTTAGAACTGTTTCAATCTTTCATTCAAAGGCAAAAAGATGACGGCAATCATGAAATTCGTTACCTGACGAAAAGTGGAGAATTTCGTTGGATTGAAGTACTTGCCCGCTTGAACTTAGACGACGATGGTACAATCCTGGGGAGTTCAGGAACATTAAGCGACATTACCGAACGCAAACAAGCTGAGGAAAAACGAGTTCAATTGGCGCGGCAGCAAGTAGCTTGTGCAGTCGTAGAAGTGGCACAACAACAGTCGGCTTTTTTAGCAGAAATTAGTGCTGTGCTGGCATCTTCGTTAGACTATGAACAAACGCTTCAGAGCGTTGCTAATTTAGTTGTACCCTACTTTGCAGACTGGTGTTGTGTTGATTTGCTCAATCATGATCGCACCATTAGCCGTGTTGCTGTTGCTCATACTGATGCGGAAAAGGTGAGATTAGGATGGGAAGCGATGCAACTCTATCCCAGATATTTGGATGATGGCTATGGCATTTCTCAAGTGATGAAAACAGGGCAGAGTGAAATTGCAGTAGAAATTACTGATGAGCAGTTAGCAGCGACCATTCAAGATCCTCAATATTTGCAACTCTTACGCGAACTGAGCCTAAAATCGTGTGTCATTGCCCCGTTAAAAGCACGGGAACGAATTTTTGGCAGCATTTCCTTCGTCTTTACTGAGTCTAATCGCCACTACAGCATGAGTGATTTGACTCTAGGTGAAGATGTAGCTCGTCGAGCTGCAAGCGCTATTGATAATGCTGGCCTTTTTCAACAAGCACAGCAAGCAAGGCAAGCCGCCGAAAAAGCCGCAGACCGCACTTCCCGCCTGCAAACCGTCACAGCAGCCCTTTCCGAATCTCTCACACCCTTGCAAGTTGCAGAGGTAATTGTCGAACAAAGTATGGCAGTTTTGGCAGCGACTTCGGCAATGATAGTTTTGGTAAGCAAAGATAGAAAAGAATTAGAAATAGTCAAAGCTGTCGGTTATGATCCTGATGTAGTGGAATCCTGGCGGAAATTTTCCATTAATTCCGCTACTCCCTTAGCAGAAGCCATCAGAACGGAAGCACCTGTGTGGTTAGAATCTACAGCAGAAAGAATTGCTCGTTATCCTCACTTGGCTCAAGCTTACAACCAATCCAATTTCAACTCATGGATCTCGCTGCCCCTTGTGACTGAGGGTCGGTCTGTGGGCGGAATGTCGCTGAATTTGCCAGAATTTAAGCAACTAAGTCAGGATGATCGCGAATTTATTTTGGCATTATGTCGTCAATGCGCTCAAGCAATTGCCCGCTCTCAGTTGTATGAAGCCGAACGCCAAGCTAGAGCAGAGGCGGAACAAGCGAACCGCATCAAAGATGAGTTTTTGGCTGTGCTTTCCCACGAATTGCGATCGCCTCTCAATCCCATTCTCGGTTGGACAAAAATCCTGCGAACTAAGCGCTTAGATGCCGCCAAAACCGCACAAGCCTTAGAAACTATCGAACGCAATGCCAAGTTGCAAGCGCAATTAATTGAAGACTTATTAGATGTTTCACGCATCCTCCAAGGCAAAATCACGTTAAACGTCGCTCCAGTTAATTTAGCTGCAACCATTAAAGCCGCCCTAGAAACAGTCCAACTGGCAGCAGAAGTGAAGAACATTCACATCCACACCCAACTCAACCTGACTTCTGGAACCGTTTCCGGCGATAGCAACCGCTTACAACAGGTTTTCTGGAATCTGTTCTCTAACGCCGTCAAGTTCACACCATCGGGAGGACGAGTTGAAGTGCAACTAGAGCAGGTGGGGATGTATGCTCAAATTCAAGTCAAAGACAATGGTAAAGGTATCACTCCAGAGTTTTTACCTTATGTGTTTGAATACTTCCGCCAAGAAGATGGCGCAACCACCAGAAAATTCGGTGGATTAGGATTAGGGCTGGCAATTGTCCGCAATTTAACTGAACTGCATGGAGGAACTGTTCACGCAGATAGTCCTGGAGAAAATTTAGGAACAACATTCACCGTCAGGTTGCCGTTAAAGGTTGCTGAACAGGAGCTATCTTCTGATCATAGCCATTTAGAAACTGTAATCAACCTCACAGGTATGCAGATATTGGTTGTGGATGATGACCCAGATATGCGTGAGTTGGTAGAATTCATCCTCACACAAGCTGGCGCACAAGTTACTACAGCCGCTTCTGCATTACAGGCATTGACCCTCTTAAATGAATCTATCCCTGATTTACTGTTGTCTGACATCGGGATGCCAGAAATGGATGGCTATTCTCTGATTCGGCAAATTAGAAAATTTTCACCCCCAGAGGGAGGAACTATCCCCGCGATCGCACTTTCTGCATATGCGGGTGAAATTAACCAACAACAAGCACTCCAAGCCGGATTTCAACAGCATATTGCCAAACCCATCGAACCCGACGAGTTAATCAGGGCAATTGCCATTTTAATTGGAACTGTCAAGTAACGGTATTGCTAGAACAACATTTATTTTCTGCAAACAGTTCATAATGTAAATAAATGTAAATAATTCTGAGATAGGACGTAAGCATCCATGCGAGTAATTTTGATGACAGGCAAAGGCGGTGTAGGTAAAACCTCCGTTGCTGCCGCCACTGGGCTGCGTTGTGCAGAACTAGGCTATCGCACACTGGTTTTGAGTACAGATCCTGCTCACTCTTTAGCAGACAGTTTCGACTTAGAAATGGGACACGCACCGCGAGAAATTCGCTCAAATTTGTGGGGTGCAGAACTCGATGCGCTGCAAGAACTAGAGGGAAATTGGGGTGCTGTGAAGCGTTACATCACTCAAGTTTTACAAGCCAGGGGTTTAGAAGGAGTTCAAGCCGAAGAATTAGCCATCTTACCCGGTATGGATGAGATTTTTGGCTTGGTAAGGATGAAACGCCACTATGACGAAGGCGAGTTTGATGTTTTGATTATCGACTCAGCCCCCACCGGCACAGCATTACGCCTACTGAGTTTACCTGAAATCGGCGGCTGGTATATGCGCCGTTTTTACAAACCATTTCAAAATATCTCGGTGGCGCTTCGACCTTTGGTGGAACCTTTCTTTAAACCAATTGTCGGTTTTTCTCTCCCAGATAAAGAGGTGATGGATGCACCTTATGAGTTTTATGAGCAAATTGAAGCTCTAGAGAAGGTATTAACTGATAATACTCAAACCTCAGTCCGTCTGGTAACTAATCCCGAAAAGATGGTGATTAAAGAATCTCTCCGCGCCCATGCTTATCTAAGTTTATATAATGTCGCTACAGATTTAGTGATTGCTAATCGCATTATTCCCCAGGAAGTCCAAGACCCATTTTTCCAACGTTGGAAGGAAAATCAGCAACAATATCGCCAGGAAATACATGATAATTTCCTGCCTTTACCTGTCAAAGAAGTGCCGCTTTTTTCAGAGGAAATGTGCGGTTTAGCCGCCTTAGAACGTCTGAAAGAAACTCTCTACAAAGATGAAGATCCAACTCAGATATATTACAAAGAAACAACTATGAAAGTTGTGCAAGTCGACAAGCAATATAGTTTGGAAATTTACTTACCTGGGATTGCCAAAAGCCAAATTCAACTGAGTAAAAATGGTGATGAATTAAATATCACCATTGGCAATCACCGCCGTAATTTAGTCTTGCCACAAGCTTTGGCTGCACTACAACCAGGGGGAGCTAAGATGGAAGATGACTATCTGAAAATTCGCTTTACTGACAATGTAAAAATTTAATTTTGGTGAGAAGTTAATGCACAGTTAAAGGGTCAAAAGTAGAGACTAAATCAGCAGCAAATCTCTACTTTTGACTGGAAATATCTACAGTTGCTGTTCAGCAAGTGGACGTAAATAAAATTTCTTTCTTTCTTTGTGTACTTTGCGTCCTTTGCGGTTCGTTCCTCCTATAATTTGACGCATCCTCATAAAGAATTAGTACAAGTAGATGAGAAAAATTCAATTTATATGAAGAAATATAAATTTATTGGAGGGTGTCTTAGCCTATGTCATAACGCAGCTTGAATTGTGAAAACGGTGAGTTGCGCGGCGCGATCGCACTGACTGACTATACGTGATTGGTGTTAGAATTTTATAAAAATTAGTGCATACCTGCTTAATTTTTATTTAGCAATAAGTAAGTTTTTACTTTGCTATAGCAGTTCTAAATCATTTCTGAACCTCTTCACTTGGCGACCTTGGCGACTTGGCGGTATGCGCTTCGCGCACGCTACGCGAACGATAAATTCATAAATCAAATAGGATGGCTATAGGTAACTTTTTATTAAAAAAATAAATTATATTGTAAATTTTGTGAGATTAGTTAGAGTGTGGACAAAACTATTATATAAATTCCAAAATGCTTTTATATTTATACTGGTCTGATTATTAATTTTTGTTTGGTAAATTTATTTCATTACACGCAATGTCACAGTTCGCTAAACCAAATTTGCGGGAAAGTATTGATCAAGAAAGTGTGCTGCGCCGCATTACAAATCGTATCCGCCAAACCTTAGAACTAGAAGAAATTATCACGGCGACAACAGCAGAAGTCTGTTCGTTACTGGGAACTGACCGAGTAATGATATATAAATTTCATGCCGATGGTAGTGGTCAAGTCGTGGCTGAGTCGATTCATGAGCAGCGATTACCGTCATTGCTGGGGCTAAATTTTCCAGCTGATGACATTCCGCTCCATGCCCGTGAATTATTTATTAAATCAAAGGTGCGCTCTGTTGTCAATGTGGAAGCACAAGAGATTGGTCAAATTCCCCTGCAAGAGTTGGAAAATGGCGAAAATTTAGCAAAGGATATCCATTATCGCCCTGTAGACCCCTGTCATGTGGAATACTTAACGGCAATGGGAGTGAAGTCTTCTTTAGTAGCGCCTATTTTCTATCAAAATGAACTGTGGGGGCTATTGGCTTCTCATAACTCTGAGTCACGTACAGTTTCAAAGGATGAATTGACAGCTGTGCAGATGGTAGTAGATCAATTGTCTTTGGCGATCGCTCAAAGTAATCTCTTGACTCAAGCTCGTGAAAAAGCTGAACGGGAAAAAATTCTCAACCGTATTTCTACTCTACTACATTCACTACCCACAATTATATTCCAGCCAGCATTAGAAGCAGCTGTTGCGGCCTTTAATGGCTGTGGTGGTAGGCTTTGTATGAAAGATCAAGCTTTGAATCTCCAAAATGAGCAACTTGCCAGTTTAAGAGAATGCTTAAAGCCTGGAAGGAATTCTGTTCATGTTTATACCTGTGGACAACAACCTCTCATACCAGCACAAAGTATATATCCACTCATGGAACAGTACAGTGTCTGGGAGAAACATTACCAGTCTAGTCAATACGATGTTTGGGCAATTTCAGACATATTTAAAATTCCCCACTTACGCAGTTTGCAAGCTGCTTTTAAACCAACTAAAATTCGCAGCATCTTGATGATTCCCCTGGAATATCGTCAGCAGTTAGTAGGATATTTAAGTATTTTTCGCCAGGAAATAGACACAGAAACTCTGTGGGCTGGTCAATTTGACTTTGATGAAAGACAAGTGTATCCCCGGATATCTTTTGACGTTTGGCGGGAATCTAAAAAGGCACAAGCTCAGATATGGACGGAAGCAGAGATTGAACTAGCTAGAGATATTGGTCATCTTTTTGCATCGTCAATTCAACAGCATCAACTCTACCAACAGGTACAAGCCTTCAATGCGAACTTAGAACATGAAGTGCAAAAGCGCACTCTGGAACTACAACGCACAGCCGAACAACAACGGGTATTGTTTGAGGTTGTGGCTAAAATCCGGGAATCTCTGGATATGAAAGCAATTTTTCAAACTACGACTCAGGAAATTTGCAAATCCCTGCAAGCAGATCGCGTGGCTGTCTACCGCTTTCAACCTGATTGGAGTGGTGAGTTTATCGCTGAGTTTGTCGGTGAGGAATGGACGAAGGTGGTAAGTGTCGATGTGAATACAGTTTCGCAAGATTCCTATTTGCAAGCAACTAAAGGTGGGCGATATCGCCATAATGAAACCTTGGCTGTGGATGATATTTATCAAGCTGGCCATTCTCAATGTCATATTGCATTTTTGGAGCAACTTCAGGCTCAAGCTTATGCGATCGCACCAATTTTTATTGGACAACAACTTTGGGGCTTGCTCGCAGCATATCAAAACGCTGCACCCCGCCACTGGGAAGCCTCAGAAATTCAGTTCATTGCTCAAATTGCGTTGCAACTGGGGGTAGCACTCCAACAAGCTGAATTGCTCAACCAAAGCAAAGAACAGGCTGATCAGCTCATACAAGCGATGCGGAATTTACAACAAACTCAAAGCCAATTGATCCAAACTGAGAAAATGTCGAGTCTGGGTCAATTGGTTGCGGGTGTGGCTCACGAAATCAATAACCCAGTCAATTTTATCTATGGCAATTTAGCCCATGTCAGTGAATATGCTCAGGAATTAGCTACTATATTAGCTCTCTATCAGCAGGAATGTCCTCAGCCCAGTCAGGAAATTATCAATCGAGCCGAAGAGATGGACTTAGAATTTATCACTGAGGATTTCCCCAAAACTTTATCTTCTATGAAAATTGGGGTTGATCGCATTCGTCAGATTGTTATGTCTTTACGAAATTTCTCGCGACTCGATGAGGCAGAAATGAAAGCTGTAAATATTCACGAGGGTATTGATAGCACTCTGCTAATTTTACAGCATCGTTTGAAAGCATTACCCGAAATTTCCAATATTCAGGTCATCAAAGAATACGGTGATTTGCCATTGATAGAGTGCTACGCTGGACAAATTAATCAAGTATTTATGAATGTTTTGAGCAATGCTATTGATGCTTTAGAATATCAAAAAAAGTCTAAATCAGAGCCTGAACCTCGTAAAATTATTATCCATACTGCTGTTGGTGAATTTGATCACAATGTTAAAACTGTGGTGATTCGCATTACCGACAATGGGGAAGGAATTCCCGAATCTGTGCATAAAAGAGTATTTGATCCATTTTTTACCACTAAACCAGTAGGGAAAGGTACTGGTTTGGGGTTATCTATTAGCTACCAGATTGTGGTGGAAAAGCATCACGGGATCTTTAAATGTAATTCTCAACCCAATTTAGGGACAGAATTCTGGATTGAAATTCCCATTTCTCAAATTAATTAGGGCTAATTTCTAAGTTGTACTGGCATAGCTAAATAGGTCATTTTTAAACCTCCCAGGGGCGTAAAAATGACTGGGGTCAGGGCTTGATTGAGGTGCATTTGAATTTCTGAAGATGGTAACTCTTTCAACCCTTCCATTAAATATTTAATGTTAAAAGCAATTTCTATATCTTCTCCTGATATTTGTGCAGGTATGGACTCTCTACCGCTACCCACATCTTGAGCTTCACAGGATAAGGTAAGTTCCTGGGCGGCGCTGTTAATGCTGACTTTGACAATATTATTCTTTTGGTCGGCTAAGACGGCGATGCGCTCCAATGTGCTGATCAATTGTTTGCGCTCGATTGTTAATTGGCGCTCAAATTGGCGGGGAATTAGTTGCCGATAAGCGGGATATTGACCATCTAAGGTACGGCTGGTTAAGCGTTGATTTTGCCACGCAAATACTACTTGACCTTGATCTAAATATAAGGCGATCGCCTCATCAGCAGCAGCATTATGACCCAACATCCGTTGTAGTTCTCGTAAGGCTCTTGCTGGGACTGTCACCTCTAGTTGATCACTATTGTCCAGGGGACGCTCATTAGTCGTTTCCACCACTGCTAGGCGGTGTCCATCGGTAGCCGCAAATTCTAGGGTGTCTTGCTTAACTGTTAAATGTACTCCCGTCAGGACTTGCTTGGTTTCATCGCCACTGGTAGCAAATAGGGAACCTCGTAATCCTTCAATTAATGCGGCTGTGGTGAGTTGAATCGGTTCAGTATTGTCAATGATGGGGAGTTCGGGAAATTCTTCCGCGCTCATGGCTCGGACTTGATAATGTCCACTCTTCGGCGTGAGGGTGACAATTAAACCTTCTCCTGTGGCTGTTTCCGAGTCTAGGGCTGATTCATCGTCTAGAGTCACTTCTCCTTCTTGAAGGCGTGAGGTGATGTCTACAAGTAATTTAGCTGGTAGTGCGATCGCACCTCCTTCTAATACCTCAGCATTAAAGCTCGTGCGAATACCCAAACTCAGATCAAAGGCGGTTAAGCTGACTTGATTCGTTTGAGCATCTGCTTGTAGCAACACATTAGCCAGTACTGGATGAGTTGGCCGTGAAGGTACGGCTCGGCTAACAAGTGAAAGGTTGGTACTGAGGTCGCTTTGGGTGCAAATTAATTTCATAAGAGACTGGGGACTGGGGACTGGGTTGGTTTCTTTTATATCAAATCATAAATCTTGATTATAACTGTGGAAAATGTGGAAAACTTGTGGAAAACTCCGCTCATTTTTCCACAGAGTGATTATATATCACTCAAGTTTTCCCCAAAAAATGATGATTTTTCCACAGAGGAATTTTAAATTAATCTGTTTTTATACTTTCCTTAATATTCTGAGTCAACTGCTCAACAATTATGCCAGTGATGGCTGTGGAAAACAATTTTTTGCTTTGCAGAGGATTTTGAAAAGGTAATTTATTTGCGCTGTTGTCTGCTATTCATGTTGATGCGATCGCTCAATTGACCAAGAGTTTGTGCTAAAGTGCGATCGCTTGACCGCAGTTGGGAAATTTTATCACAACTATAAATCACAGTTGTATGGTCTTTACCACCAAACTCCTCACCAATTCTCGGTAAACTCAAATCCGTGTGTTGGCGCATGAGATACATTCCTATTTGACGCGCCCAACTAATTTCTCGTCGCCGGGAATTACTTTTCAGGTCTTCAATAGAGATAGCAAAATTATCACCAATAACTGATAATATCACCTCTGGGGTAGCCGCTACCTTTTGGCTTTGTCTTTCTAAAACAGGTGTGATATTCTCCACCGTCATCGCTAAACCCCAAATAGAAATATAAGCCAGCGCCCGAATTAAAGCTCCTTCCAACTCGCGAATATTATTCGTATAGTTAGAAGCAATATACTCAATTACATCCTTGGGGAGACGAATATTTTCGTATTCAGCCTTTTGCTGAAGAATTGCCATCCGAGTTTCTAAATTTGGAGTTTGGACATCAGCAATTAAACCCATAGAAAACCGGGAACACAGACGTTCTTGCAACTGTGGAATCTGATTAGGCGGACGGTCAGAAGCGATCACAACTTGCTTGCCAGCTTCATGTAACGTATTAAAAGTATGAAAAAATTCTTCTTGAGTATACTCCTTACCCTCAATAAACTGAATATCATCCACTAACAAAACATCAGCAGCCCGGTAATGCTCGCGAAAACTGTGCATCTTATCATTGCGGATAGCTGTAATTAAATCATTAGTAAATTGCTCTGTAGACACATAAAATATTTGAGAATCAGGGCATATTTCCCAACGATAATGAGCAATAGCTTGCATCAGGTGAGTTTTTCCCAACCCCACACCACCACATAAAAATAAGGGATTAAACTCTTTCCCTGGCGATTCTGCAACCGCCAAAGAAGCTGCGTGAGCCATGCGATTATTAGCACCGACAACAAAACGCGAAAATACATATTTAGAATTTAAGTTTGTCGTCGGTTGCTTTTTGGGCGGAACACTTGTAGCAGTAATGCTTTGGCTAGGTAATTCCCAAGAAACTTCCGGTTCCCCCAAATGAGTCGCCTCATCACCCACAGCCACTGTAATGTAGATTTCCACCGGATGACCCACAATATCTTCCACTACATTAGCAATGGTGTTGATGTAATATTTTTGTAACCAATTACGAGCAAAAGGATTAGGAGTAATAATTACCAAGCAATTATTTTCTAATCGCTCCGCCTTAGCAGTTTTGATCCAAGTTTCAAAAGTGGGACGGGATAATTCTAGCTGTAAGCGTTTCAGCACCTGACTCCACAGATTGTCAATGGGAATTGCCATTATTTACCACCTTTGCGAATAATTGTCACAATTGAAGATGTCAGAAAGTACTAATTTAGTATTTATGAGTTCTAGACCAGAAACCAGCCTTTGAGTTATGGAGAAACAAAGACAGATGGATAAAACAGAGCATAACTTGAAAGTCTCAAATATTGCCTGGGGCTTGTCCCACAGGAAGAAATCAAGCAGTATGATCAAGTTGATCCTACTGAGTGGGGTAGCAGTGGTATCCCTGGGCGGCTGCTCGTTTCTACCAGCCAAAACCTTTGAGAGTCCTAGCAATAATCCTCAGTCTCAGGTGGCGACTGAAAATACAAATGTTCAAAATCCGGCTCAGACTACCTCCTCATCTCATACTGATCCTAACTTTGTAGTGGCAGTAGTACAAAAAGTCGGAGATGCAGTAGTTCGGATTGATGCGTCTAAAACCTTAGAGTCCCGCCGTGTACCAATTGATCCATTTTTGCGGCGGTTTGGAAATTTCGACTCATCACAGCCTAGACAGCGAGTACAGCAGGGTAGCGGCTCTGGATTTATTACTAATTCCTCTGGTCAAATTTTGACTAATGCTCATGTTGTAAACGGTGCTGATTCTGTCATTGTCACCCTTAAGGATGGTAGAACTTTTGATGGTAAAGTCTTGGGTGAAGATCCGGTAACAGATGTGGCTTTAATCGAAATTGAGGCTAATAATCTGCCAATTTTAGCCATAGGTAACTCTGATACCTTGCTACCAGGAGAAGCGGTAATTGCCATTGGTAATCCTTTAGGGTTGAATAATACCGTTACCTCTGGCATACTCAGCGCTACGGGTCGTTCTAGTAGTGAAATTGGTGCCAGCGACAAGCGCGTTGACTATCTTCAAACGGATGCAGCCATTAACCCTGGGAACTCTGGCGGGCCATTACTCAATTCTCGTGGTCAGGTAATTGGCATGAACACAGCAATTATTCAAGGCGCTCAAGGGTTAGGATTTGCCATTCCCATTAATACAGTACAAAGAATTTCTCAGCAATTAATCACTAAAGGCAGAGTCGATCATCCTTACTTAGGGATTCAAATGGTGACGTTCACCCCAGAAGTGAAAGCAACAATCAATCAGAATTCACGCGATCGCTTAAATTTCAAGGCAGATCAGGGTGTTTTATTGGTTGGTATTGCACCCCGCTCGCCCGCATCTGTTGGTGGACTCAAAATTGGTGATTTGATTCAAAGCATTAATGATCAACCTGTTACTAAAATTGAAGAAGTCCAAAAACTGGTAGAAAAGAGCCAAATTGGTATCCCTTTACAAATACAAGTGGAACGCAATGGGCAAGTTATACCAGTAGCAGTTAGTCCAGCACCTTTACCAGCAAGAACGGAAGGCTAATTATGCCTGAATTAATGCCAATCATGCAATTGGGCGATCGCATACTGCGCCAAAAAGCAACTTGGGTGGAGAATATTCGAGATCAACAGATTCAAAAGCTCATTGACGACTTGACTGCAACAGTTGCTCAAGCTAACGGTGTGGGCATTGCTGCGCCTCAAGTAGCCGCATCCTATCGTTTATTTATTGTGGCTTCCCGGCCTAATCTCAGGTATCCCAACGCCCCGGTGATGGAGCCTACCGCCATGATTAATCCCAGAATCATTGCCCATTCTCCTGAAATTGTCAAAGGTTGGGAAGGTTGTTTAAGTGTGCCTGGTATTAGAGGTTTAGTGCCAAGATATCAAACAATTGAAATTGCATATACTGACAGAAATGGTAAGTTAGAAAAACAACAATTAACTGATTTTGTAGCTCGGATTTTTCAACATGAGTATGATCATCTCGATGGTGTGCTGTTTGTAGATCGTGTTGAAAACTCTCTGGAGATAATTACTGAGGATGAATATCAAAAAGCTGTAATTAATCATAGTTAAATTCAGATATAGCACTACTTGTACACGTTAGCACAGCCATCACTCATCACCCAAATCATTGAAAATACGGGAAAAGCCCTTAATTTCGTAGCTGATACCGTTATCACTGCGATCTCTGACTACCTCACACCTGAACAAGCGGCGGCAGGTTTCTTCTAAATTCGGGCGAAGTGATCGCGGTCTGATTAGTTCATCGCCTATCGACGAATATTGCCCTTAGATGCTCATCAAGCCTTCGACGCTCATCAGGGAGAAGTCCCTTGGCATCTGCACCTTTGGCAAACAAAAGCTGAACAAGGTCGACCCTGTTTAAGCCAATTGCCTTCCGTAAAGGAGTCTCACCGTCCCGGTTTATACTATTGACATTTGCACCTTTGGCGAGCAAAAGGTCAACAATTTCTCTTGTTTCAGAAGAAAAAGTAGAATCAACTGCGTGCAGCAAAGGCGTGTCACCGCCTTGGTCTACACCATTGACGTTTGCACCTTTGGCAAGCAAAAGCTCAACAATTTCCTTGTTCTGTAATTTAATTGCCGCCGACAAGGAATCTTGATCAGCTTTTGCGCCTTTAGCAAGCAAAAGCTCAACAACGTCTTTGCGTCCTGATGTAATTGCTGCTGAGAAGGAACCTTGATCAGCTTTTGCGCCTTTAGCAATTAAAAGTAAGACAATACTTTTGTCTCTAGAGCCAATTGCACTCTGCAAAGGAGTCCAACCGTATGAAGTTACATTATTGACATTTGCACCTTTGGCAAGCAAAAGCTCAACAATCTCGGTCTTTTCATTTTCAATAGCCATCATTAAGGGAAATCTACCAACCTGATCTATCCCATTAACGTTTGCACCTTTAGCAAGAAAAAGCTCAACAAAATCTTTGCGTCCTTTATAAATTGCTTCTGATAATGAATCTTGATCAGCTTTTGCGCCTTTAGCAATTAAAAGTAAGACAATATTTTCACTTCCACTACGAACAGCAGTTTCCAAGTTTCGATGATTGTAACCTTTCTCAACATTGACACCTAGCTTTAGCAATAGCTCAACTTCCTTCAGGTTACGCTTTTGAATAGCCGTTTCTAGCATATATGGGCCAAGGGTATTCAGCCAAGTAAGACAGGCGCTAGTAACTGCAATCACTGTTGCTAAAGGCAACCATGCAACAGGAAGTAATATTAGCTTTCTGAATGTGTAGAAGGTAAGTAGAGCGCCTGCAATAATGCCACTGAATCTGCCAAACTGAATCCCGATTAGATAGCCTTTATCACACCATTCCACACCTGGGCTTGAAGTAAAAAGACCAAAAAAGCCGATCAGGAAGTAAAAAACGATGGGAGAACTGAAACGGAATGCTAGAAATAGGAATAGACCCAAAATGGACGACACGATCGCCGCTTGGATGCTACGCAAGGCTCTGCTAAAGGTGCGCTTTCTCACGCGAGACTCTCCTGGTATGGGATAGCTACAGGATACATCTAAAAACCTGCAAGATGACCTTAAAAGCTATAGGACAAACAAAAGGTTAAACAGACATGGCACGCGCTAAAGCAATTGGATGAAGCAACGCTGGGATGAATTTGAAACATTTCGTGACTGTGTAGATGCTGCATTCCACAAATGTCCTAACGTGTACAAGTAGTGCTATATCTCTCAGGCAAGATACTGGACAATGATCCAAGATAGCCAATTTCATTTAGTAATGCGGATAATTTTATCTTGACCTTGGGGACAGTTACCGCGTCCGTCACAATTACTGGTAGTGATGTATAACTCACCATCTTTACCCATAATCACATCCCTAATTCGCCCAAAACCATTTGGGGAATTTCCGTGAAAGTAAACTTCATGAGTTTGCACTTGTCTGGGGTTGGCTGAGTTAAATACAACTCTATGCAGATGTCGAGAACCCAGAGTACCAATAATTAAATTACCTTTCCACTCTGGAATAGAATCACCAGTATAAATTGCGGCTCCGCCTGGAGGTGCTGCTTCACGCCAAACCAGTGAGGGACGCACAAATTCTGCTTCAGCTTCACAGTTTTTCACGGCCGGCCAGCCCATGTTATCACCTGCTTGGAGTACAGACAGTTTATCCTCACCAGTTCTGCCTAATTCTCCACTAGGGCCGTGGTCTGTGACAAACAGCGTGGATGGATTATACCAGTCAAAACCTTGGGTGTTACGAATACCAGTTATAAAAACGGGATTATTTGGAAATGGATTATCTGGGGGAATTTGTCCCTCTGGAGTTAAGCGCAGAATCTTACCCGCTAAACTATTAACATTTTGGGAAATTTGCGGTTCTCTAGCATCACCAGTGCCAATATAAAGCATTCGATCTGGGCCAAAGCGCAAACGACCGCCATTATGATATTGGGCGGCTGGGATATCATCAATAATAATTTTGTCTGATGATGCGGTCAATCCATCTGAGGATAATTGCCAACGTTCAACTCGGTTGACTGGTGAGCCATTTTTATCGGTGGTGTAGTATAAGTAAAAAAATCGGTTAGTGGCAAAATCTGGGTGTGCGGTAATTCCCAGTAAACCACCTTCACCGGAGGCTGTAATGTTGATATTAGCAACAGGGGAACGCTTTAATTTGCCATTATCCACCAATCTCACCCGCCCTGGTCTTTCTGTCACCAGCATTTTGTCATTGGGTAAAAAAGCAATTCCCCAAGGAACCTCTAAACCTGTGACTATTTCCTCTGCTCGTACTTTCACCTTTCCTGGCGAACCAACGCCGTTTTTGACTAATTCACAGGCTGGAGTTTCCAAAGACACAGATGTTGCATTAACTGGTGATGTGGCTTCTTCTCTATTGCTGGGTGTACCGTTGCAAGATACAAGTCCCATGAGGCTAAGACTGATCAGCAGTTTGATAGTTTTTGGTAGCTTCATGATAAATCTTAACAAAACTTCTGGGATGCAGGCGCGGCTAAAGCTACTACCTGCATTCTTGTAGAGACGCGATGAATCGCGTCTGGATTCAATCTTTAGAATACTCGATGTTCTAGGGAAGGCATTTGACGGCGAACTTGTTCCAAGCGAGAGGGTGTAATTTCTGCGATCGCAATTCCCGGTTGTTCACCAGCATCAGCTAAAATTACACCCCAAGGGTCGATAATCATGGCGTGTCCATGAGTGTGGCGACGGTCGTAGTTATTGCCAGTTTGAGCAGGTGCGATCACGTAGGCAGTATTTTCAATGGCTCTGGCTTGTAATAATACTTGCCAGTGGTGTTTACCAGTGAAAGCGGTGAAGGCCGCCGGGACAAACATCACATCTGCGCCTTTATCTGACAAATGTCGGTACAATTCCGGAAAACGGACATCGTAGCAAACAGAAAGTCCGATATTACCGAGTTGTTCGGATAAATAAACTGAGGGGAGTTCCTTACCAGCTACAACTGTGCTAGATTCTCGATAGGTGTTGCCGTCAGGGACATTAACATCAAATAAATGTACTTTATAGTAGCGGGTGAGTTCTTCACCGTTGGGATCAATGAGGATTGTAGTGTTATAAACTTTGCCTGTATTCTCTACCGGAACTGGAAAGCTACCGCCCAAGATGGTGATTTGGTAGCGCTGCGCCATTTTTTTGAGAAATTGGGCAGATTCATGATAAATTTCCTCTGCTTTTGCCAGTTTGTCTTTCTCTTCTCCCATAAAAGAAAAGTTTTCTGGTAGCCCAACTAATTCAGCACCTCGACGCACAGCCAGGTCAATTAGTTCTTCTGCTTGGACTAAGTTTTTGTGTACATTGGATACACTGGTCATTTGAATAGCGGCGGCTAAATAAGACTTCATAGATTCAACAAAAGATAGTGATTTTATCAGGGTTAGATTTTAAAAATATATCGTTACCTAAAGGACTGCGGAACTTTTTTGGCATTGGGTCAGCTTTTTTCTACTAATCTTCCTTTCCCATTAAAATTATGACAACAACTATTCAATCATTAACTCATAAAAACTGGGCAGGTGCGATAGCCAAAGGCTGGGCTTTGCCCATCACTCAAGCAGGAAAAGAATTTCCCCTCACCCCCTTACCCATTCTCTGGGGTCAAGTCCCTGAAGGCTTGCGTGGCACACTCTACCGCAATGGACCAGGACGATTAGAACGTGGTGGTATTCATGTCGGACACTGGTTTGATGGTGATGGCGCAATTTTGGCTGTTCATTTTACCGATGCTGGTGTTACCGGAGTTTATCGTTATGTGCAAACTGCTGGCTATCAAGAAGAAACCGCAGCCGGGAAATTGCTTTACGGTAATTATGGCATGACTGCACCGGGGCCAGTTTGGAATCAATGGCTGAAGCCAGTCAAGAATGCTGCTAATACTTCAGTAATAGCATTACCTGATCAGCTTTTGGCACTTTGGGAAGGTGGAAATCCCCATTCTCTTGACCTCCAGACCTTAGAAACACGGGGTTTGAATGATTTAGATGGTTTAAGTCAAGGATTAGCCTATTCTGCTCATCCGAAAGTTGATTACCAAACTGGGGAAATTTTTAACTTTGGTGTCAGTCCAGGACGAAATGGAACTTTGAATGTTTATAAAAGTGACTTTACGGGCAAAATTACCCAAAAAGCTGAAGTTAAATTACAAGGTGTTTCATTAATTCACGATTTTGTTTTAGCGGGACAATATTTGATATTTTTCATCCCGGCAGTACGGTTAAATGTTTTTCCTCTTCTCGCAGGTATCAGCAGCTACAGTGATGCTTTCCAATGGAAACCAGAACTGGGGACTCAGATTTTAGTATTCGACCGTGAAACCTTATCTTTGGTGAGTCGTGCAAAAACTGAACCTTGGTATCAGTGGCATTTTGCTAATGGTTATGTAGATGCTAGTGGTGTCGTGGTGGTAGATATCGCCAGTTATCCAGATTTTCAAACAAATCAATTTCTGCGGGAAGTAGCTACAGGAAAAACTCACACAAGAGCTAAAAGTACTTTAACGCGAGTTCATCTCCAACCCCAAACGGCTAAAGTGACTTCGATTCAGCAACTATTAGACAGAAGTTGTGAATTTCCTAACGTCCCCAAGGCAAATATAGGGCAAGTTTCCCGTTATACTTATATGTCGTCATATCGAGAAGGCACAGATATTAGTCAAGAAATATTAAATAGCTTCGGCCGTTTCGATCATCAGACAGAAACCTTCACAGAAGCCAATTTACCAGAAAATTGCTATCCTTCAGAACCTTTACCTGTGCAAGATGCCCAAAACTCTGAAAAAAGTTGGGTTTTAACAGTGGTTTATGATGGTAATTCCCATAGTAGCGAAGTTTGGGTATTTGATAGCGATCGCCTAGATGCAGAACCTGTGTGTCGATTGGCATTACCCAGCGTAATTCCTCATAGTTTTCACGGTTATTTTCAAGGTACTAACACCACTCCTATTTGAATACGCATCGAAAGAACCTCACAGCCTGCGGCATAACTGCATAGATACTAATGTTGGTATCAAGGATGAGTGGTCATTTGCCTAAAGCTTTGGGCATACTGGGGAGATAGATAATTTATTAATTGTGCTAGTGCCATGTGTGAGGGAATTTAGACATGAAAGGATATATGCCTTGGATACTCATTGGCTTTCTACTGTTTGTGGCAGCAGGAGATCAGGTGTTACCTGGTGCTTTAGGAAAAGCCAGTACCCAGACTCGTACAGCTATGAACAACTTTGTTATTAACCTGTTTAGCTCCTCCAGGCGACCGAAGACAAAACCCTATGAGCGCAGAGAGAATGAATTGCAGAAATTAGAAGAAGGAAAATAGCGATTTGGCTTTGTAAGCGTTTAAGATAATGAACAGATAATTATCCACAGATGTAGATGCGAAATTCGGCTTGCCATAGGCTACACAGATGAATAGAGATGAAAACTTTAGAAGTTTAAAATATCTAATGATTCGGCTATTTCTAAATCTGACACTCTTTCACGAGCATCTTTAAGCGCTTCTAGTTTACCTTCTCGACGATAAATATCTGCTGCTTTGCGAAAATCAGCAATTGCTAGCTGTTTATCTCCTAGCTGAGAATAAACATTACCACGGTTATAATAGGCATTAGCATAATTAGCATTAATCTTAATAGTCCGAGTGTAATCCTCAATTGCTTCTTCGTAATCTCCTAGATCATAACGAGCATTACCCCGGTTATAATAAGCATCTACATAATTGGCTTTAATCTGTATAGCCTGAGTATAATCTGCTACTGCACCTTGATAATCTTCTAAATCAGCACGAGCATCACCACGATTTTTGTAAGCGACTGCATCCTGGGGATTAACCTTGATTGCCTGAGAGAATCCCTGGTTATATTCTATAAAATAACGGGCAATTCCCTGGTTTTTATAAGCATCAGCATACTGAGGATTAATTTTGATTGCCTGTGTGTAATCTTCTATTGCTCCCTGATTATCTCCAATGTGAGAACGAGCTTCAGCACGATTTTTATAAGCAACGGCAATATGAGGATTAATTCTGATAGCTTGAGTATAATCTTCTATTGCTTCTTGATAATTTCCTAGTTGATAACGAGATAATCCTCTTTTATTGTATGCTTTGCCATCATTAAAATTCAACTGGATTGCTTTAGAAAAATTATTAATGGCTGCTTGATAATTTCCTAATTGATAGGAACTTAAACCTAGTTTGTAATAAATATCTGCATCATTTTTAAGTTGCAATGCTTGGTTATAGTTAGTAATTGCAGCTTTATATTCACCTTTCGCAAAAGATTCATCACCCAATTTTATATACAATATATTTAAATCTTGATTGCCATATTCTATATGATTAAGTTCCTGATTTTTCACGGTATCTGAGAAACCTCTCTCCTTGCAGGAGAGAGGCTTTGAATTCTCCCCTTTCCCTTGTAGGGAAGGGGGTTGGGGGGTTAGGTTCCCCATTGATTTTTCACGCCACGTGGAAAAATCAGGATTAACCTGATGATTTGGGGATGAATTAGAGTCAAAATCTTGATGATTAGTAGAAGTTTGTAACTGTTCTAGATAGCACCATAAACCACCTCCATATAATAATTGATTGATACCGAAGGAGATTTTGCCAGTTTTCAACTTAATCATTTGCGTGGGTAGAAAACCAGCTAAAAACAGGTGATATTCAGGTTGTGCTTCGTTGACTTCTTCTTGAATTAAAACGCAAACTACAACTGCATTTTTGGCGACTTCTTGAGAACTAACTGACCATCTGACTTTATCGATACTGCCATGACGGGACTTGACCTCAACGCCAATTTTTGAGTTAGAATTTAAGGTAAAATCAATATTACCATCACCGCCGAATCGAGTTTCATAATCAACTTCTGTAATCAAATTGGCTAAACGTTCTTTGACAACTTCTTCACCCAGTTTACCCTTAAGGTTGTTAATGAAAACGTCACGGACTGTGGAAGTCCGCTTATATTTTTCCGCCATCAGCCAGCAAAATTCTCGTAATGTCTTGAGTCTTTCTCCAGAGATGACAGTTAATTCACTATATTGACCTTCTATTTGACAATGAAGTAAAGAAGCGGATGTTAACCTTTTAATAAAATCAGACTGTAGCGATCGCAGTAGTGTAATCCAGTCCATCGATAATTCTGCGAATCTGGTGATGAAATTATTTTAGGAAAATTTTCAGTTAAAGTAAACCTTTCAAGAAAAAGTGCTGAGTGTTCAGCACTTTTGATTTCTGCTCAATTTTTCAGCGAAGGTATAAGTGTTAATAAGTAGCGTCAAAAAGATGTTTTTGTTGTAACCAATCCTTACCCAGTTGGATAGTCACATCAGAATCAATAATACCTGTGCTATCCACGCGCACTTCTCCAAATCCCAAAGCATTGCGAACTAACTCTGCACTTTCGCTGTCTCCTTGTTGGGCGATGATATTAGACACTTGTAGAGGTTCACTCCAAGGTGGAGATATCTGGATTTTGCGATATCCGGATTTTTCTAAACTTCTAATCAAAGGCATGAGTTCAGAGCGATCGCCACCTGTACTATCTTGAATGTGTACTCGCATAGAGCGTAAATTAACCTCTCTGACTTCACGAGTTAATTCCACCCCAAAGTGTTGAGACATCATTTGAGAAATACCAGTTTCGTTTGGTAGCCAATAGCTAGCATTATATTCATCCTGTTGGCTAAAGCGACCTGGTAACATGAACATTTGCATATTTGAGCGGTTCGTTCGCACGCCAAAACCTGCGAGAGCTAATAATTCTTCAATTGTTAAATTAGTATCAAGATTGTCTTTAACTACGTTGAGAACTTTAGGTAATTGGGTGACTGTAGCCGGGTTAAGAGTCTGATCCATCAACGCCCGGATCAGCATTTGTTGTCGCTGAACCCGACCAATATCTCCAAGTTCGTCATGGCGAAAGCGTAATAGTTGCAAAGCCTGATCGCCGTTGAGATGCTGTTGACCTGCTTTTAAATTGATATATAGGCGTTGAGAGTCATCTTGATATTTCAAATCTTTGGGAACGTGTACTGTCACCCCACCCAAAGCATCAATCAGTTTACCAACACCCAGAACATTAATGCGGATATAGCGATCAATGGCCACATCACCCAGGAGATTACTCACACTTTTGGCAGTTAAAGCCGGACCCCCATCCACATTAGCAGCATTGAGTTTTTTGACTCCATACCCAATTACTTCTGTACGAGTGTCTCTGGGAATTGAGAGCATGGCTATTTTTTTTGTGGCTGGATCAAATTTGATCAAGATCATCACATCAGCCAGTCCATCAAAAGAGTTTACCTGGGGTTGATAGCCGAGATTCTGCAATTCTGAGGGAGCATTGACAATATCCGCTGGTAGTACGCTCATCCCCATGACTAAGAGATTAACGGGGCGAGTTAATTCTGAAAATCGTAACCCACCGCCCGAAATGCGATCGCCATCAAAAACCGCCTCATCTTGGGGACTTAGCTGTGCTTGCTGCAATGGGGTACTGGTCAAAGAAACCGCTAACAGCGCCCCTGCTGTTGCTGACACCATTGCAATCCCACTGATACCCAGCCAGAACAACAGCCAACGTTTAGACTTAGGTTTGTGGGAATTTTTCTGTTTCGATTTCAGGGCTTTCGCTAACTGGTTTTCTTTCGCCGAAGTTCTTTGACTGGTCACAGACTTCCTCACACTTACTGATCAATCTCGGTAATTTTTCTGACTAATTAATATCCAACCAAATTAATTCATAGAAGTTAACCTTTAATTAACCGCGCTCACTTTTTACTGTTATGTTAACCACAACACTTATAGCAGGATTTCTCCTTCTTTGTCGCCAATCCGGAGATAATTAATTGCAGTATGACAACAATAAATTACTTTGACCAGACCTGATAAAAAATCATCTGCAATTTCCGAAAACACCAGTAAAAACACTACTACTGAATGAGAGTATTTGCAGACATTAAGATAAGTACTTGCCCAACACACGTTCAGCAAAGCTACTTAACCCTGATAAACGGTGAGATTTGCCCTGAATGACGCGAATAATTAGCCAAACACTGACCAAAAAGTAACCAGATGTCAGAAAGCTATTGAGGATTAACATCCGCAATGTGAAAAATTCTGAAGTCTCGGCCCCAGTGGCTAACAAGAAGTACCCCAATAGCCAGGTAAATGCCAAAGTAATAGACAGACGACTCACAACTAGTTGTTCCCGACTTCCCCGGCGGCGATAGAGAGTCCACAGCGAGGGAAAAAAGCCAATGATTGGAATTAAATACAAAAACAATTGTTTTTTTGAGGTGGCTGTGTCTTGAGTGTACTGGGAATTGTCAATTGGTTCAAGATTTTCCATGGGGGTGAGTCTAATCCTAAACTAGAGGGATGAAATACGATGATGTAGTCAGAGATAATAAGCTATAGAGAAAGATTTAATTTTTGTTCTATCCCGTAATCGGCTAAAGATGCAGACACGCAAGCTACTCAACTGGTGGCAGACATTTACACCCATAGCGCGCATTGGGGCGATCGCTTTATGCGCCCCGCTTTTAGTTCTCAATGGTTGGGCGATTTCGGCAATTTTCCATTATTTCCACTCCCTCATAGTGATTTTAGTTGGAGCCTCAGTCCTAGCATTTCTGCTCAACTATCCCGTAAGCTGGATGGAGCGTCAAGGTGCTAGGCGAGAACCAGTTGCCATTTTAGTCTTTTTAATCGCCTTATCGGTACTCTTGGCCCTTGGTGTCACCCTCTTTCCCCTAGCCCTCATCCAAGCCCAGCAATTGGTGGCGCGATTACCAGAGTTAATCGACTCTGGCCGTTCTCAGTTAATGATGTTAAATCAGAAAGCAGAAACTCTGAATTTACCAATTAACCTTGATGCTCTTGTAGTCCAAATTAACGATCGCGTCAAGAGTCAACTACAAGCGATCGCCGGACAAGTGTTAAATCTCGCAGTGGTGACATTCACAAGCCTGCTAGATTTCCTCTTAACAATGGTTTTGACATTTTACCTTTTGCAGCATGGGGGTGAACTTTGGCAGAGTTTAGTCGAATGGCTACCTACCAAATTTCGCCAGCCTTTCTCTAAAACAGTACGCCTGAGTTTCCAAAACTTTTTTATCACCCAACTGATTTTATCTACCTGTATGGCATCAGCCCTAATTCCCACGTTTTTGTGGCTGAAAGTGCCATTTGGGCTGTTATTTGGCTTAACTATCGGCATCATGGCGCTGGTTCCCTTCGGTGGTTCGGTAGGTATAGCCCTGACTACCTCCCTTGTAGCGCTGCAAGATTTCTCTATGGGAGGCAAGGTTTTAATCGCAGCCGTGATCGTGCAGCAAATTTTAGAAAACTTAATTGCACCCCGCATCTTAGGTAGTTTTACTGGTTTAAATCCAGTTTGGATACTGATTTCAGTTCTGACAGGGGCTAGAGTTGGTGGACTTTTAGGGGTAATTGTCGCAGTACCCACTGCTGTAATTATTAAGACGGCTTTAACAGCCTTGCGTCCTCAAGGGTTGAACAGTGAAGCGGAAGAGAAAGCTGCACCCGTTGTTACAGAAAAATTACCAACAGCTGAACCTCACAATTCTCTAGGTGTTTCAGAACCGACATTACCCTAGTGGGGAGTATTGTTTTATCTTACTACTGTGGGTCTGTAATCGAACCCATAAACAAAATGCTACCTGTTTGATTATCTCGAATCGCAGAGAAAAAGGGACGGTCAACAATCATGCGGAAAGGTTCTAGTTTTTGTGTAAAAGATGTAGGTACCATTCCGACTGATGTAACGGCGGCGGCTTCTGTACCTTCTTCGTTTACCTCAACAAATGTTTTATGTTTAACTTCACTAATTTTCAACTTAGTACCCATACCCGAAAAGTTGGCTTGATTGCTAAAAGCTTCGGACATACCTAAAGCTTTGAGTGCATCATTAAGTGTGACATCATAATCTGTTTTAAAGCGGGGTAAGCGAATAAAGCCATCCCGATTTTTCAACTGAGACAGCCATTTTTCCCAGTTATCAGCATTCAAGTTTTGATAAAAGGTTTGGAGGTTAGATTCCTCTTTAGGCAAAAAGATATAAAAGCTGACTTTGCCATCTTCGCCATAAGGTAAACTCACCGCCTGAAACTGGTCGTTTTCATAGTATCTATATTCCCCAGTTTGCGACATCATCGGTTGTTGCTTCTGTTTCCCAGATATTGATTTAAAAGGATGTTCAGCAGTTTGTGATTTATCAAACTGATTAGTCCATTTTCCTTTAAAATATATGGCGTTAATCAGAAACAATACCTGGTCAGGTTGAATTTGTTCAACTATTTTGTTGATTTTTCCACGGGTACTATCTTCAACCCATTTATTGATAGTATTGGCAGATCCGGCATCTTGAAAATCTAAATTTGTGACCTTGGCTTTGTAGAATTCCTCAGTGCTTTGGATAAAATTCGGCTGCAAGGTAGCTTCTTTCTTTGCCCATAGCGAGTTAGCAATAGTTAGTTGCACTTGCGGGTCAGGATTTTCTAGTAACTCTTTTAATGTGGCGTAAGCGGAGTTAATTTCTGGTAGACTCATTCCCTGTAACTCTAGGGTTTTAGCCATTGCTTGTTGAGTAGAACCACTGGCTCCATTATATGCCATTGCCAAGGCGATCGCCACACTAGAAGGTGAAACAAAAATGTTATCTTGATTACTGTTATTTTTCAAAATTTCTGAAAACAGTTTGAAGCCAAATTTATTATTAGCATTCACGAGTTTTGTATCAGAAATTAATGTTTTTTTTGGTAATCGAGTCTCGGCATAAAGTAGATCAGATTGTGTCAGAGAATTTGTATTACCGCTAACCTGGGAACAGCCTAATACACCGAAGAGAACAACACCAGCTGCTGCTAAAACGTAACGTCTTCCCAGACTCACACCATAACGTCTTTGTAGGAATTTTTTTTCCACACCACTTAGTTTCTGCCGATTCATTCTGGTACCTCGTTTACCCAACGTTTTTAGCTGTCTATAGGAATTGACGCTAAATTATGTTTCGTTTGTTTACTATTGCATTGAGAACAACCGAAACATTAAACGGTTACAGTTTTAGTAACAGCCAGTTGCTGGGGAGAATTAAATATAACTTATATAAGGTCGTGATTAAGACCGCAATTCAGATGAATTTTGAGAAAATCTGACGCTTCAGAATAGGGGATTTTAGGATGAATGTATACCAGACTACTTAAACATTAAAAAAATGTTTTTATTTGGTTTTTGATGATAAATAAAACTAATGATGGCAATTTTTGTTAGCCACGATAGCTTTTATGGTTAATGGCGTTGTACTATACATTTTAGATCAAATCAGGTATGTGGTATAGCAATTCCCATTCAAGTGAGGTACAAGCAGTCATAATTAAACGCAGATGAACGCAGATAATTTTGTACTTTGTTAGACTAGGAAATGCTAAGTAGCTTGGCACAATTAAATATAAAACCTCGCTTCCATTCCTCTCCCCTACCAGGTGAGAGGCTTTGACTCCCCCTTCCCTAGCAGGGAAGGGGGTTGGGGGGTTAGGTTTAGATTATATTTTTTAACGCCCACTT
>DASQZD010000034.1:0-2716 GCA_035638855.1 Nodularia sp. (in: cyanobacteria) | reverse complement strand
CAATGAACTCGCAGAAATTAAAGTACTTACTAGTATTATTTCTGCTCACTTGAAAAAGGAGTCAGATATATTTGTAGCAGGACAGTTAGATGAGTTTAAAAAGCACTATCTGTCCAAGAACGTTTACATCAATTTCCCTACAACTAATGAATACACAGACATCCATGAAGCATTAGTTAATGGTACTCTTGAGTCAAAATTGAGCTATAAAATTGACATCGGCAGTCAAGATATTCTGAATTTAAGTAAGTTACCTTCTGCTAACAAGTTTCTAAGTAAGATGTATCGTGTTTATGATAAAATCACTGGAGAAATTATTATCAAGCCGAGTTTTGCGATCGCATTGAATGAAAATCTCGCTGTTCGCCACAGGCTACTATCATCACGCACCAAGATTACAAAAGTTGACGAGTTGATGAAACCAATTTTTGATGATTTTCTTGGGCTTGAGCAAAATGGTATAGTCGTAAGTATTCTTAAGAAAGTTGGTGCTGATATTTTGGCGCAGTTGTTGCAGCATAAACAAGCTGGCAAGCATATCAGCAAAGAGGAAATGATTGTAGCTTTGACGGCAGCGAATACCAAGTTAGAAGAATATGTAGAGAATATCTACCAAGACAGGATATCTCCCTTAGTATTTTATATTGGTTGTACTGGAGTATTGCCAGAACAAATGAAAGTAAAACCCATGACTGCTGAAGAAACTGCTGCTAAATACCCAAATTTGCAATTCTCTAAAGATGAGCAACAAGGTACTTTTTTTGCAGTTGGTGATAGTATTATCAGCATCTACACTAAGACTGAATATTACAGCAAAAAGGTTGCTATCCTAAATCATTCATGAACAATAAGATCCCCGACTTCTCAAAAAATCGGGGATCTGTCGGGTTAAATTATTACAAATCAAATAAGATTACTACAGCAGATTGCAAGTCAGCAAAGTACAAAATGCAAGACTTAAAATCAGATAAATATAAAAAGTTTCTATCTCCTGCCGACGCTCGTAGACTCGTTCAGCAGTTAGTGCCGCTAATAACCTTAATCGCATCAGCCCACTTCCAATCTGAACTCATTTAGTCATCATCATTTTGATCTCTCCAATCTGGTTCAATATAATCAAAATCAATGCTTATTTTTGTGGTTATTATTTCAACTTCATCTAGTTGTATATCTTCGTCAAATTTTCCAGATTCATCTATTAGTGTTATTAAGACTGTTACATCCAAATCTTCTTGCTTTTCGATAGTATTGGCTCCTATCCCAACATCTTCGCCATCTATAGAATCCCAAACTGTAAAGTAAAAGTTGCATTCAATACTAATATTAACGTTAAGCTCTGCCTGAACAACTAAAGTGTCATTATCAAATTTTATAGGTCTAAAAATAATGTTAGGTTTCTTGATAATCTTAAATTCATTTCCCTCATGACTTACATTCGATATTTCATCTTCATATTGATAAGAAGAATTAGCCTCTATATGAATATTGAAATCAAAAATTTGATTTTCTAGTGTATGAGTGATGGCTTGTTTTATAAAATCAAGCTCTCCTTGATAATATTTTTCCGATAATTGTCTACATATATTATAAGGTTTTACTTCTTGAAATAACTCAAAACATTTTGACAAACTCTCCAAAAAAACAAGATTTTGTGAATGAGTACAATATTGCTTCCAATCATTATCTGTTGAAATCACTAAAACTTTTTTCATATTTTTATTAGCCCATGACTCAAGAGACATTAAAGCCATAGCATCAGGAAACTCATTTTTCTTTTTCCCTGTACCTGCAAATGGTGATTTATTTTTAAAATATTTGTTTAACAGTTCAGAAACTTCTACGTTACCTTGGACTTGAATTATTTCTACAGATGTTGTTTCAATAAAATTGTCTAAACGATCATACGCAATTTCTTCTGGTTTCCGCCCTTGAAAAAGTGATGCTTTTATCAAATCAATGTCACCTTCAAATTGACAATATGTTTGGGCATCTTTTAAAAGTCTATCAATCTCTGTATACAGAGATTTTGGTATTTCTTCTAAATGATTCAGAAGTTCATTTTTAACAACTTCAGAGATGATAATTTTTATAGATGTATCACTAAATTGCCCTAGCTGCTTAAGTAAGCCTGATTCTAGCTTTAAGCCTTCAGCCTTAAAAATTGATGTATCTAAACTTATGGCTTGAATTTCCTGTTTTTCAATTAGTTGTTTTATTTTATCAAATTCCATTTTTTTGCTCCTATGAAAACTATGTTAACAAGTGTGTAACTTTTCGATTGCGCTACCCTGCCTCCTGCCTCTAAACCCGTAGCTTCGTACTTTATACAAAGGAAAACTGCTGTAAATAATCTATTTTTACTTAAGAAACTGCTCATTCTCCCCCAAGCGCCGACTGAATAACCAAATGAGCAATGCCACTAAGTCCCGTCCCAAATTCTGGAATTATAAATATAAGCATCATTGCAAAAACTCCGAATTGGCTATATTGCAGTGGCTTTAGCTGAGGAAAAATTTCACTGAAAACATGAAAACCATCTAGTGGTGGAATTGGCAGCAGATTAAACAGAAATAACGTCAAATTGATTTGAGCCGCTAAGTAAAGAAATTCCCCACTCAAAAGTTCTGAAAGACTCGGATTAGAGAGAAATTTAAGCATCCCAATAAATAAAATGCCTAAAGCCAGATTCGACAATGGGCCTGCGGCTGATACCAAA
>DASQZD010000033.1:0-3170 GCA_035638855.1 Nodularia sp. (in: cyanobacteria) | reverse complement strand
TTGTTCGCTAGAAAGTATCGCGGCGCAAGTCATAACATCTGCGAATTGACCGAACTCTTTAGCTAACATCAATATTGCTTGAGTCAGCTGATCCCCTGAAGGGCCGAAGAAACCATCTTCAGTTGAATTGCCCAGAAGTCGGAAATTCTTATTGATAACAGTAGAAATTTGTCGGGACGATTCGGCATCACTACTATCCCGAAGAAAATCTAAAGGATTGCAGACTTCAGATTCAGGAAATCCCGGTGCAAAGATGTGAACATCATAGCCCTTGTATTTAGCATAAGCAGCAACTTTCGCTTGAGAAGGATACTTAAAGTCGTAGACTATACATGGAAATTCCTGATCAATTGCCGAGTAAATCATCGGGTTAATGGCGCTGAATGTTTTACCGCTACCGGGAGCGCCGATGACTGCCGTACCTCTTTGCACATCAGGAATATAAAAAGTAGTATTAGCACCTTTTCCCTGATGCTTACCAATGTAAAGTGCCGCACTATCACATTGGGGATTGGCAATTTGCAAGATAGCCTTTTTCTGAGCAGTAGCAGTTTCTTTAGCTCCACCCCAATAAGAAGTAGCGATTTTCTTCTTGTTAGAGTCGCCAAAAAATACCCTGATCAAAATGTAAGCGCCAAGCAAGGATAAAACTGTTAGTCCATTGGGGGTGAATAATTGATGAGTATAATTGCCAATTGCGTCATCAGGATTTTGTAATTGCTCAAATCGAAATCCTTGAGGATTAGCGCTATTTATTTTGAAAGATTTGCTCATATTTAAGGTAGAGAATTAGGTTGACCAAGCCCCGTTGGGGCGGGGTGTAGGGTGTGGGGTGTGGGGAAAGAGATAGCCCCAATAACCAGTGGGTCACTTACCCCGTCTTGTCAAGATGATTGTATTGGTTGGGGCAAGGAACGAATGGCACTAAGAAAAGATGAAACCTAGTCAGGGCAGGGTTGCAGGTTTAGGGTGTTGGGTGTAGTGTTAAGAAAATTGAATTTTAGTGCATTAAATAGAACAACATCTTTTTCCTTCCCTACACCCCACACCCTACACCCTATACCCAAAAGCCAGTAATGTCAGGGGTTTACGGTTATCTTAGTGCCATTCGGGCAAGGAACCCCCACCAATACCGTCTTCCCTACACCCTACACCCTACCCCCAACACCCTATTCTGGTTGACCAAGAACGATAGGGTCTTTCTCTCGGTACTCAATAAAAGGCACAGGCCCAATGAAATAGGGGCTGCAAGTGCGACCAATGAAGGGTATAGTTTTGCAGATGCGGAAGAACATAGTAGTCTCCACCTTTCCACTGGCTTCATAAATATTCCAAACAACTTGCTTAAAGCTGGAGCCAAAAGGGTTTCGACCAGTAGGCTCTTTACCATCATTAAGAGCTTTTAAAATGCCAAATCCACCATTAACCTTTTGGAATTTCCCGGACATCCACTGCGTTCCAGTAGTCTTACCAATACCGGACATTTCCGCATGAGCGCAATTATTTTGTAGACAGGGAACATTAAAGCCATCTTGATAGCTACCAGATATGGAGCGTTTGAGGTTAGCCTCAATTTCTCCCAATGGGAGATCAACTTTGGCAACAAATGAAAGGTCAAGTGTTCTCAACCCCGGTAAATTATCCCAGGTGAGTGTTGATAATCCTGGTACACCATCAATTCTGGAATCTTGCCAATTGGCAAAGCGATTTATTGATGCGCTCTGGATATTAGGAATGGATGTCAAAGGATAATTTTTTAAATTAATTACTCGACCAAGTTGAACATTACTTAAATTGTCATAGCGGCTGAGATTAGCGATTGTACTGCCATTAATGCCAAATCTTCTAGCAAAATCACGGATAGGTATAACACTATTAACATTTCTATTACCCAAATTAGGAACGGCTTTGACCAAATTTGGTAAGGTCTGCCATTGAGTTAATTGAAAATCATCTAATGTTAACCCGCTTAAATTGATTCCTTGTACTGAAGCTATGGTTGAGAGATTTAAATTTTCTATTGCTAATTGAGGTGTTTCAAAATCTCCCAGTTCCATAAACTCGCTAATGCTTTGTCCTGCCGTCCAAGTTCTGCTTTCTGTACCTCTTGTGCCTGGGTAGGTAACACTGTTACTTTCAGAAATAATCATGTCGCTAAAACGCAAGCGCGACCAATCAGGAGTAAACCCATTAGGAGAATTTACAATGGGTACTTGTGCTGAAGCCTTGGGCAGCAAAAAGCCTACAAAAGAGTTCAATAGCCCATATTTTATGAAACTATGAAGAAACAAGCTACCTACTAAACTAAAAAAGATTAAGTAACGTAAGGCGTTATCATTGAGGCGAAAAGATGATTTCATAAACTATTACCTTGTCTTAAATTATCAGAATTATTATTTAAAGCAATTAATTTGTTAACTAAGTCTTGAGAGACAGAAGCCTTATTAGTAGCAGTAGAAATGTCATCACCTGCTTGTATATAACCGATTAACTTTTGCAATCGTTGGTGTAGTTCATCTTGCTGATTCATCCATCCACTTTTTATAGCGACAACAATACCGTCTCGAATTTGGTTAATTGTTTGCTGTGTTTTAACTAATGATTGCAATTGAGGTTTCGGGGCTGTTTGTCCTCGTGCGACATCATTCTGGATCGTTACCTGACTATATTTAGGAGTGCCATTACTTGTTGCTAGCCGAAAACTGTAAGCTTTACGCTCCCCAGAGGATGACTGCGTAATTACTGTTAACAAAGTGGTAGATGTTTGCGGTATCCCAGGAATGTTTACTCTCAATATCCGTCGCAGATGAATCAGTCCAGCGCCGGGGCTAGAGCAATTCTGATCCAGTCCCGATAAGCAACCATCGGTGTCAAGCAGAATTTGCGATGGATCATCTAACCAAACTTTTTTAATTGTCTCTCCAATTTCATAGAAAGAAATTGCTACCCCGTGACCATTCCAAACGTTGATAGTTTGTAGTTTGGCCTGCTCTCCACTAGCTTGAGTTTGTTTGATGGTGCGAACGACTGGTGCGGCAATTGTGGATAGTGGTACACAAACAACTGCAAGAGCCAATGGTATACCAATCAAAAACTTTTTCATGGCAACTCTAGAGTGCGATTCACTAAAATCGTGATTTTAGTATCTTTGGGTATATACAAAATATTGG
>DASQZD010000032.1:0-2997 GCA_035638855.1 Nodularia sp. (in: cyanobacteria) | reverse complement strand
TTCTATATTGTCCTAAATAATGTCTCGGAAAAAAGACGGCGACAAAATTAAACTTGCTGAGGCAAAGTATATTACAGGTGAGTCACCCGAAGACATCGCCACCGTCCTTGGTGTTACCCGCCGGACTATCGATCGCTGGGCAAAAGATGGTAATTGGGACGCACACCGACAAAATGCTAAAAATAGTAACGTCATCCAGCTACAGCCAAAACCTAGAACTCAAGCTTCAAAACCAGAATACAGGCAACGTGATTTTGGGGGGTTGGATGATATTGAAGTGGTTGAAAGTGCGATCGCTGATATTCACGGAAGCCTACCAGGTGCAGAGCTAGGTAAAGGCAGTATGGCGACAGCGCTTGTAAAACTGATTGAACTCAAGCGCAAACTCAAACCTGAAACTGTAGCTGATTTGGTCGAACGCGCCATTGAACTTGATATTGACCCTGAAGAATTTTTAACTGAGTTGAATAATGCGTGGCAAAGAAGAAGGGCGTAAGCACAAGACAGAAATGGGAGGAAGCGGCCCTAGCAGCCACAAAAAAAGAGACAGTTCAGATAACGCTATCTCTTGCGGAGTTTGTGCGTGAAAGCTGGCAAGTTTTAGAACCTAGCACAGATTTGCTTTGGAATTGGCACATTGACGTAATGTGCTGGCATATACAAGAAACATTACTTGATTGGTTTAAACATAAACAAAACCCGCACTACGTCCAACGAATTCAGAATCTTCTAATTAATGTCCCGCCAGGATCGCTAAAAAGTCGTTGTTTATCAGTTTGCACACCTGCATGGATGTGGACAATTTGCCCTTCCTGGAGAGCTATTTTCTTGTCGTCCAATCCCCGCGTAGCGCTGCGAGATAGCGTCTACTGCCGCGATGTAATCGAAAGCGACTGGTATCAAAAGCGATTTTCTCCTGACTGGAAGCTGCGAGTTGACAATAATTCTAAAAGTTCGTTTTGGAATACCAAAGGCGGGGTACGCAGCGCTTTTGGTTTCAATAGTAGGATCACCGGCGATCGCGGGGATTTCATCGCCTGGGATGATCCGCACGATGCCCAAGAGGTAAATTCCGAACTTATTCGCCAGGGAGTTATTGACCGATGGGATAGTGCCATTCGCAACCGGGTTAATGACCTAAAATCATCTGTGCGAATTGGCATAATGCAAAGATTGCACGAATGTTTATTACCTAAAAATGGCATAATAACAGATATGGGAATCAAAATCATCTCTGTTATTAATCCTGGCGATCGCATTCTTACTTCTGCTGGCTTCCAAAGCGTTATCGCAACCAGGAAAAAGCCTTACAAGGGCGACATTATCGGTATTACAGCATGGGGATACCCCGAAACCTTGTGGTGTACTCCTGAACACTTAGTTTTAACAGACAACCGTGGATGGGTAGAAGCTGGCAAGCTTCTAGTATCTGACTTGGTTGTATTTCCTAGCGTGGCGCAACCGGACACTGCTGATGAGTTTCTTCAAAGACTATGGCTTGAGTGTGATTTTAAATCTCCGCCTAAGCTTCAATTTAAAACCCTCAAAGGCAAGAATCCTGTTGTATCTAGGGAACGTCTGCAAGAGTTAGTTGACGAGGGATTCTCCAGTAGAGAAATTGCCGAAAAAATAGGTGTGAAAACGAGGCAGTTGGTTGATAACTACATAGCACTTTATGGCATCACAAAGCCAGGAGCTATGGCTGTACCTGCTAGTGCATTAAAAGATCCTGGCTTTTGGAGATTGGTTGGCTACTGGTTGGCTGAAGGATGCCTCGGCATGGGCAGGCAGAGGAAAGACCGAATTAGACTAACATTTTCTTCAAAAGAAATACATTTTGTCGAAGATATTAGATTGGTACTCGCTAAATACAATATCCCTTTGCGGATAAGTGCTACACCCAACGTCTACCAGATATCGTTCGCATCTTACCAGATTGCTCATTTTTTAAATCTTTTCGGGGAAGGTGCAAAACTTAAGCGATTGCCAGAGTGGGCTATTAACTTGCCTGAGATTTATTTCAGGGAGATGCTTTTGGGGTATTGGCGTGGCGATGGATGTTATACAAACGGAACGGTAAGAATCTCTAGTGTGTCTTTGGAGCTAGTATCGGGCTTTCAAAGGGGATTGCTGAGAATTGGCATACTTGCCACCGTCCGCGCTTCGGATAAAAAGGAAAGAACGGTTGTTGTCAAAAGTGGGGCTGAATCGGGGCGAGTAATAAAAACCCCAGCATCTGTCATTTACGATTTGAGAGTAAAAATATCAAGCAAAGTATCGGAATTTCTGGGCGTACCAGAGTCCGTATATAACAGAGAAACTTTTTATAGAGCGTCTGAAGATCGGTTTGTTGCCAAACTGCGCTCAATTGAATCTGATTTTTACGAGGGAGAGGTTTACGACCTGGAAACTCCTTGCCATGATTTCGTGAGTGGGATAATAACAGTTCACAACTGTGATTTATCGGGACACGTTCTGAAGCAAGGCAGTTGGGTGCATCTGTGCGTCCCCCAAGAATTTGAAAAACCGTTTTCCCCGACGGCTTTAGGATGGGTTGACCCTAGAACAGAGTCAGGGGAGTTGATGTTTCCAGAACGCTTTTCAAGCGAGATACTGGAGCAGGAAAAGAAGGCATTGGGTTCATACGGCTACGCGGGTCAGCACCAGCAGCGACCGGCTCCTGCTGACGGCGGACACTTCAAGCGCTCGTGGTGGAAGTATTACAAAGTTCTACCCGATGACTTTGAGCTAATCATTCAGTCTTGGGACTGCACCTTTAAGGATACGAACAAATCAGATTATGTAGTGGGTCAAGTTTGGGGTAAACGCGGCGGACAATTTTACCTGCTTGACCAGGTACGCGATCGCATGGACTTCCCTACCACCATTGCAGCTATTCGCGCACTCTCGGCTAAATATCCCAATTCCACTGCCAAGCTAGTTGAGGATAAAGCCAATGGCCCAGCCGTAATTAGTTCATTAGAGCGGGAAATACCT
>DASQZD010000031.1:0-25390 GCA_035638855.1 Nodularia sp. (in: cyanobacteria) | reverse complement strand
TTTGCAGTTTGAAAATTATGTTTGCAGTTTCATTTGCAATTATTGTGGTTTTGAGACCCCCTTTATTTGCAATTAATGTGGTTTCAAAATCGCCTTGTTTGCAGTTTTATCGCTGGATGTTTGCAGTTCGCTACACATAGCGATCGCTTTGGATTCACACAACGAATCGCACTACTAGGTCTTTGTGTGACTTGCAATTAAGAGTGAATCCTAACGCTAGAAACAGAAAATCAACTTACCCCGTTAAAATTCTGGAATTGTTTATGGTATACCTGTATCCACAAAGAGTTTGTATACAGCACCTAGCCATGCCCCTAGACTTCTCCGGTCATAATCTCAGAGGTCGTTCTTTCAAAGGTCAAAATCTTGAGGGTGCAAACTTTAGCTATGCAGATATCCGAAGCGCAGATTTTACAGGAGCAAATCTGAGGAACGCAAACTTTAGTCATGCTACTGCTGGGTTGCAAAAGCGTTGGGCTATTTTTTTAGTAGGTGTTTCCTGGCTGCTATCTGGAGTTTCAGGATTTTTCTCAGCCTTTGCTGCACCGTCGATAGCTTTTATATTTAAAACTTCAAGGCTAGAAAATCAGGTTGGTGGCTGGACTACCTTAATAATGATAATTGTTTTATTTATAGTTATTATTCGCCAAGGATTAAACTCAGCCTTAGCCTTAGCCTTAGCCGTCGCCTTCGCCGTCGCCTTCGCCGTCGCCTTCACCGGAGCCTTTGCCGGAAACATCATCTTCAGCGTCGCCTTATCCTTAGCCTTAGCCGTCGCCGGAGCCGGAGCCTTTACCGTCGCCTTCGCCGTCGCCTTCGCCGTCGCCGGAGCCTTCACCGGAGCCGTCGCCGGAGCCTTAGCCTTAGCCGTCGCCTTCGCCTTCGCCTTCACCAGAGCCGTCGCCGGAGCTTTCGCCGGAGCCGTCACCGGAGCCGTCGCCTTCGCCTTCACCGGAGCCTTCACCGTCGCCGGAGCCGGAGTTTTACTTAGTGCTTGCATTACCTGGAGAGCAATGAAAGGAGATGAAAAATACGCTATTATTCGGAACATTGCTGTTGCTTTTGCAGCCTTTGGTGGTACAAGCTTTCGCTCTTCTGATTTAACTGATGTCAACTTCACTGGAGCCACACTTAAAAGTATAGATTTTAGAAAATCTATTTTAACTCGCACTTGTTTCAGCAAAACTAAGAAACTGGATCGTGTTCGCCCTGGCGCAACTTACCTGCAAAAAGCACAAGTGGTAAGCGTGTTAGTAAAAGGTCAAGGGCTAGACTTGAATTTTGATCGTGAAGACTTGCGAGGAGTAAATTTTCAAGGATCGAATTTGGTAGATGCAAGTTTTATTGGTGCAGACTTAAGTGAAGCCAACTTACAAGACGCTGATTTATCCAGAGCGAAGTTAGTACAGGCACAACTTAATGGAACTGATTTTACAGGTGCTACTCTCACCGGGGCATACATTCAAGATTGGGGCATTACCACCGACACTAAATTTGATGGGGTGCGGTGTGAATACGTTTATATGCGGCTACCCACAAAAGAGAATCCTGATCCACTCCGTAAACCAGATAACCACAAAGAAGTGTTTGCAGATGGGGAGTTTGGGGATTTCATTAAACCAATTTTTGATACACTCGACCTTTACCACAACCAAGGGGTTGACCCAAGAGCGATCGCAATTTCCTTTAAGCAGTTGGCGGAGAACCACCCAGATGCCGAATTAGAGATTGTGGCAATGGAGAAACGGGGACAGGATAAGTTTTTACTTCGTGCTAAAACCGCAGCTACATCTGATAAGTCTGAACTGAGTGCAGAGTATTTTGACACTTACAATGAGATAAAAGCCTTGCCGGAGCGAGAAATTAGATTACTATTAGCAGAAAAAGATAATCAAATCCGCAGATTAGAGAATATGGTAATGACGGCGTTAGAGCGCCCTAATTTTTATTCAAACACCCAAGTAGGACAGGTAAGTACTATGACTAGCAATCCAGGTGGTTTTTCAGTTGGTGGTTCTGTAGGCGGAAACGTTAATAACGTTCAAGGTGACAACAACCGCGCAATTCAAGGTGACAATAACCAAGGTGTGCTTGGTGATGAGAATCAAGTGACGCAACAAAATCAGGTAGGTGCAGATACCGCAGAATCGCTCACTAAGGAGGATGTTGTTAAGTTGCTGGCGCAACTGGAAACTTTAATTCAAGGGGCAGAATTACCAGCCGATACCAAAGAAGAAGTAATTGAAGACTTGAGTGCTGCTAAGAAAGCCACAGACAAAGAAGAACCAAATAAGCAACGTGCATTAGAGCGTTTGGGAACTGTGGCAGAAACACTTGATAAAACGAGTAAGGGCGTGGAAGCTGGTCAGAAAATTTGGACAACAGCCAAGCCGATTATTGTGAAAGTTGCAAGCTGGCTGGGAGCGGCGGCTGGTTCTCATTTGTTGGGATTATAAAACTAAATTATGAGCAAAATGTCTGATATTTATTTAAATAAAAATACACTCCAGGGTAATGAAAATAGCGCCGTCCAAGGGAATGAAAATCAGGCAGTTCTGGGTAACAGTAACACCGTATTTTACGGGAACAATAACAAAATACAGTTTGTTGTTCCCACCAATAAGAAGTTACAACAACAGCAACCTGAACGGAAAATCCCTTCTCTATTGCCCTATTTAGTTAATCGTAGTCGGCAGGAATATGAACTAGAAAAAGGCATCAATAAGCTAATAGAAAAGACTTCCCTCTTTCCTCTAATTTGTATTATTCATGGTGATGAGTTTCAAAGCCATGACAAATTTTTAGAACGGTTACATAAAATATCATTACCTAAGTGTTTAGGACAAGACTCAATTAAACAATATCACCTGCCCTCTCCTCCTAAATTGAAGGATGCCCAGGAATTTTCAGATTACTTACGCACCACGTTAGCGAATATTGTTATTAAACGTAGTTCTGCTTCTCTAGAAGAAATTAATGCTTATTTTAATGAATGTTCTATTCCTATTCTTATTCATACTCATTTATTGACTGAACAATTGCAAAAACAAGAATTTGCAACTTTGGATAATCTCTTGAATTTTTGGCATACATGGCCTGTTCATGTCAATCAAAATTTAATCATTTGTATTTTTATTAAATACCAAATTAGGCGTAATAAGCAAACTAAAAATTTTGATATAATACGCTTATTTTTTAGGTTTATCAATTATTTTTTAAAGCAATATCGTTACCAGAGAGTCAATCAAAAAATTTATCAGTATATAGAAAGGCTTTCACTATCTAATTTTGATAAATTTAATCGTTTGTCAGGTCTTGTTTTGCCAGAGCTAATGGGAGTGAATCGAGGGGAAGTTGAGGATTGGGTGCGGATGGAACATACTCAAAACATGATTGGAGCAGCAATGGCTGATAAATTGCTCAAAGAAATTAGAGAGTTATTTGACAAATGGGAAGAACAAAACTCATCCAATACAATGCCGATGGATGATTTAGCTGATAACTTAATCACACTGCTGAAATCTAATCTATCAGGTGAGGGAGAAATGACATGAAGTTTCCGTTTTATTCAGGTATCGGAAACCGTGAAAAATCTGAGTTACCAATAACTCTACCAGTGCCTCCACGTTCTCAATTACTCCAGCCAGAAAATTATATTGCAGATGCAGGTTTGAAAGATGCGTGCAATGTCGCACTGTTGCTGGGACAACCTCTACTGCTGACTGGTGAACCAGGGACAGGGAAAACTCAACTAGCTTACAGTCTGGCATGGGAACTTGGACTTGAACAGCCGTTGAAATTTGAAACTAAGTCCACTAGTATTGCCCGTGAATTATTCTATACTTATGATGCCTTAAAACGTTTCCAAGATGTGCAGAGTGGAGTTACTGCAACTAACTTTTTAAATTATATTACTTTCCAAGCTTTAGGATTGGCTATTTTACGCAGTAGAAATCCAGATGAAGTCAAGCATTTATTACCATCAGAAATCCTACATTCCGAGAAAGCGCGTTCTGTAGTTTTAATTGATGAAATTGATAAAGCGCCGAGAGATTTTTCTAATGATTTACTCAATGAATTGGAATTAATGTATTTTCGTATTCCCGAATTAGCAAATGAAGAAATTGTGGGAGATGTCAACTTACAACCGATTGTAATTATTACTAGCAATTCGGAAAAAGATTTACCAGATGCTTTTTTGAGGCGTTGTATTTATTACAATATCCCCTTTCCCGAATCTGAGCGCCTGCTAGAAATTGTTGCCAATCGTTTGGGGATAAATACTGGTAGAAGTAATTCTTTTTTGCAAGCCGCTCTGAATTTATTTTACAGGTTACGTTCTCCCCAAACTGGCTTGAGAAAAAAACCTGCAACTTCTGAATTATTAAGCTGGCTGATAATTTTGCAAAAATTTACTCGTGAGTCAGAAAATCCTTTAATTCAAAGGGATATAGTTTTTGGTACTCTGAGTAGCTTAATCAAAACTGCCGAAGATCAAGAAAAAGCTGAAAAAGTTGTAGAACAGTGGATAAAGGAACAGAAAAAAACATCCCAGATTGGCTAAATCCTGATGTCTTGATAGTGTTCATTGATGAACTCAGGGAAGCTGGTTACAAAATTGGCATACCTCAATATATTGCAGCCCAGGATTTAATTTTAATGCTGATTGCTCAGGGAAAAACTCTAGATAGTCCAGAGCAACTGAGAAATTTATTAGGGCCGATTTTTTGTAGTTCACCAATTGAGCAAGAAGAATTTCAACAACGTTTTGAGCGTTGGGTTAAATTATTTAATAAAGCCCATACGTTAACAAAAAAAGTAGATGTAGAAGCCGAAGCACTTTCAGCCGAACTAGAAACAGAACGCGCTCTTTTCTATCGAATGCAAAGTCTAACACTTCTCATTTCCATAACTATTTTTATATCTATTATCGTATTTCCATCTCACACAAATCAGGAACCAGTTCCAAAAGAAATAACATCATCAATCCCAACTTTTCGACCTCAAATACCACCAGCACCAGAGACATTACCAACAGTAGTCGAAACAGAACCGAGTAAAACACCTCCCCCTAACCCGTTATTTAATTGGCAAATACAGCTATTTTTATTGATTGTTGTTATATTTTTAGTTTGGCAACTGTGGTGGTTGTGGCGTGCTAACCTATTTCTGCAACGCCATAGTACAACACAAAAGCCTGAGCTACAAACGATTTCTATTACGGGGTTTGAGGAGAATTTATTTCCCAGCCTTGTATTGTTAAAAATTGCTCGGAGTTTAAGATATCGTATCCGTGTGCCATCTCACGAAATTGATGTAAATAAAACTCTTGATGCAACTCTGAAGCAGGGAGGATGGCTGACTCCAGTTTATCGGAATTATCAAGTTATTCCAGAATATCTCTTTCTTGTTAATCGCACTAGCTACCGAGACCATCAAGCGAAATTTATTGAAGAGATAATTAAAGGTCTGAAACAGGAAGGAGTATTTATTACCATCTATTTTTTTGATGATGATCCGCAAATCTGTTTTGCTGATAATAACCAAAATTATTCATTCAGACTCAGAGAAATTATATCAAAATATAGTGAACATTCTCTGGTGATGATTTCTGATACAGAGAAATTTTTTAGCTCTATTAGTGGGGAATTAGAACCTTGGGTAAATCAGTTGACAAGCTGGGAGAAGCGGGCATTTTTAACGCCTACACCTGTGGAAAGTTGGGGGTATCAGGAATTAGAACTTGCACAAGAGTTTATTCTTTTACCTGCAACAATTAAAGGTTTAGAGGTGTTGAGTCAAAGATTGCGCCAAGGATGGGCGACTTATTTTGTTGGGGAAGAAATGCAAATACCCCTACCAGATTCCTTGCGTACACGACCTTATTTGTGGATAGAACGTAATCCACCACCAACTGAGCAGATTAATGCCATGCTGGAATCCCTAGAGGAATATCTGGGTAAGCATGGCTTTTATTGGCTGAGTGCTTGTGCTGTATTTCCAGAGTTGCACTGGAACATAACTATTTATTTAGGTAATGTGCTGAAAATAGAGTCGGGTGCATCTTTGATAGAGGTGTGTTCATTAACTGATTTAGCTCGTTTACCGTGGTTGCGTTATGGTTATATGCCAGACTGGTTGCGTGTTTTCCTAATTACAACACTTACCCCAGAGCAAAAGCAGATAATTCGGATTGTGCTACAAGGGTTGCTAATTACGGCTGTTCAAGGTTCTATGAGCAAATTGCAATTAGAAGTAGCAAGAGAATATCGTCGGTTTCTGCCAAAATTAGTTAATCCAATACTTTATTTATTATCTAAAAAAGCGGCTGTTGATAGTCAATTACGGGATTACATTTTTCTCGGCTTTATGAGAGGAAAATCTGTACTGGCGATGAGAGTATCGGATGAATTTAGTCGCTCACTACAAAAGCAAAAAAGGTATGCTTGGTGGAGAAAAGTAATCAGAAAGTTAGGAATTAAAGTTAAACCACCAATTAAAGAACCGAGTTTTACGGGGAAAAACTCTAGCCCCTCTTTAATCAGCCGGAGGAGATTTTTACAGATGCTGGTTTGGGGAGGAGGAGGTTTGCTGATATCTGTGGTGGCTAATCAGATTAGCAAAATAAATCCAAGACCACCATTGCAAAATGGCACTTTAACTATAGGTGTTTTGTTCACAAATAACAATTCAGCAGAAAATTATAAAGGCTTAAAAGATTACTTAGAAAAAGAATTGCGTCCTTCTTTAGGTCAAGTACTACAAGTACAAATTGACAATCAAAGCGATTCTTTACAAGATTTAAAAAATAATATTATTGATAAAAAATTCGATATCGTCTTCACAGTTTCTCCTGCGGTTTCAGTTGTAGCAGAAGATAATGATTATGAATTTATTGCTCGTATGTATCCTAATAATAATCCTTATTTTGATGCAACTATTTTTGTTCGTAAAGATAGTCCTATTAAACGTAAAGTTGATATAACATCTGATAAAACTGTTGCTTTAGGAGACTTTGACAATGTTCCAGCTTTTTATATGCCCATCTATGATTTGTATGGCAAGACTATTAGAGTAAGTAAAGATAACTTACTTGAGCAAATTATCCAGAAAGTAAAATCAGGTGAAGCTGATGTAGGGGCAGGGGTTTATCCTATTATCAAAAATAATCCGGATTTACGAGTAATTGAAAGAAGCAAAGTAATTCCTGTTGCAGGAGTGTATTTATCTCCTCCAGGGAGGATTAATAAAAGAGAGTATGAATTGATAAAAAAAGCTTTTATAGATGCTCCGTTAGAAGTACAGAAAAAAGCAAACTATATCAAGAGCAATAAACTTGACTATCAGCAATTTAAGAAGATAGCCGAAAGAGTGGAAACAGTTATTCAATGTACTGATTGGGCACAAAATCCTATTGAATTGTTTTGTGAACCTACGACGACTACCAAACCATGACTACTAAAACCCCAAAACCTCCAATCTATTTTTAGGTGATTGGGCATTGGGTGTTGGAGAGGGGCAAAAGGCGATGCCGTACCACTTCGTGCAAGCAAGCCAGCCAAAAAATTAGCACTCAATCAGAATACAAAGATTCACCCCTGAACACTATCCAGGAGAGAAGGTCTTCAGGGGTGAACTTTTTATCGCAAACCTTCATAACGATTGACATAGGTTGTACCAATTTATTTAGCTATAACCCACCAACTTTAGAGCGATCGCTAAGAGGTAGCTTAAAATAAATCCCAACATTGGGACAATCGCCGATCGCACTAGCTGCAATCTGCGGGGTGAAATGAGCATCCATTCAGAAACTTACGCTAAGGACTTGATGACCTGTTTTTAACATCCTGGACACCTGTACCAGTTGAAGCCTTTGAAATTTAGGAGCTTCAAATCCTTGTTGTGCCGTACAAAAAAGCTGTACCAAATAACCTATAGGTTAATTGGTACATTGAGAATTGCCAAAAATATCGATTGGCATAATGCTTATACAGCAAGGGTTACAGCCTTAGCGTAACTATCTGTACCGTTGCTCATTTACCCCCTCTGCTGTATGTTCAAGCGATCGCCCAAAACAAGTAATAGTAGAACAAATTTAAAAATCAGCCTGACCCATGCAGCTGCATAATAAACATTGGTATTGGAAAACGCCATTCTCGATACCGCAGCCGGGGGGGGGAGTCATGAGCAAAGATAGTGAATTAGTTGTAGTCCAAAAATTAGAAAATGCCCTCAGTGCCAAAATTGAGGCATACTTTGCTGGAGTAATTGACTCTGATCCTGACGTGTTGGAGGAACTGCTAAAATCCAAAAACAGTGAGGGAACTCGTAGGGCTTACCGCAAAGATATCACGGATTTTTTTACGCGCATGACGGGCCAGCGTCCTCACCGGGATTCTATTTTGGAGTTTTTACACCTGGACGGTCACAAAGCAACGCTGGTGGTGACTAAATATAGATCCACGCTTAATGAAGCTGGACTAGCACCGAACACTATTAACCGCAGACTAGCTGCAATTAAATCTTTGGTTGCTTTTGGCCGAAAGCTGGGAGTTTGCAACTATGCTGTGGATGTGGACAGTATCCCAGTGCAGTCCTACCGCGACACTAGCGGTTGTACAGGCGAAGAATTTTTGAGCGTGATCCGGCAGTGCGATCGCTCTTCGCTGGCAGGAAAGCGGGACTATGCTTTGTTGCTCCTACTGTGGGGCAATGCTTTGAGGAGAAATGAGATTAGCACCTTAGACTTGAGACATTTTGACACATCTAGAGGGACGCTATCAATTTTGGGAAAGGGCAAGCAAGTACGAGTGACAGTCAATCTGCCAAAAGTCACTGTGATAGCGATTACTGACTGGCTGATTGCCCGTGGTGGTGATATGTCCTCGTCCCGTCCGTTGTTTACCTCGGTTGATTTTCAAAATTATGGTAACAGGTTAACCGGGGATGGCATTTATAAAATAGTCAAACGCTTGTTTAAACGGGCTGGTGTTGAAAAACACATGAGTCCGCACCGTTGTCGCCACAGTGCGATTACTGCTGTACTTGAAAAGACTGATGGCAATGTCCGCAAAGCACAAAAACTGAGCAGACACGCTAAATTAAATACGCTCCAAATTTACGACGATAACCGCAATCGCGATCAATTGGAAATGTCAGAGCTATTGATGGATGGGCTGGATTGAACGGGTTGGCAGACTATTGGTGAAGAGGGCGGCGGTGGCAACAGAATTTAGAGAATGCCATGAATTTTCCGATGAATGAAATACAAATAAAGTCCAATCAAAAGTGTTAGGAGCCAGAATAGTATTTTAAAAATATGAAAGAACAAGAATTTCAAGACGTTCTCTTAAATTATTTACACAGCTTACGACCTGCAAGTGTTTTTATTACTGGACTGAATCTTCGCTATGAAATCGGTAAATACAATGCAGGCAAAACTCTTGGAATGCCGGATACCAAGCTTGATATCGTTGAGTTTGATGCACAACAAAACTTCCATCTTTATGAGCTAAAACTAATAGACAGTATGGAAATATGGACGGGTAAATTCTTCGGTCAAATCATGTTATACGATCATCTTTTCTCTACAGAACCCTGGAACGAGCTATTTGGACGTTTCATAAGTCGTATAAATGCTGATGTAAATTCAGTTCGAGGAGAATGGGAAAGGTTAACTGGTCATTTAGCCTTTGATTATGGGCAAGGGGAAGTTGCTGACGATAACGATCCTACAGCGTATTTTAGCAGTTGGAATTTAGTTGTTTGTGATGGTAAAGGATATGAATTGGCTGGTGGGTTTAATCCAGTTATATGGTCTTTCTGGACATTTTGTGAGCAATATTTTAATGAGTTAGCACCCCAGTTTAATATTTATCACTTCTACAAAGATAATGACCATTTTGTTTTGAGAGGACTGGAAGAAATATCTCTTTACCAGACCAATGGATTAACTGAATATGCAAGGCAACAATTCAATAAGGATTTTCCTGAATTCTTTAAAGGAGAATAAACTGCTAATTACTTATATGACGAAATTAGAGTGAAGAAAGAAGCAGCCAAAAATTAGCGCTCGCTCAACAGGATGATTTGGAACTGTAACGATAGCAAAAATTGGTGGAAGGAACAGCTCTACTTCAAAGGTATAATCGACAAGAAACATTTGGCAGAGAGGAAATCTATTATTAGATAGTAAGTAAGTCGGATATATAGCTGTCTGTTGGCAAGCCTAAGACAACTCATAAGTTAGCTTTTTATTAAAGGAGCTGTAAGTACTTGAAAGAAGTCAAAAATCATGATCTTTTCGATTTCATGTTGCAAATCAGCCAAGAAATGTCCTTCGAGTATGAACGTATTCAAAAACGTGCTACTGAAGATCCTGGTACTGCTGGAGATCAAGGAGAAGAGAACTGGGCAGAGTTATTAAGAGATTGGTTGCCGCCTACTTATCAAGTTGTGACGAAGGGAAGAATTATAAGTGAGGATGGGAAAACAAGTCCTCAAGTTGATGTAATCGTATTAAAATCATTCTATCCCAAGAAGCTACTTAACAAAAAACTTTATCTTGCAGCAGGTGTAGCTGCTGCTTTTGAATGCAAAGTTACTTTAAAGGCTGCTCATATTACTGAAGCGTTAAAAAATTGTATTGAAATAAAGTCATTGTTTCCGCCAAGAAAAGGTTCTCCCTTTAAAGACCTAAATACTCCAATAATATATGGACTATTAGCACATTCTCATTCTTGGAAGGGAGAGATGTCAACACCAGCGGAAAATATTACGAATAAGCTTATTGAAGAAGATTGCAGGCTAGTTGATCATCCCAGAAAAATGATTGACCTAATCTGTGTAGCTGATTTGGGATCTTGGGCTTCATCACAACGTACTTTTTTACTCTTAAATAAAGGTTTCAGTCCAGACATTACGCTAAAGCAATCCAGACGTTTGCTTATAGCTACAACTGCATATTATGGACATACAAATAGCTTTGAGAATCAAGTAGCTCACTTTAAACCAGTAGGTGCTTTTATCTTTTACTTGTTTCAGAAACTAGCATGGGAAAATGAAGAGTATCGCAGCCTTGCTGATTATTATCAAATGACTAATATTAGTGGTGCTGGCAATGGTCGTATTAGAGAATGGGGTAGCAATATTTTTTCTGATGAAACTAAAGAAAAACTCGATAGAAACATCATAGGTCTTGAGAAGAGCATCCTGTCAAATTGTAAACCTTGGTCTGAGTGGAGTGTGCATATAGAGCCGTCTTAAGCTTATTAGGATTGCAGGTCGCTACAGATAAGAATGCGATCGCTTTGGGGTTTATCTGCTTCAAAGTTACGAATTTTCTAAAAATAATCATGTCAATGGTTAGCAATTTGCAAACCCCAGCCGACTAATTCGCCTACAGCCATAAAACCAACAGAGTCTAACAGCAAGATTAAAAAGATTTCAGATTGGCTGAAAGAGCGGTTTAATTCACTCTCAGCTTCAGCCCCTGCTGCTGCCCCAACAAAAAACCAAGCCCAAGCCTTAGCAAAAAACAAAGACCCAGCCCAAATCCATATTAAAGATATTGCTCAATCCAAACTCCTATCACTAGACATAATCAAAGCGCTCAAGCTATCACTATTAAGTGCAAGTCACATCAAGCTTCTCAATAATCACTGTGACTTACGAATTTGTCTGGTCAAAATCTTTTTCATCTGTAACTAAGGCTTCCAGCCTTTTCAAGAGTGTCTGCACTTGTTTCCATTTTTTGGGATTTTCCCAAATTTTTGATTGAGTGATCTGACGGGTAATAGTTTTAATTACGGCTTGCGGCGACTCAGGATCTAGTGAAGGTTGTAGTGCTTTAACTCGCTCTCGAATTTCACTAAGAGACAAATCAGCTGCAATAGCTTCTTTTAACAATGATTGTCTCTGTTCTTTATCTTTGACTCTGGCAATCAGTTGAGCTTTAGTGTAAGCAATTTTCCCGGCTCGGAGTGCTGATAAAATTTCTGCTGGCAACTTCAGCAATGGCAAGCGGCTGGAGACAAAAGATTCCCAACTAAGCTTACCCAATTCCTTGAAAAGTGCGATTATTGCTTGACCTTGTTCATTGCCCAAAACGTTTTGGGCAAGTTTTCCTTTAGCTTCATGCTGCATCCGGTAAAGTAGGTTGGGAACATGTGCTACTGGCATGGAGAGCCGGATAGCTAGCAGTTGCAGTATGCCTTCTGTCTCTTCTATTGGATTAAGGTCTTCTCGTAGCAGGTTTTCTACAAGTGCCAGTTGCAGTGCTTGATCCGGAGTAAGTTCACGAATGGTAACAGGGACTTCTTTGAGTTTAGCCGCGATAGCTGCTCGATAGCGTCTTTCTCCGGCAACCAATTCATACTGATTTTCTAGATCGGGGAGGGGGCGGACAAGCAGGTTTTCCAAAATCCCGTGAGTTTTGATGGATTGAACTAGCTGCTTATGCTTAAGGGGATCGAAGTAGCGGCGGGGTTGACTTTTAGGCAGAGAAATAGAATCAATGGGTAATAGTAGTGGCTCTGTTGATGACTGCTCGTCTCCCATTAACACGCTGATATCGGCTTTAGCTTTGTAAGGTTGTTCTGTCTTTCGAGGTCGAACCATTATAATTGTTCCATTTTTTTTGCTAGTTGCTCCAGCACTTTAAGAACTGGATGCTTAGGGTCGTAGAGAGCTAAGGGAAGTTGTTGCTCAGAGGCATCTACAAAGGCTGTAGCTCTAGGAATTGGATCGTAAACTGGGGCAACGGGAGAAAATTGTTCTGAGATAGCTTTGAGGGTACGTTGGTCTTGGGAGTTGGAGGCAGCATAACGGGAAGGAACAAACCCGGCAATTTTTAAGTTACGGTTTCCTCTTTTTTTAACTTTACCTATGGTTTGCAACAGGAGGCTTGTTCCCTGGAAGGCTTTATAGTGGGTTTCAATCGGTATCAGCAAGTGACTAGCAGCAACGAGGCTACTATAGCTTAATAAGCCTAAACTGGGTGGGCAGTCAATGAGGATGAAGTTGTAGTTATTGCGAATTGGGTGAATGGTTTCTTTGAGACGGACTTCACGAAATTCCATGTTGACAAGTTGAATTTCTGCGACGCTGAGGTTGATATTGGTAGGAGCTATGTCCATCCCATATTGGTTTTTCAGGATGAAAAGTGGCTCCTCATTGATAAGTGCGTCAAAAGGAGTTTTTTCTAAGCTTTCGGGTTCAATGCCCATAAAGGACGTTAAGGAAGCCTGGGGGTCGAGGTCAATGAGAAGAATTTTGTGACCATGCAATTGGAGTTGGTAGCCCAGGTTCATAGTTAAAGTTGTTTTGCCAACACCACCGGCTTGGTTGAAGAGTGCGATTACCCGGCTCATTTAATTAATGGTATCTGCATCTAGTTTGATTGCCAGCATAACCTAAACTTCTTCTGTTTGGTCAGTAATACTGTATATTAACTTAGCTAATATTGACATGCTCCCCCGATGTGCGATGGCTACGTCGGTTCGCTTGCGACCATTGCGCCCTAAATTCCCGTCGACGGGAAAAATTAAAACAACATTACTAGCGTCAACCCCAACTTTCTGGAGATGATTGCTCGAAATAATCAACTTATCTCCGGGCTACGTCAGATTTTCATTACCAAACAAAACCTCGATTTAGTAGAACAAGCTTTAATTCGGCAAGAAAATCATGGATAGTTAAAAAACAGATACTAACTCTTTGGCAAATAAATCAATCTAACTTTATTACTCAAAATTCCGATGGTGACAAATACAGAAAATTCTAATAATCAAGAGTTAGTCGGTTTTATTTGGAGCATTGCTGACAAACTTCGAGGCCCTTACCGTCCCCCCCAGTACCGCCGGGTGATGTTGCCTTTGATCGTATTGCGTCGTTTAGATTCTGTTCTAGAACCTACTAAACAAGCTGTCCTTGAGTCCAAGACTAAGTTTGAGGCGATGGGCTTAGAGGGTGACGCTTTTGAGAAGGCGATCGCTAAAGTAGCAATTGGGGGTAATCGCCAACAGCCGTTGTATAACCTTAGTGAATTTACATTTCAGAAATTACTAGAAGATTCGGAGGGGCTGGCGGATAATCTTAGAGCTTATATCAATGGGTTTTCGCCTCTGGCACGGGATATTTTTGAGAAATTTGAGTTTGATAATGAAATCCAGAAGTTAGATGAAGCTAACCGTCTGTTTGAGGTGATGAAAGCGATCGCTAGTCCTGAAGTTGATTTATCTCCGGCGAAACTCTCTAATTTACGAATGGGCTATTTGTTTGAAGAACTGGTGAGAAAGTTTAACGAGCAAGCCAATGAAGAAGCGGGAGATCATTTTACACCCCGTGAGGTAATTCGGCTGATGGTGAATCTGGTTTTCTGTGACGAGCAGGATATCTTTAAGCAAGGGATTTATCGGACAGTATACGATCCCACAGCAGGAACAGGGGGAATGCTCTCGGTATCGGAGGAACATATTAAGAAACAAAACCCTGAAGCAAATTTAGGGTTATTTGGGCAAGAGTATAATCCTGAATCCTATGCAATTTGCTGTTCTGACTTACTGATTAAAGATGAGCCGATTAACAATCTTGTCTATGGCGACACCTTGGGAATAAAAAACGCAAAAAGCAAAAGTAATAATTTTTTACCCCGTGACGGTCATGCCAACAAACAGTTTCACTATATGTTTGCAAATCCGCCATTCGGTGTGGAATGGAAGCCGGAAGAAGATTTCGTTAAAGATGAGCATGAGGAACTTGGATTTGAGGGGCGTTTTGGGGCAGGTTTACCTCGAATTAATGATGGTTCGCTGTTGTTTTTGCAACACATGATCTCGAAAATGCACGCCTCCCCACAGGTTGGGGGTGATGGTTCTCGGATTGCGATTGTGTTTAATGGTTCGCCTTTGTTTACAGGGGATGCGGGGAGTGGTGAAAGTAATATTCGCCGTTGGATTATTGAAAATGACTGGCTGGAAGCGGTGGTTGCTCTACCTGACCAGATGTTCTACAACACAGGAATTTTTACTTATATTTGGTTGGTGACGAATAAGAAAGCAGCACATCGTCAGGGTAAAGTTCAGCTTATTGATGGGACGCACCATTTTCAAAAAATGAAAAAGAGTCTCGGTAATAAGCGCAATGAGTTATCCCCTGAGCATATTGCAGAACTGGTGCAACTGTATGGGGATTTTGAGCAAAATGGTGTATGTGAGGTGAAATCAGACGGACAGATAGAAAAGCAGATTTGCTCAAAGATTTTTGATAATCGGGAGTTTGGATTTCTCAAAATTACTGTGGAGCGTCCGTTAAGATTAAATTTTCAGGCGAGTGAGGAACGGGTGGCTCGGTTGTCAGAGCAAAAAGCGTTTCAGGATTTGGCGACGACTAAGAAGCGTAAGGATGAAAAAGCGCAACAGTTAGAAATCGAAATGGGTGAAAGTCTCCAAAATCAGATTTTAGATGCTTTGCAGGGTCTGGACGGTAATCGCCTGTATATGTCCCGTGCTGAATTTATGCGGGATTTAGATCGGGTGCTAAAGAATGCAGGGCTAAAGTTAAAAGATTCGGTGATCAAGGCGATTTTAGCAGCGTTGGGTGAGGCTGATCCAGAAGCAGAAATCTGTCGGGATAAGAAAGGGAATCCTGAACCGGATAGTAATTTGCGAGATACGGAGATTGTACCTTTGCCGGATGATATTACGTTGCCGTTACCGTTCGGTTATGACAAGGATGCGAATGTAGATGAGTTGATTAAGTTGGTAAAGGGGCATTGTGAGGAGTATTTGGAGGCGGAGGTATTGCCCCATGTACCGGATGCTTGGATTGATTTATCTAAGACTAAGGTGGGGTATGAGATTCCCTTAAATCGTCATTTTTATGTGTATCAGCCACCTCGACCTTTGGATGAAATTGAGGATGATATTAAATCGCTGGAATCGGACATTATGGCGATGTTAGGGGAGGTGGTGTAATGGGTAAGTATCAGGGTTATGAAAAGTACAAGGATTCTGGTGTTGAGTGGTTGGGTGAAATTCCTGAGCATTGGTCAATAAACAGACTTGGACGACTTACAGAGGAAATTAATGATATTAATCATGAAATGCCGGTTGCTGTTGATCAAGGTATTCCATTTCTCTCAGCGAAAGATTTATTAGATGATGGAACTTTAAATTTTGAAAAAGATATTAAGAAAATAGCAGAAGAAGATTTTATTAGGTTATCAAAAAAAATATGCCCCAAACGAAATGATATTATTTATTCTAGAATCGGTGCTTGCTTAGGAAAAGCTCGAATTGTTGAAGTTGATATCAAATTTCTGGTTTCTTACTCATGTTGTGTTATTAGACTTCGGCAAGAATTAGCTAACCCTATATTTTTTAAATATTTTTTAGATTCTGAATTAGTATTAAGCGAAGCAAGGCTTAGAACTCAAGGCATAGGCGTTCCTGATCTAGGCTTAAAGCAAATTTCAAAATTTGCTACAAGTGTTCCTCCCATACTAGAACAGATAGAAATCGCCCGATTTCTCGACTATAAAACCAAGCAAATAGATGACCTCATCGCCAAGAAAGAAGCCCTCATTGAAAAACTCGATGAAAAACGCACCGCCCTCATCAGTCACGCCGTCATAAAAGGACTAGATCCAAGCGTCCCAATGAAAGATTCTGGTATTGAGTGGTTAGGTGAAATTCCTGAACATTGGAAAAGAGGTAAACTTAACTATTTCTGTCAAATTATATCTGGTGGAACACCAGACAGAAACAATCCTGATTTTTGGGAAGGTGATATCCCTTGGGTTAAAACAGGTGAAGTGAATTATCAGGATATTTATTCAACGGAAGAATATATTACAAAAGAAGGTTTAAATTCATCATCTACTACATTAGTCAAACCAGAAACACTTTTAATGGCGATGTATGGGCAAGGTTACACACGAGGAAGAGTAGCAATTCTAAAAATTGAAGCGGCATTTAATCAAGCGTGTCTTGGCATATCTCCTTTAAGCAATCTTAATATCTATTTTTTATATTACTATCTTATAAGTGCGTATAAATATATTAGAGATACAGGAAATGAATCAAGTCAGATGAATCTTAGTGCTGGACTTATTGGAAAAATAAGTATATTAATCCCTCATTTAGAAGCACAACAGCAAATTGTTAAATTTTTAGATCAAAAAACAAACGAAATAGATCAACAAAAAGCCAAAATTAAAGAAGCCATAGAACTATTAAAAGAATATCGCACATCCCTCATCACCAATGCCGTCACAGGTAAAATAGATGTGCGCCAAGTCCCCATCCCCTAACCCCAAATAACGAATATATTGCACTGAAGGAGAATTACAATGTCTACCGAATATCACGTTAAACTCATTCAACAAGGAAATATTCAAACTTTACCCATTCCCCAAGAATTAACTTTATCAACTTCAGAAGTTATCATCCGACAAGAAGACGGAAAACTTATTATAGAACCCTACAAGAAAAAATCCCTCCTAGAAGTATTCGCCAACCTTGATGATATTGAGGAAGAATTTCCCGATGTTGACGAAGGACTATTACCGTTAGATGACATTGAACTTTAAAATGTATTACTCTTACTTACTCGATACCAATACACTATCGGACTTCATTAAACATCCAACAGGTAAAATCTTTTCTAAAATTCGAGAAGTTGGGGAAGACAAAATTTGCACCAGTATCATTGTTGCCTGTGAACTCCAATTTGGCGCAGAAAAAAAGAACTCACTTAGATTGAAAGAGCGCATTTCCTTGGCTTTAGACATGATTCCTGTATTATCATTAACAAGCAACGTAGAGTATCATTACGCTAAAATTCGTACTTATTTAGAAAGTCAAGGAACGCCTATAAGTAGTAATGATTTATTAATTGCTGCTCATGCACTCAATCTAAATCTAACTGTAGTTACAAACAATGTCCGTGAATTTTCCCGTGTACCCAATTTAAAAGTAGAAAACTGGTTGAACCCAAATTAAAAAGCCGAGCGACTTTCTAGCCATTGATTAATTCACGATTTATACTTGGATTATATTTATACTTGGTGAAGTATGCACACGGAAGACAAATTTGAGGACACCATCGAACGGGAACTCCTCCAACTCAGTGGCTATCACCAAGGCACTCCAGCCGACTACGATCCAGAAACTGCCCTTTTCCCCAGCGAAATCATCAACTTTATCCAAACCACCCAACCCCAACAATGGCAACGCCTGGCCAACACCAGCCCCAGCGATGCTCAAAAAATTTTAATCGCCAGCCTCACCAAAGAACTCAAAAGCCGAGGAATGCTTGATGTCCTGCGAAATGGCTTCAAATGCTATGGCAAAACCCTGCGAGTTGCCTACTTCCAGCCCAACACAGGCATGAACCCCGAAACCTTGGCACTCTATGAAAAAAATCGCCTCACCATCACCCGCCAAGTCACCATCAAAACCGGAAAAATCCCCGATATTCTCCTCAGCATCAACGGTTTACCGATCGCCACTATCGAACTGAAAAACCCCTTCACCGGACAAACCTACCAAAACGCCATCCACCAATATAGACATGATAGAGATCCCAAAGACCCCCTATTTGCCTTTAAACAACGGTGCTTAGTCCATTTCGCCGTAGACACCGAAGAAGTCTGGATGACCACCAAACTCGCCGCAGAAAGCACCCATTTCCTACCCTTCAACAAAGGACATAACCACGGTGCAGGCAATCCCCCTGGAGACAATGACGAATATCGCACCAGTTACTTTTGGCTAGAAATCTTACTAAAAGATAGCCTCCTAGAAATCTTGGCGCGATTTCTCCACCTTGAAACTAAAGAAACCAAAATTCCTACCACCACTGGCGTTAATTACCAGAAAAAAGAAAGCCTCATTTTCCCTCGCTACCATCAACTTAATGTCGTCCGTAAACTCATCGCCCATACCAAACAACACAAAGCCGGACATAATTATTTGATTCAACATTCGGCAGGATCTGGGAAATCAAACTCTATTGCTTGGTTAGCCCATCGCCTGGCCAATCTCCACGACAACCAAGACGAAAAAATTTTTCATACCGTCGTTGTCATTACCGATCGCACCGTACTGGATCAACAAATTCAAGATACTATCTATCAGTTTGAACATAAAGCCGGAGTTGTCCAGAAAATTGACGAAAATACCCAACAACTGGTTACAGCCCTCAGCGACGGTGTACCGATCATCATTTCTACAGTTCAAAAATTCCCTTTTATTACCAAAGCGATCGCAACCTTAGCGAAAAAAGGTAAAACCATAGACATTACCACCAAAGATAAACGCTTTGCCGTCATCGTTGATGAAGCCCACGGCTCTCAAAACGGAGAAACCGCCACCGAACTCCGCAAAATATTAAATAAAGATGGGATCGAATCAGCGATCGCTGCTCAACTCCTGGAAGATGAAATTGAGGAAGATAACCTCAGTGACGAAGCCAAAAAACAATTACTAAAAGAACAACTCACCCGCACTAAACAACCAAACCTCAGCTATTTCGCCTTTACCGCTACCCCCAAGTACAAAACCCTACTCGTATTCGATGAACCCGGAGAGAACGGCGAAGCCCCTTTCCATCTCTACACTATGCGCCAAGCCATTGAAGAAGGTTATATCAAAGACGTTTTGGCAAATTATACCTGCTACGATCGCTATTACGAACTTGTCCGCACCTGTGAAAATGATCTCGACTTACCCCGTCGCCAAGCAGCCAAAGCGATCGCCCGATTTCTCGAACTCCATCCCCACAACATCGGTCAAAAAGTAGAAATCATCGTCGAACATTTCCGTAACCATACCCGTCACAAAATTGGGGGTCGAGCCAAAGCAATGGTTGTTACCCGTTCCCGTGAACACGCCGTTAAATACAAACTCGCTTTCGATAAATACATTAAAGAAAAAGGGTATAGCGATATTAAATCCCTCGTTGCCTTTTCCGGTTCTATTACCCTGGATGAGTTACCCGGAGAAACATTTACTGAAGTCAACATGAATAGCGGCATCAAAACTTCCGAAATTCCCGATAAATTTGCCAGCGATGCCTATCAAGTGCTGCTTGTCGCCAACAAATTCCAAACCGGATTTGATCAACCATTGCTCCATACTATGTTTGTTGATAAACGACTCGATGGAGTCCAAGCCGTCCAGACCCTATCGCGTCTAAACCGTACCACCACAGGCAAAGAAGAAACCTTCGTACTAGATTTTGTTAACAAACCTGAAGACATCTACAAAGCCTTTAAACCCTACTACGAAGAAACCCCCGTTGGAGAAACCGCAGATCCACAACAATTAAATGACCTGTCTTACCAGCTTTATGAATGGCAACTTTTTAGCCAAGAGGATGTAAACCAGTGGTGTGAAATTTGGTTTCGCCCGAAAACCTCCCTCACCGGAGGCGAACACAAAAAATTAAATACATTACTAGACCCCATTATTGAAAATTATAAAGTTCTCCAAGACCCAGATAAAGAACAATTTAGAAGCCAACTTACCAGCTTCCGCAATCTCTATCTATTCCTTGCCCAGATTATCCCTTACCAAGATTCAGAACTCGAAAAGCTTTATGCCTATGGACATTTCTTACTAAAGAAATTACCCCGTAGTCCCCAAGCTCCAAAAATTGATTTATCTGGGGATATAGAACTAAAATTTTATCGCCTGGAAAAAATCAGTGAAGGGAAAATTGATTTAACCGAAGGTAAAGCAGAACCATTACGAGGTGCTACCGCAGTCGGAACTCGCCAGCCAGATAAAGAAGTCCCCTTATCCCAGCTTATTGACTCCCTTAACGAACGTTTTAGTACTAACTTCACCCCGGCCGACCAACTCTTTTTCGAGCAAATTACCGAAACAGCGATCGCTAATGACTCCATCAAACAAGCGGCTCAAGTCAATACAAAAGAAAACTTTGCCCCAGTCCTAGAAAAGCATCTAGAAAATCTATTTATCGAACGCATGGACGGGAATGAAAAAATCTTTATGCAGGTGATGAATAGTGAAGAATTTAAAGCAGTTGTGTTTGAAAAATTACTATCCAGTATTTATGAGAGTATCAACAGTGAACATTCATGATTAGGACTTTGCACATCGCACAGGAAACGAACCTCAATTCCACTAAGACGCATGGCATCCGCGACTTTGAGCAGATACCGTGGCTTGCAACTCCCTATGTAATCATATATGGTTGCTGGTGATGAGGTACTAGGTAAGGAAATCTGGGGATCAAGCGAGGTTACAGAGATTTAATTTTAATACAGGTAATTTTTCCCGTCGACGGGAAAAATTAGTGAACGATCCGTTTTATTTGCTGTTGAAGCTCCGATAGCTGTTCTGGCGTAATTGGATCTTCAACATCTGCCATATAAGTCGGTAGTGGTTTTTCAACTCTTGCAGGTTTCAGGATATCGGCACTACCAGTATGTTCGGGTGGGGATTGCTTATATGTCCCAGTGAGAACTACCAGTATGTCCCTATAGGACAATATTGATTTTTCAATGGTTTCAGCCATTTTTGAGAGGGAAGACTTGAGTTTGTGGAGCAGCTTAAATCCAGCCTTGCAACCGCAGCTTTGTAAGCCGTGAAGAGATAAATCTACCTATTGTCCCGCTCTGCAAATGCCGATTCCAAACAAAACGGTAGGCATCCAGGATTAGCATCTGCCCAAGAATTAGCCTCTGAGATCAATGCTGGGCATCCAGAATCAAGGTAAAATTGCATTTTGGCAATCTGTTCTAAACGCAAGCATTCCAAGCCTCTAGGAAACTTGCCTGTAATCATGCAATATTTCCTCACCATGCTTTTGGCGTAAGATATGGCTTGGACACGTTGTCGAGCAACTTGCTGAAAATCCTGCACATAATCAGAGCTGGCATCTGCTGATAAAGCGTTCAATGCAGCCAACTCCGTACTAGGAGGATCGGGTGAAGGTAACTGTGGGAGTGTAGCTGGAGTATTATGCGTAATATCGGGATTACCAGAAAATTCAATTGATAAGTTTTGATTATCAACTTTTTCGAGCCTGCCGGAATTACACATACATTTGAAATACTTATCTAAAATAATTTCATTCTGAAAAACAGTTGAAAAGACTAATAAATTATTGATTATATCAATACTATTAGCCGTTAAAAGCGGATCAGAATTTTCCACTAACTCACCCATATCCAAGTTTTCACTAATTTCACTACTGCCTGCTCCCTGCCCTTGAGGGGCGGAGGCAGGCAGTAAAAATAGACCAAAAACCTTCATATAGGGAGAATGCCCGTAGTCGCTTATTCCACAAGGGTTTTGGGCATTTGTAATACTTTCAACGGGAAGAGAATGCCCGTAGTCGCTTATTCCACAAGGGTTTTGGGCATTTTCTATCCAAGGATCGCAGATGTACCATTTGGGATGCCATAGATGCAAATGTTTATGAAGTGTTTCTTGACTTAGGGACTTATTAAATAAACGCTTATATCCTGCACAGACACCTTTAGCTCGATTTGTCGCACCCTCTGGGAAAGCGTTAGAGTATTCCAAATCTCTAACGACTATTTGAATGCGCCGTTGAGCTTCTAGGCTGCGCTGCAAGTTCAAATCCTTTCGACGATCGAATGGTATTATATTGTTTTGGTTTGAAAGATGAGTGCCACCAGCGATCGCAAAAGCGTGTGTTGCTGAATATGTACCTAACGGCCGCTCCGGGTTGCTAGCGTATGGAGAGTAGTATTTATTTTTTTCGTTACACTCTACCCAATCTTGAACTCTAGCTCGAATCTCATGCTGGTGTTTGCAATATTCTCTGTAGCCAGGGGCATTGATAGCAGTGTTTACCGCGTAGTCTACCAATTCTTTACCTTCTAGGCTCAGAAACACGATCCCATAACCAACAATGATTTGAATAATGATGTTGGTTTGGCTGCTACCCGTCCAACCGGTGGCAATTATTCTTTCCCAATCAGCACGCCACTCATTTACATTTGTACTTTGTTTGTCGTCTCGTTGAATTTTGTGGCGCTTTCTGGCTATATCAATGGATTTATTCAGTAAAAGAATATCTTGCCTAGCTGCTGCGCGATCACAATGATTAAGGAAGGTTTCAACGTTATTGCTGATTGGTTGCAATTCATCGTCTAGAAGAAATGATCCACTGCTCGGTTGAAGAGGACAACGGATAGCTTTATAGTTGGTTACTTGTTCCTTGCTATAAGGCTTGGGGTTGGGAAAAATCTCCAGGTGTCCAGGACGAGGAATAAAACCTTCGCGTCGTAAAGCTTGATCAATGGCACAGGCTAATCCAAAGGTATTAATTGGTTCGGAAAAAGGCAGAATTAAATGCCACCCACCGCTAAAGCTTGATTGGCATGGTACTGAAGATACGATGCCTATGCTTTCCAAAGCTGATTTGATTCGGGATACAGCTTCTGGATTATGATAATCGCCGTCTGTATCCAAATCGATTGCACCATACAAAGTTTCAGATCCAAATCGAATACCTACTAACTTTTCTTTATCCTGGTGCAATTCCCATAGCTGTGAGGGTTGCAAAAAATGTTGGAGAGTTAGCCATTCTGGTTTTGCTGTTGTTTCCAGTGTCGGTGCGTCGGCAAGTATTGCCCCATAGGGATGGGAGAAGCGTGTTATGTATCTCTGCCCTATCGGATCTGCTGGTAAATGAAGTTTTTTTGTAGAGGAATGCTTCGACGGTTGTAAGGCACTCGACTGAGCAACATTTTGGACAAATGCCCCTTGATTGTTTTTGGCCACGACTAGCTACCTCTGCTTGAAGTTAACAGCAAGCAGGTAGCCACTACTGTAAAAGCTTCTACGGCTTTTTCACTGTCAGCTTTGTCTTGGAGTGCAGTCCTTACTGCTACATCTAGCAGCAAGCATTGAGAATCAATAACCTTAGCTTTACTCTGCCATTCCCTCTCCAATAATCCAGCACAAAGAGCATGACCTGCTCTAATGTGGATCTGCACACCCTTGATTGCTGCCTCGACATCTCGGAAGTTTGTAAATAGGTCTCTGAAATCCAGGTCTTTGTCCTTACCGTGGATGTTAATCACAGGTTTTATCATGCTTCTCCTTTATGAGAAGCGAATCTCCAAGCCTTGTTACGTTCTACAAAGGAGTGGTAAGATGGAACACAGGGCTTCCACTATGCCAGTACAAAAAGATTTGCTTGGTGGATTTCCAAAAAGTGAACTTCTCCTAATTGGTGAAGATGCGCTTTGTGAATTGTCCCCTTGGTGGATTTCGCCTTGGCGGTAGATTCGCTTCTTTGTTAAAGAGCTACTGGCTTACTCAAGGCTTTTCTAGTCGCCAAACTTGAAGAGAGTCCTGAGCAAAGTACCAGTTAGCTCTGAAAATTGAGCAATTAAGAATATCTTTCATCACTCTTGACTAAGTATACACCAATTTGCGCGTTATGATTTTTTCCTCGCAATAGTTGACATTATTTATAAATTTGAGGGTAAAAGGGTAAAGGGGTAAAGTAAAAGCAAGGATTGACGATGCTGGAAAAGACTGCCATGTTTTCAGAGAAACAAGTCGTTACGCTGACTGGGTTCAGTCGAAAACGCTTGTACAACCTCAGCATTTCCAAAATTGTTCAACCTCGAAAAGACCCTATTCTCTACACTTGGAACCAGGTAATATTTCTACGAGTTCTCTATCTTCTCAGAGAAGATTGGTCGCTTCAGGTGCTGGAAAAAAGTTTAAAACTTTTTGCTTATCACCAAATTGAAAGGATAATTAAAGACATTGATACGTCTACTGCGATAATACTTTTTTCTGAAAGTAAGGACGACTTACAATTTAAAATGCTTGGAAATATAACCTTTGACGACGATGATTTATCCAATTATGCTTTCCAAAAAGCATTAGAGAGCATTAGAGAAGGCAAGGTTATTGATAATGCTGAGAAAATTAATGCTATTATTTCTTACATTATTGGGGATGATCAGAAAATAAATGGCTCAAAAATTTCAATATATAAACAAACTATTATTATTATTCCAGAATTAATTGGAGAATTAAAAAAGGTTGCAGACGGACTAAATATCGAATATTTTGACTTAAAAGCTGGTTAGTTTTAATTAAATTACTCATACATTATTCATCATTTTAAATAATCTGGCTGCAAAGTCAGGTTATTATTTTCTCAAGTATGCATAAATTAAAAATTTCTTGCCACACTTGTACTTGTGTCATTTAATAATGAATTATTAATTGTAGCGAACTGCAAACATCCAGCGATAAAACTGCAAACAAGGCGATTTTGAAACCACATTAATTGCAAATAAAGGGGGTCTCAAAACCACAATAATTGCAAATGAAACTGCAAACATAATTTTCAAACTGCAAAC
>DASQZD010000030.1:0-10684 GCA_035638855.1 Nodularia sp. (in: cyanobacteria) | reverse complement strand
GAGGGCTTGTACTAAACATTCGCGGTTAGTAAGTTTGGTTTTAACGGTTGAGAAGTGTGACACAAGTTATCTCCAAGCTTTAAAAAATGGTTTGAGAAATAGTAAAAGTGCGATATTCTTTTGGAGGTGAACACCCCAGAGGTAAACACCACATTTCCAATTCATTAGCTAGTCTTGAGCGATGTAACTCCGCCCAAGACTGTTTTTTACCTGAACTTGAAAGACATCACGGTAGCTTTCGACAAGCCCACATCACCAGTTGCAAGCTGTTGCAGATTGCGCTGTTCATCTAGTAGCTTGGTGCGAATCTCTTGTATTTTTTGCTGCAATTGAGTGCGCCCCTCACTACCAAGATTCTTCGACTCAATCGCCGGATCATTAACAATCGAGTCAATGTGCGCCATCATCGCCTCTAAGCTGCTGCCAGCCTCTGAGTCAGCATTCGCTAGTAGTACCTGAACCTTCATTAGATGGCGTTCCATCTTCTTTTTAAACTGAACAGGTTTGCGTCCTGGCTCCCAGTCAGCCAACTCTTCAAGCAATTGGGCAGCGAGTTGTTCACCACCAGCGAGGGCTGATTCCCGTAGTCTTTGCTCTAAGTTAGAGTCATACTGTTGTATGAATCGCGTGATTTGCTCCAAGCATTCGGCTTGTTTATGGTCGAGTTGTTCAGACAGGGCAGGGATAATCACTGGGCGACCGATAATGACTTGGAGATAATCTTCAAGGTCAGTCAGAGTCGGAAAAGCCATTATTAAGTTGGCTTTGACTGATTCTTGCTTATCGTGAGGTAATTCCCAAGTGTTAAGTGAGAGAAACTGGTCAATTCGCTCTTGATAATCAAGCAACCCAGCTTCATAATCAGCTTTTAATTGATTGCGTAAACCAGGGGCAATATTATCTCTAATATTAAGCAGTTGACTCCAGACGAGGGGAGCTAAGTCAATCGGACAGACCCAATCGCCAGTATCACTACTCATCCACTCCTGAACTGAAGCAATCTCTTGCCTCAGTTGGGCAGCAGCTTCATCAAGCTTTTTAAATACCTTAATACCTCGCAGACCGACTTCAGAATTAGTCACTTTTACGAGGTCTGATTCAATTTCCGACACTTCAGCTTTTAGCACATCCGCCCATTTAGGAGCAGCAGACTTTGTACTTTTCTTCAACTGAATTCTAAACCTAATGCGGGTTTTATTGAGTTGGGAGAAATTGTGACGCTCAACTACTGCATCAGTTAAGAAATTTGCAGCAATAGGGTTGTCGATTGCTTGTACCATTATTATTGACCTCAATCATTATTTTTCACTTTCAATTCAGCGAAGCTTTCTTTGTGACTATTTCTAAATTTGTAAATGCCTGCAACAGCCCTATAGATTACTTTCGTAGAGCTATTTTGTAACCTAATATGTCTTTTAATGACTGGCGGTTTATGTATTGACATGATTCAAAATAGCTGAAGTTGCTGCGAATTATCCTGTACCACAGGCTTTTCATAAACCATACCTTCGACTTCATAACAGCGAGTCATTAGTTTGTTTCGGTTTAGTGGAAAGCTGGCTTTTTTCCTTTGATTAGGTAGAGGTAAAAACAGATATTGTGGATGTTGTATACTACCTGTATCACCCAGATATCGACAAAGCGTACCGTTGATTTGGTAGACCTTTGATGAACTCAACAGTGTCGCGTCGTAAACTTTAATCAATTTTAATTCCATCTGATTAGCATTGAAGTAGAGTGTGCGATAATCTTTTGTGGAATCGATTTTTCTCTACAGTCAACTTTAATCAGTTTGACTGTAGAGTTTTTCACGTATAATGTAATTTCCGATTCTTTCAAAGATAGAAATGCTCGAAAATCTGGTTTAATTTTGACTTTGATTCATCTGGTAGTGCCTTAAAGTCAAACTCTTCTGAGTCCCAAACTTCATCAACACTATTGGACTCATCAATAATATTTGCAATCAAACTCGATTCATCGTCGTGCTTCCAGCCATTTGCTAAAAGCCACGGCAGAATTCCCTTAGATTGCAATAGTTTTTCGATGTCGAACGAGTCAGAAAACTGCTGTAAGTTTTCGATACTGGGGTGAACGATTGTAGTAGTCATCTGTGATTATTGGTAATAGTGAGTAAACAGCACAGCAAGCTGTAGACAGGGTTTGAACAACTGTAATTAGAAGTTGCTCAAACCCTGTTTACAACGAGTTAAAACGCTATCTCATTCGCAGCTTTTGTTACAGCTAAAGCCTGTTCCCAGATTTCTCGCCAATTGGTCTGCTCGTTGTAGGATGCCATAACTAATTCCGACCCTACCCAAACCCGACAGAACAGCACACTTTCGTCAGTCGTTCCTGGCTGTGGCTGTAGTGTAATTGGAGAATACAATTGTTCTGGGGTCAAAGTTGCGATCGCCGCAAGTATGGACTTTGAGAAATGCGTATCGTAACCTGATTCTAAAATATATGTCCGGTCTGCTTGAACAGTAATTAACAATTTGCAGGATTCTTTTTTGCGGCGTTCTGTATTCTCAAACCGTAGTTCTTTAAGATATCCAGTTAAAGCAGTTTGGGGGATATCACTCGGTTCACCATTTAGCTTGTACCACAGCCCTCCGTGCTGACGATTGCAGTAGATTTTGCAACTGCCAGCTTCCGAATGCAATCCCAATTTCGGCTTATTGATTGCTGTAACTAATTGCTTGAGTAGTTCCTCTTGGCGCATTAAAGCAGCAAGTAATTCAGAATTTTCTTGAGGGTTCATTGTTCAATACCAATACATTTCACTTTTGTCTTGGCGAAGCCGTTGACTACAGATGTATAAAGTGCAGAGATAATAAAACAGCGCTCTTGCATTAGCAAAAGCGCTTGAAAACTTAGTAATTTGTATTAAGTAAACTATTCTTCTGGGCTGTTTCTCTGACGCAATAACCTGAGAACTTCTTCTAAGCCTGCGTTTAAGTTTCTCAGATCAGATTTCATTTCTCTAATATCTGCTTTCACTTGCCGCATATCCGAAGCTAAACCAGTTGCCAGGGTCATTGTTTGAGCTATGGCAGTTTGAGATGTTCCAATGGTTCCTGCTTGAATTTTTAAGTTTGTAACATCTTGTGTCAGTTCATTGAGGCGTAGGTAAATATCGTCAAATCTAACATCGTCTGTCATCTTTTCTCCTTCTGACATCCTCAACTACAATTTTAACGGTATCGCTGTGTCATCTCCTTATCTGTTGAAAGAGGCGTAGCTAAAAACAGAAAACAGTAGGCGTGACCGATGAAGATTTCAGCCACGCCCACCATTCCACTTACGCCGCCATTCCCTCTATCCGCGCAAAATCGGAGTCTGTGACCTCACCGCAATCAAGTGACTCATCTGAGGGTGGCTGATATTGCCGTAGCTGTTCCCATTCATCAGCCGTCAGTTGGTCAAACGGCTCAAATGGCTCATCCAGCAGTTCCTCACGAGATGGTTGCGTCAGTTCTACCATCGACAATACCCACACCGCATCAAATGCAGAATCACACGGAATTTTCTGCTGATGCACTGAAGTTGCCCGAATAATCCACCATCTGCTGTTAGTACAGCCTACTTCGCCAAGCTTTTGATCGTAGTCGTAGATACCATCGCTTAGAATTTCAAACCCGTACTTTTCGCATTCATCAGCAATCTGTGCCATGATTTCGTTCCCCGTTGTAGCGACTGGGGTTTCTTCTTCTTGTATGGGCAGTGTTCCGCGCTGGTAATGCCATGTGATGTAGCTGTGGCATCTTTTAAAAGTGTTCGCGCGGTGGATCTCCTCACCATTGACCATCACTATCCAAGGTTGCGTTAGGTCATCGTCGTGGGTAATACTAGCTACGAGCTTTTGACCTGCATAGAATTCGTGATCTTCAAACGAAATCTCTACTGATCTCAGTTCTTCAACTGGTTTAACACAAGGGGTTACAGTTGTTGCAATTTGTGGCATAATTTTAAAATTCCTTATGAATAGAAAGGCGATCGCAGTAGTTGTCCAGACAGTTGCGATCGCCTTTTGATTTGTGTGCTGATTGACTGACGTTGTGGCAAGCCACAACACTCTCACTCTCTTATTGGCGAAGCCTCATATTTTCTTACTCCTAGCCAGTGGCTAGAGCTTGCTACAGCAATATATTTCTTGATCGGGCGGTAGTCGGCAACGAGCTTCAGAGCGACTATCGTACTGCTGTGGCAACTTTTTATTTGGAACCCACTCCACCCTTACCTCACTTCAGCAGCCTTGACTATTCGCTGCTTCCGCTACCTGGGGGCTTTGTTTTCCGTTCACTTTTTTCAAGGTTCAATTTAGCTGGGAGGCTAGCACTTGGTTCCTCTCCTATAATTAATATATTAGTCTACCTTGGTTAACAATGTCAACCATCGTAAACAGAAAATCTGTAGATTTTTACAATTTCTTGAACAGGGATAGATAACACTTCGCAAATACCCTGCGCTATCTCTAAGGAAATAATTGAATATTTACCACCTAATAATTTAAATATGTTTTGGTATGAGCAAGCTACACCTCTATCTTGTAAGGCTTGTGCTAGCGTTCTTGTAGACATAGCTCCTCTTTTTCCGCCTTTTTCTTCCATCGCTTTTTTCACAATGTCAATTTTTTCGGCGTTCCATTTGATGTATGCCACATCGCTGATGTCCACTGAAAAAACCTCTACTTCTTTATTAACCACGGTTGACATTAAAATCCTATGCGTCTACCATAGTTTATGTCAATCAAGGCTTTTACTATTTGAAACACCCACTCAAAGCGATCGCTTGCCTATGTGCAATGCGAAGATTTCAGCCTGCGCTATAGTGAGCAATGCCAGAGCAATCGCATACGCTTGTACACGATTGCTGATCGGGGCAATGCCTTTGTGTGAACGCCTTGATTGTGATTTGAACGATTAAAGTTTTTAGCAACTAGTTTTCAGACTTAGTTTGGTCATCGGGATCTCCCCGGCGGCTCCAGCGTTAGAAGTTTACTTCCGGCCACTCCAGGTCAGCTATGGCTACTTTTCCCGGTGGCACTTCAGTATTGATTTAGTTGCTCTCGGAATATGCACGGATGGTGGGTAACTAAACGATTAATAATCACAGGTTACTTTAAACCGTCAGAAGCCTGCTCCTCTAATAGGCCAATGTTGAGCTTACACTTTTTATATTCTTTTAGCTAAATGACATACTATAGGAATCCTATTTGATTTTTGAAAAAACTCCGTACATCCCAAGAGTGGCAAAATCAAAGGTAGTGTGTCGAATAAACCACTCAAACATCCATTTCAAATGTGAAAATGAGGGAATTAAGGCACAAAAACGCCGAACCCATGTTTTAGCTTGTAACCAAATATCTTCAATAGGATTTTGTTCTGGACAGTTGGGTGCAAAACGGACACAGCGTATTTTCCATTGGTCGATCGTCAAACCTTGATTAACTTCATCTAAAAACCCTTGAATTTCTTTGGAACAATGATAGGTTGCACCATCCCAAAAAAGTAACAATTGCTGCTCAGGAGACTCTGTTATTAGATATTGCAGATAATCAATTGTATTTTCTGAGTTGCCCTTATCGTAAGCTTTCAGCAGCAATTTTCCTTCGAGATAGTCAATTGCCCCATAATACGTTTGTTTATTGCGCTCATTCACCACTGTAACTGTTATTTCTGCATCAGTTCTCCCCCACACATAACAAGTTTTATCTCCCCACATTAAATGACACTCATCAATTAACAACACTCTCAATTTTCCGGTTTCGATTTCGGAACGCTTGCTTGCTAGTAGTGTTTCAATCTCTTTTTCTTTTCTGCCACGGCCTCTGGGTTGGCTTTAGGATTTAGCTTTGTGGTTTTCTTCCAAGCAATGTCAGCAGCATCGAATAAGTCATAGTAACTTTGTTTTGACTCATAAACCACTTCATATTCAAAGGCTAGTTTATACTCCAATTCTCCAAGTTCCCAGCAGTCCTTTTTAGAGAGCCAACTTAACACCTCTTCTCGCTGTTCGGTACTCAGGTAGCTTTTCCTTCCTTTGTAGTTCAATCGCAGTCCATCAATTCCATATTCCTCGTAGGCTTGTTTCCAACCTGTTATCGAGCCTAAAGACACATCTAAAATAGTTTGGATTTCTTCGTACAAGTAATCTTGATAAACCAACTTGACTGCCATTGCTTTTCTTGCCTCACGAGCATCACGGCAAGCTGCGATAAAATCTTGTAACTCCGCGATCGCGATCGCAGTTGCCACTTCCGTCTTTAGTGTTGCAGTTTGTAGATGCTGATTTATCATAGTCTGCTTTTACACTTCTACACTCAACCGTATTATCTCGTACTCTTTTTCAAAAATCAAATAGGATTCTTATAGTAATTTTGCGACAAGGCATGGGAATACTAAAACAAAGTGTCACAGATTCTTATTGCCATCAGCACAAAATGCAAATTAACCCTAATCAATTTCTACCACCGAGGCGACCACTACCAGTAATTGTGCTTGCTGATGTCAGTACCAGTATGGAAGGCGAAAAAATTACTACCTTGAATGCTGCACTGGTAGAAATGCACCAAAAGTTTCAGACTGTGCATGATACCCGTTCTGAGATTCATACTGCCATAATTACATTCGCCAGCAATGCCCAACAAATTCTTAGCTTAACCCCTGTAGAGAACGTTAAGATACCTACTTTAGTTGCTGGTGGGACAACTGCGATGGGAGCCGCTTTCAATATTGCTTTACAACTGTTGCAGGATGAGCAACAAATGCCAAAACGCTCTTATCTTCCCACTCTCGTGTTAGTTAGCGATGGTCAACCAAATGATGATTGGGAAGAAGCACTGCAAAAGCTTTTGGATTCTGAGCGAGGAAAACGTGCTGCACGCTTGGCTATAGGTATTGGTGATGATTGTGACTTTGATGTCCTCAAGCGTTTCGTAAATCATCCCGAAATTCCGGTCGTGCGTGCAACAGAGGTGAGCAAGCTGATAGATTTTTTCCGGATTGTCAGTATGTCGGTTATGGCGCGTTCGACTGCTAAAAATCCGAACTCCACCAACGACTTATCATTCCAGATGTTAAATGATGACGATTTAGTATTCTAACCGAAGGGATGAAAGTGGCTCAATTCTCTTATCCAAAACCGGGTGCAGTTATTCGAGATATCGAAGGGCGACGCTATAAATTAGTTGCACAACTAAATCAAGGAAGGCAAGGAGCAATATATACCACTGAGGATGAAAATATCCTTGTGAAAGTCCGCAAACCGCCTGACTCTAGTTCAGCAGATTTTCACAAACATCTGCGTATTTTGATCCGCCGCAATTTAGAGGTTGATGCCTTGGTGTTGCCTCGTGCTGTTTTGGATGAGCCTTACTTGGGCTATGTGATGGATCGGGTTAATGACAGCATTTCATTGGTGGAATTAGTGTACCCCAAAATACTTACTACTAATTGGCACGTTGCTACAGGAGGATTGCGTCGTCGCTTGAGGATTGCTGCCCAATTAGCCAGAACCATACAGCAAATCCATCGCAATGGTCTTTGTTACGTGGATTTATCTTGGCAAAACGTCCTAGTATCATCAGACCCCAAGCAAACTTTTATTAAACTTATCGATGCGGACAACTTGATTGTTCCGGGCACATCGTTTGCTGAAGTTATGGGCAGTCCTGGGTTTATTGCCCCAGAAATTTTGAAAGAGTCTCGCTTTCCGGATCATGCGTGCGATCGCTGGTCTTTGGCAGTAGCAATTTTTCATCTGTTAGTGCTAAATCATCCCTTTATTGGAGATGAAGTCCTTGAAGGTGAGCCGGAATTAGAGGAAATAGCTTACCGGGGAGAACTGCCTTTTATAGACTCCAGAGACAATAAGCAAAATCGCTCAACCAAGGGTTTACCATTAGGTCGCGTGTTAACTAGGAAACTCAGAGACTTAAGCCGGCGAGCTTTTGAAAACGGTGTAGCAGACCCTTGGGCGCGACCATCGCCAGAAGAATGGCTAATTGCTTTGTTGGAAGCTGCGGATCAAACCGCACTTTGCCCCAAATGTGGTGCTACTACCTATTTACCAGAAATGCGAGGTACTCCCTTTGTTTGTGACTGGTGCGGACAAACAAGCGATCGCCCAATTGAACTTGGTTTCTTTAATGTCGATCCAGCTATTGATAACTTAGCCGAAGACGAGCGCAAGGAATTGATCAGAAATAAAAAACCTCACAGACTGGTCTTAGATGAAGAACAACAGAGGATTATTCCTACTCGCTTGGTAAGTGGCGATCTGGAAGCAATTGGTAATGCAGCATTGTTTGGTTCCACGCCCAATAGTAACGGCGATAAAGTTTACGGACTCAAAAACTTAAGCCAAGATACTTGGAAAACAAAAGATGCTGCTGGAGATGAAGGAACTTGTGATCCTGGTAAAAAAATCTGGTTATCTGACCAAACATTGATCACCTTTCCATCTGGTATTAGAGCAAAGGTGCGTAATCCTTACCCACACATGGGAGGTCAAGGATGAAATTAGTTGACTTGAAATTTGGCAAAGAGGTAAGCGGACGTTTTTTGCTGCAAAGAGGTGCGGCACAGTCAGATTGGGAAGATAAAATAGTTGAATTACAACGAATTGATGAAGGTATTCTTGGCTTTGAAGCTCCCAATAGTAATGATTCCGATTTCGTAATCGAAGTTGAGCCAAACTCTGCTGATGCCAAGGTATTAATGTGGGAATTGCAATCAGGGCAGGTTAGTATACTTGGTTGCATTATGAAAGCAGCAGCCCAGGAAGTTGAAATTAAAGGACAAGCTTTTACTCTCCCAGAGGCTGAAATTCCCGTACAGTTGCAAGTGGCGCTGACTGACGAATTTATCGAGACAGTTGTGATGCGCCAGTGGTCTAAAGTAAAGACGTTTCAAGATGCGAAATGCTGTTTGGAACAGGAGTTTTTGCTCGAGAAATTTGGCTATTGGTTTGTTAATTCCGGTGCTAGCGATCCAGACTTGGAACGGGGATTTACTGTGTTTGGGGCTGCTCTCGCTCTTGATTTGACTTTTAGTGATGATAAGCAACAACTGCTAGCAAAACGAATTGTTAAACATCGCGGGCAAAATCTTGATCGCCGCCCTATATATTTAATGCGCCAATCGTTAGAGTTCTGCGATAAAACAGCCGCTAGTACTATATATTCGGCAGCAATTGCAGCCCTTGACAAAGCTGTTAGAGAAAATAATAGTTGGATTGCCAGTTGGAAGCATTACAACTCAGAAGAAGGAAGAATTTTAGAAGAGCGTTTTGGATCTTTGCCACCTTTACGCTATCAAGGCAGACCAAAACTAAAATCTGATGACAGTAGTAAAACTTTACTAATTTTTAACTTAGAATCATCAGTCAACCTTAAGCCTTGGGTTGAGCATATTTCTGGTGATGGACTGCCAGTAATAATACAAAGCGATGGAGGTAAACCAGAAGGATTAGCAGTGGATTGCGACCAGAAAAATAAGCGCCTCACAGTTGTTTGGGAAAGCGATAACGAGCCACCCAGTGATGGAATAATTTCTCCCTCTATGGCTTTGGAGGAGTCGAAACTCAAAAAACGTGATAATGCGCTCAAGACCTTGGAATCTGCACGCGCTGGCTTGCCTTATTTAGGTTTAATTTTTGAGGGAAAAACCTTTGAGCGGGCAATTCCTCGCCAAAAAAAGATAATTACAAAACCAGCACGCAAGATGTTTGGCGAAACCGGGCCAACGCCAGATCAGGAAAAGGCGTTACGCATTGCACTGGCTACACCAGATATTGCCGTCATTCAGGGGCCGCCAGGAACAGGGAAGACAAGGGTGATTCAGGCATTACTGACCATGCTTAATGAAGGGCGTAATACGAATGATGGGTTGGAAACAGTTTTGGTCACGAGTTTGCAGCATGAGGCAGTGGATAATGCGATCGCAGGCATGAGCCTTTCAGGACTTCCTGTTGACCGACTTGGAGGCAAAAAAGGTGAAGATCGAGGAGCCGAGGTAATTCAAGCATGGGGCGATCAAGTTATTAAGGTTGTGCGATCGCACTTAAAGACCGAACCTTCTGCAACTCGCACCCTCATCGACCAACTCAAAGGTAGCCTCTCGCATTGGCGCACTTCAGCAGGAGGAAGGGAAGGAACCCGTGAAATTATTTTAGCTTTTCGCAATGCGGCAGAACAGTTTTTATCTGCCCAGCGAATAGCCGAATTAGACCGCCTTGCGGCTACTGTTCCAACAGTGCAGACTCAGCCCAAGCCAGTGATTGAAGATGCCGAAGATAGGGAGGAACTAGAACGCAGATTAAATCAGCAGTGTACAGCAGAAGAAAATTTTAAAGATGATGGCAATCGACAGGCTCGGAGATTGAGACGCTTTTTGGAGCCTTATCTTGATAATCTTTCACCCGATATTATTGAAGCTGTGGAAGTTGCTGCTGCTTGGACAGAACAAAATACAGCTTATCGGGAACCCTGGATATCCTTGCAGAATGCTTGTATTGGTATTCGCCAACAACTACTGGAGATTCCCTTTGCCGCCCCGATCGCCGAACAAGATGTTTCAGACGGAGAAATTGAGCAATGCCTCCTAGCTGCGATTGAGGAAGTTGAAGTAGCCCGCGACCAAAGTGTTGAAGGACAGCAAGAAGCGCTGGAGCTATTTGTCCG
>DASQZD010000029.1:0-57925 GCA_035638855.1 Nodularia sp. (in: cyanobacteria) | reverse complement strand
CCTATAAATCTTTTACCTACTGCTAGGAGGAAACTAGAATAATGCAGTAGAACCGCATAGATGAGGCAGTGCGGTCTTGGGGTTTCCCCAATTAGAGCAACTGCCGTTCAATTATCAAGGTTCAGTGCTTTGTCTTTCGACAGCTAGGTTTTTTGAGTGGTTGATTACCTTTCCACTATAATTAGTATAGCAGCATCTTAGTACACTAATGAATTAAAAGCCGTCGTAGAACAACGGGGCTTTCAACCCAATTTTTCGGTAAAGTAGCTAAAACGCCAGTAAAGTCTTTCCAAGATAAAATTCTTTTACACAAATAATTTGTTTTCAAACTATACAATGTTCCAGAAATGGGGAAAGCCTTGACCGGAAAACACTTCAATTACAGTTAAAACCGTTACTATTATCTTGATTTTAGCACAAACTAAGTTTAAAAAATATCAGCAAAAGTAAGTAGTTGTTAGCTTATTGAATGCTATTCATTAACCCTTAGCTTGGCTGTTTTGACTCTGGAAGATATGAGAATAATTAGTTTAGTGAAAGTGCGATCGCCCCTGTTGGTATATATTAAGTAACACTTTGCTGTTGCTGTTCTTTTAGCAAGCAATTATGTTTTACCCCAAAGTAGCAATCGCACTCACAACAATGGCTGACGAACCATTGAATTCATTAACGAATAAAACAGAGAGTGATGGGGAATTAAAACCTTAAAACCGGAATTTTTCAGTTTTAACTCCTATCCTCACCGACTCAATTCGTAGTTTGTGCAGCTAGCATCTGCTTGAGCTTTTCTAATTCAGAAGCCCAACGTGGATCTGGACGAATAGCATCTGAGTCAGCACTTGTGCTGGTTTCCCGGACACCACCGCCACCGCCGCCACCACGGCGCGACTTCTTAGCGCTTTTCTCACGACGAGCGCCTTCTTTTTGGATGGTAGGAGCCGGATGACTAGTCGTCGGACTAGTGACGGGTTTAGGAGGTTGCTCATCACCTTCCTCACCTTTTGTCCGGGGTAATGCTTTCTCTAGCTTTATGGGAGTTTCTTTGAACAATTGACCATTATACTTTTCAATAATTTGATCAGCTTGTTCGTCATTGTTGACTGTGAGAAAACCGAAACCACGGCATTTACCAGTTTTCCGGTCTTTAATGAGTTTTGTTGTCACAGCATCGCCTTCTTCGGCAAAAACTGCTTGCAGATCCTGACGATCTATTTCTTCTTTTGGCAAATTGCCTATATATAGGCGAACGGACATGGACTATACCTCCAGAGTTGAACGAACATAGCAAGGCAAGAAAACAATCACTTGGCTTTGGCTGTTAAATAGATGCTATTGACCAAGACTGCCGTAAACCAAATTTTTTACTCCAAACTGTCAACCTATACAATACAGTTTTTCGTTGGGATCAAGCTTGTTTAATACAAAAGCGTATACAACGCCTAGCTAATACCACCTTAATTCTAAGAATCGTAAATTTATAAGCCTTAGCTTGCTAAAGTAAATATCTTCTTTGATAACCTTGCCCGCAGAATTAAATACCATTCCTTACATTACCACGGTATTATCTACGTAGCTAGTTCAGAGCATACATTTTCAACTATAGCATTGATATATCGTAGCATAAAATACATTTTTTTTGTCAAGAAATTTTATTAAAAACAAAAACCAGCCATTGGCTGGTGAATTAACTGCTGTATTTAAAGGGTGAAAAGCATAAATTTCAACTGATTGGCTTGTTTTTGATAACTAAGCTATATTGCTGAGTTAATTCAGTTGTCAGGGATTATGTAAATAAATGTAACGCTGATTCAAATAAATTGCAACTTTTATTTACATTCCCAGTGGTAAAAGAAGAAGAAAGGAAGCAGGGAGCAGGAAAAAAGAGGATAACTTTTGACTTTTGATTGGCGCGTAGCAGCCCTAGCCTGTAAGAAAGATGTATGCACCCCAAGCCTGTGCAGCAACTGCGACAACAGTAGACCAAATAGGATGAGGACTATGAATGGTTTTACCACTCTGAGTTTGCACTGTGTGAATATCAATCCAGGGTGTTGCTCCACGGCGAAACCAGCCTGTGACGATAATTTGCCGCCCAATTAAATCTTGGGGATTCACCGACTGTCCCAAAGGAATATGGTGTAATTTGACTAGTCCTGTACTAGATTGCAAAATTAAGTCTTGTCCTAAGCAATTGCCAGTACCTCGGCGACCCAATAGCTTACCAGCCAGCCGGACACTAATGCTATCAATAGGAATAGTCGCTGGATTGGCTAATAGATTAGGCAGGATGTGATCATTCTGCACAGTAGTAGTTTTGATGTCTGGAAAAAACGAATTCATCCGGAACAGCATACCAATACTAAAGCCAATGAGTAGGCAACCTGTAATAAAATTCCAATCTTCGTATATCCACTTGAGATTGATCAACCTGAGAGTGAAAGCAGTTTGCCACGTTAGCCAGATCAGACCTGCAAATACCAAACCCAGGGGAATGCCCAAAAAGGGCGCGATTTGTAATAAGAACGACTGACGTTTGACTTGAAAAGTGGGTTGACTAGTTAGATGTAGTTCAGGGTCTATATGCCAATGGCAGGCAATTTGACTCAGACGTTTGATGCGATCGCCTATTAAAGGATGGCTATTATTAATTGCTAACCAGCGTCCATAGGGATGAAGAGTATCCCACATTAATAGAGATTCAAACCGCAGTTGACCAGCAATACTACCCAAGCAAAGGCTCTGCTCATAACCTACGGGCATAAATAAATTTAAACTTTCCAAATGCCAACTGGTTTGTTCTGATTTTTGGATATCAACAGAAATGCCGATGGCAATTTTGAGTAAAGCCCTAGTCAGAGCATTGGGATTACCTGTAATTTCCGATGCGAGGCGATCGCTATAGTAAAGCCGCAACTGCGACAACCATAAACTAATCCCAGTCAACAAACACCAAAGTCCATAAATCACACTAGCCAAAATGGTTATTGGCTTATACCAAATTCCCTCTGATTTCCTGTTTCCCCATGTTGATATTTGCTGATATAGCCGATGAATTGGTAGTGTCAGCAGCAACACCAGAGACATGACTACAAAATCCCAGTGGGCAATATGTCCTAACTGCGTTGCATAGATCGTGGCAATTTCATCATCTGCTAGTTGTTCTAATAGTCCCTGACTGACCACAATTCGGGCGTTGCGGGACAAATTTCCATATGTCAGAGCTATTGGTGCTGCTACGGGGAGAATTCGCAGTTTGGGTGACTGCCAGCGACGCTGTTGGCAGTAACGTTGTAGTACCCTAGCTGTTTCGCGACTGTGATTATGTAATACATCTTTGGACAATTCTTGCTGTCCATAAAACTTTGCTAACAGCCAATCCAGCAACCAAGGTGATAGTCCAATTATCAGGAATAAAACTAGCAATAAAAATGGAGTAGGGTTGCGGTAGAGAAACTGTAATGGATTTAAGTAAGGTAATTTAATTAAGGCAAAGTTAATAAATCCCGTGATCAAATTGAGTATTTCTCGTAATAACCAAAACACAGCCACAAATGTGCCGAAAGCTAGCAACCGCAAAGGAATTAACTTAGGCTTACGCAACGGCTGCCATACTTTGGCGCGTTTAGCCTGTCGCCAATAAATACTCGATGATGGGCTGCGACTACCCTCAGTCCCAGGAGTTTGTCTATCGCTGCTGGAGCCAAAAAGACTATCTGAGTTGCTAACAGGGGCTTCGCCGATGATTCGGTTTCGGTAGTCAACTGATGGGACTAAGGGATTTTGCCAGCTACCTGATTTGCCATCACTTTTAGTTTCTGCTAGTTGATCTTTTTGTTTGTGGGCTTCTACGCTTTGTCCAAGTTTTGATGGAGTAGCGGATGGAGAATTTTCAAAAGCCACAAATCCAGTTCCCGGATTTTTGGAATTATCACTACTTTTTTTGCGTTTTGTCAAGTGAGTGAGAGCAAGTTCAGCCCATTCTTTCACTTGTGTATTCTGGCTTTGGGTGAGAAGTTGACACAGGGCGGTGGCCTTGCGGATTTGCCCAGTGCGGGCGTAAGCCATGACTAAACCAACCCGTGCCTGTAAGTTAGCGGTAGTATTTTCTTCACTACTAGCCACAGGTATAAGTTTAGCGATCGCCGTTTGATAATTTCCTTGTTTGAGGGCAACTAAACCGGCCTCCAAAGACAGCTCGCCATCTGAATGCATAGAAATTTTGGCACTCCAATGTCTACTAACTGATCCACGGTGGTACAAAGAGCGCGAATCTTGAATGCCGTGGACATTAATTGCACCCGGTTAGTCCCATCAAATAAGAGTGAATTATTCTTCCACTGCTTGTTGAGCAGAATACACCGGGGCGATCGCGCTTAATTTCAACTCTGGATGATCTCCCTGTAACTGTTGGCAATTCCATTCATTACGGAAGAGCAAAACTGGCCGTCCCATATTATCTTTGACAGTCGTGGTGTTGAAAATCCGTCCCACTTTATTCAAAGCTTCCCATCCACCTTCAACCCATCGGGCGACGCTGTAGGGCAGTAACTCTAATATGGTTTCTACACCATACTCGTTTTGCAAGCGAAACTGCACCACTTCAAATTGCAACTGACCCACCGCGGCCATAATCGGGTCACGTTTGGCTTCATCAGAGAAATACATAATTTGCACTGCACCTTCTTCGCGCAATTCCGAAATCCCTTTTTGAAATTGCTTAAACTTCGAGGGGTTGGGATTTCTCAGAGTGGCAAACAATTCTGGCGAAAAATAGGGAATTCCTTCATATTCGAGCTTCTGCCCTGTGTAGATCGTATCACCAATTGCAAAAACACCCGGATTGTTTAAACCAATCACATCGCCAGGATAAGCTACATCAATGGATTCCCGCTCTTGAGCAAAAAGTTTTTGCGGGCGAGACAGGCGGACGACTTTGCCAGTTCGTGCATGATTCACTGTCATATCTTTTTCAAACTTTCCTGTGCAAACCCGGATAAATGCCACGCGGTCGCGGTGTTTCGGGTCCATATTGGCTTGGAGTTTGAAGACAAACCCGGTAAAGTCAGGATAAGTGGGGGGAATCTCACCCACGCTGCTGTTATGCGCGCCAGGCTTGAGGGCATACTTGAGAAAATAATTCAGAAATAACTCTACCCCAAAGTTGGTCATAGCGCTGCCAAAAAACACTGGAGTCATTTTCCCTTGATGTACCAAGTCCAAATCCAGTTCTGGGCCAACTCCTTCTAAAAGTTCTAAATCATTTTTCAGTTGCTGATAAAGCTCATCTTCTAGCAGTTCCGCAATTTTGGCATCACCTAAATCTACAGTCGTCTCGCGGGCTTCCCGGCTACCGTGGGCGCTGCGTTCAAATAAGTGAATTTTTTGCTCGTGGCGGTCAAATACTCCTTTAAAGCGATCGCCCATCCCAATCGGCCAGTTAACTGCATAGGTTTGTAAACCTAATTCCTGCTCAATTTCATCCAGCAATTCCAGTGGTTCCCTTCCTGGACGGTCGAGTTTATTCACAAATGTAAATATAGGCAGACCTTTTAACTTACACACTTCAAATAACTTCCGCGTTTGGGGTTCCAAACCTTTAGCCACGTCAATCAGCATCACTGCATTATCTGCGGCTGCTAAAGTGCGATAAGTATCTTCACTAAAATCTTGGTGTCCGGGTGTATCGAGTAAATTGATTTGACAATTTTGGTAGGCAAACTGTAATACCGTCGAGGTAATAGAAATTCCCCGTTGTTGTTCCATAGCCATCCAGTCTGAGGTAGCCTTACGCTGCGCCCTCCGGGCTTTAACTGCCCCAGCTTCGTGAATAGCACCCCCGTATAACAATAGTTTTTCTGTGAGCGTAGTTTTACCCGCGTCGGGGTGAGAAATAATCGCAAAATTGCGACGCTGTTCCACTGCTTGATGCAGTTCAGTCTGAATTTCTGTTGACATAAACTGTATTGTTTTCCTTGTTCCTTAATTTAGTTTAATTTTTTATCATCAAAAACATTGGGCGATTTTCCTACCCGGATGAGTTGGAAAAGCCACAACCGGGTGAAACAGTGCCGTAAAGAACCTCGCCTCCAGCCTTAGTAAGGAGAGGGGAGAGTTTGATAGAGGTTATTTAATTAACATTTGTCACTGGTGTAACTCCTGCCAAATTCAAAATTGGCGCAATTAAATCTTCCCGTTTCACAGCCATCATGTGGACACCTTGGCATAATTGTCGGGCAGTTTGCACTTGTTCGGCTGCAATTTTCATTCCTTCTTCAAGGGGATCTTTTGCTTTTGCTAATCTATCAATAATGTGCTGGGGAATATTTACACCGGGAACACAGCGATTAATAAACTGAGCATTTTTTGCCGATTTCAACAAAAATATTCCTGCCAAAATAGGTTTTTCATAATTAATGGCTACAGTTTCCATAAACTTTTCTAGCCGTTCAAAATCTGTAATCATCTGGCTTTGGAAAAATTGCGCTCCTGCTTCAATTTTGCGTTCAAATCGCTTTTGTAAACCTGACCAACTGGCAGACTGTGGATCTACAGCCGCACCAGCAAATAAGTCAGTCGCCCCATCGGTCAAAGGCTTTTCATTATCATCAACGCCCTGATTCAGTTTCCTAATCAGTTGCAGTAGGCGCACAGATTCCAAATCAAACACGGCTTTAGCATTGGGGTGATCGCCAACTTTCACCGGGTCGCCAGTCAAAGCTAAAATGTTGCGGATACCCAAAGCATGAGCGCCCATTAAATCAGCTTGTAAACCAATTCTATTGCGATCGCGGCAAGCCACCTGACAAATCGGTTCAATGCCATTTTGTAACAAAATCACTGAGGCTACTAAAGAAGACATCCCCAATACGGCGCGGCTACCATCGGTAATATTGACAGCATGAACCCTTCCCTTAAGGGTCGCCGCCATTGAAATCATATGTGTGACATCTACCCCTTTTGGGGGTGCTACCTCGGCGGTAACTAAAAATTCGCCTGCTTGCGCGGCGCGACGAAAGGAATTTAAAACTGTGGGATTTTGGGTATCCTGCATAACATTAATGTTTCGGTTTCCTTAAAGGCTATAACGAATTATGCCCAAAAGCGAAACCCTTAGAGGGGTAAAGTGTAGCCCAAAGCAGTTTTTACTTGTGCCAGAGTTTGATTAGCGATCGCCTCAGCTTTTTGCCTACCATCGCGCAAAACAGAGTCTAGATAAGCTTTGTCTGCCATCACCGCCTGATATTTTTCTTGTATAGGTGTTAAAGCATTAATTGTTGTTTCTGTCAACAATGGCTTAAATTGTCCCCAGCCCATATCTTGACATTCTGCTGCGACCTCTTCCTTCTTCTTTCCAGATAGCAGCATATACAGACTTAACAAATTGTTGCACTCTGGACGCTCTAAATCGCCGAAAGTTAGACCCCGAACCTGATCAGTTTTACAGCGCTTAATCTTATATTGAATCTGCTCTGGTGGGTCTAGTAAATTAATCCGGCTTAAATCCGAAGGATCAGACTTGGACATTTTTCGTGTACCATCCGCCAAACTCATCACCCTTGCGCCTTCTTTACGGATTAAAGGCTCTGGTAACTTGATTACAGGCTGCTCAGGCTGACCAAATTGATGATTAAATCTGTTAACAATATCCCTTGTCAATTCCAAGTGTTGTTTTTGGTCTTCACCTACTGGCACTTTATCAGCTTGATAGAGCAAAATATCAGCAGCCATCAATACAGGATAGTCCAACAAGCCGACATTCACATTTTCACCCTGCTTAATCGCCTTTTCCTTAAACTGAATCATATCTTGCAACCAGTTTAAAGGTGTAATGCAATTAAACAACCAAGTAAGTTCACTGTGGGCAGAGACATGAGATTGCACAAAAATAGTGGAGTGATTTAAATCCAGACCACAGGCTAGATAAAGCGCCACCAGGGTATAGGTATCAGAAGCTAACCGTTTGGGGTCATGTGGTACCGTAATCGCGTGCAAATCAGCCACAAAGAGGTAATTATCGTATGCGCTCTGACCTTCTACCCAGTTGCGAATAGCTCCCAAGTAGTTACCTAGATGGTAATTACCCGTTGGTTGAACTCCAGAAAGAATACGCTGCTTGCCCATAAATTTCAACTTAATTTATCTCAAATCCGCCTTCTATAAAGTTGCGGTTACAAAACTCATTCAATTTTGACACTTTCTCAGACAACTGGCTCTTAAGTGATGATTTTTATCTAAAGTATTTTGGACAGTACCCTGACAAAAATAGATGTTTTGCAGTGGTCTAGCTCCTTGTTTTGAGGATGAGGTATGCTTGAACTATTGTAGACAATATGTCACACTGAGCCAGACGTTAATATTAAGCATCCAATGCAAGGAACACAACTTGATCTTTTTCCTCATGAGGATGAGTGTACTCTTATCAAAAAGCAAAAGCAGCCAAAGTTAGGACGTTATCAGCGTATTCAGCGCGAACTAGATAGAGATAATTCCGATCAATATAAGACATTTGTTGATATTAGTTATCCACCAAGTTTATTATCTAAATATACTTTTGTGGATCTATTTTGTGGTGCGGGGGGAATCACACAAGGGTTATCACAAGCTGGATTCACACCATTAGCTAGTGTAGAAATTAGCCCAATTGCTTCTGCTACTCACAAAAAAAATTTTCCAAAATGTCATCACTTTTGTGGAGATATTGAACAATTTTCTGCCCAAGATTGGCTGCAACAAATTGGCTCACCTGAAGTAAATGTTGTTGTTGGTGGTCCACCATGTCAGGGATTTTCTGTAGCAGGAAAGCGTGACCCTAAAGATCCGCGCAATCGGTTATTTTATGAATTTGTACGTGTAGTTTCAGAAATACGCCCTTGGTATGTAGTGATGGAAAATGTCCCAGGTATTTTGACAATTCAAAAAGGGAGTGTCAAAACAGCAATTATTGAGGCTTTTAAGTCTATTGGCTATCCTCATATTTCTGTAGCAATTCTAGAATCTGCTGCTTATGGAGTACCGCAAATTCGACCAAGAGCTATTTTTATAGCTAATAGATTTGGAATGCCAAACCCTTATCCTAAATCTCAATTAAGTATTGAAGAATACAAACCTATTGAGTCAGCAATTTCTGACTTACCAGAATATACTCCCATACCGGAGATTAACCATGAGTGGACTAAACATTCACCGGAATATATGGAACGTCTGGCTCAAGTTCCCCCTGGTGGTTCCTTATATAAGAAATTTGTAGATGCGTTCAAACGGCAATATTCTGGTAAACCGAGTATGACTGTGAAAGAAAATCATGGTGGTACTCATATTCACCCATATTTAAATCGGGTAATTTCAGCACGAGAAATGGCAAGATTACAGACGTTTCCCGATTCATTTATTTTTGAAGGAACCATGAAAAAAGCTATGTGGCAAATTGGTAATGCAGTCCCACCACGTTTAGCAGAGTGCATTGGTTATGCACTTATTCCTTATTTAAATGATATTGCCATTAATCACAAAAATTTAGCTAAAGCTACTATTATTAACCAGATTGATTGAGCTTTTGATTTAGGGCATTACGCCACGCAGCAAAATCATACCAACCACATCCAACACAGCCTTCTTCAGCCTCAACACCACGCTGATGTATGGAAGGCCAGTCTTCACCTTTTTCGTACCAAAACTGAATACCAAAGGGGGTCCCTCGTTTGCCGGTTTTAATACAGCGTTCGCAACTTCTCGATTTCAAAAGATTATAATTTCCCGATGTATCTTTCTTGAGTAATTGAAACTTTTGCCTAATTTCCTTCTCACTCATAGAGCTTAAATGTGGAGGCTCACTAGCTCCCCAATGCTCCATCGGAAACCTGTGATCAATTACTAACTCATGAGCAGCTCTTTGTCTCTGTTCTATGATATCTGTATACGAATAAACTGTGAGAATTCTCTTGACTAAAAAAGATGGTATATTAGCAGCAGAATTAGCTGATTTTATCTCACCTGTCCACCGCTCCCACTTTGTTTTCTTGCAACAAATTTGACAATATTTACTTTCAGTTTCAATAACAAGTCCAGGTCGCTGTTTGTTTCCACGTTGTAATCCTTGAATACCACCCCCACCGGCATACTGGTCAGATCCAATTTCCTTTGTTTCATGTCCACGACAATGCCATTTTTGGTCTGACAATAAATTAAAAACTTTCAATTGGGTTGGGGCTTTTTTCAACTGATGCTGAATTGTTTCTCCTAAATTTTGTTGATTGTTCACTGTCTTTTATTTGCTTCTATTTCTAGGTTTTTGAGAAGAATAGAAACGCTAATGCCTAAGCCATTAGCAAGACTTACCAGAGCAGTGAGGGAAGGGTTTCTGACTCCACGTTCCACGCCGGATATGTATGTTCGGTCTAAGTTAGCACGTAGTCCTAACTCCTCTTGTGAAATTCCCTGTTCTGTTCTGTATTGCCTCACTAGATAACCCAAAGCACAAAGAATATTTTGTTTCGACTCATTCATGTGCCGATTGTGAATGTCTACGGACTATCAGTCTACGGACGATGTGTCACATTAGAGTTAATTGCTGAGAAAATTGAGAAAAAATGCCATAAATAATAAGCACACACATAAATGTACAGTAATGAAATTTATCGGCATTGATTTAGGCTGGAAATCCCAACCAAGCGGTTTATGTTGCTTAGAATTAATAGAAGGACAAGTGCAAATCCTAGATTTAGACCGCTTAGAATTGATTGCAGACATTCTTGCTTGGATAGATAAAACTGTAGAACCAAACGAACCAGCCATGATTGGCGTAGACGCGCCCACCTTGATCCCCAATGCTATCGGGAGTCGTCTCCCCGATAAACTGACGCACAAATACTTTGGCAAATATCACGCCGGTTGCTACCCAGCTAATCAAAATTTACCCTTTGCAGAACGAACTGTAAACTTTGGTTTAGAATTAGAATCGCGTGGATTTGTTCATGCGCCCACAATTGATCCCCAGAAATTTGGTAGATATCAAATAGAAGTTTTTCCCCATCCAGCAATAGTTAACTTATTCAAATTAGAACGCATCCTTAAATATAAAAAAGGACGCATCAATGAGCGTCGCTTAGAATTAATTAAATTGCAAAATTATATTCTCGATATTCTCCCAACTCTGACTCCTCCTCTGTGTACTCCGGGCCTCTGTGGTTCGTTTAATTCTGAAATCCCTACCACAGGCGCAGCACTCAAAGCATACGAAGACAAACTAGATAGCTTAATTTGTGCTTATGTAGCAGCCCACTGGTGGTATTGGGGAGAACAACGTAACTTAGTGCTAGGCGATCGCACCACTGGCTACATCGTCATCCCGGAGAAAATAGGCTAGGTAATTTCTAGTACCCAGTCCCCAGACCCTATTCAGCCCAAGCAATCAATCTCGGTTCATAGGGACTAGACAAGTGTTGGTGCTGCGGTAATACACGCAAAGATAAGCCCTGCAAACCAGAGGCGGTATAGGTAATATTAGCCGTGTAAACACTCAATTTTTCTGGATCTTGTCCTTGGTAATCCATGACTACAGGCACAGCATTGGCAATGTCACCATTGGCATCAATCGTACCTTGGTATAACTCCACCCGGATATCATCATTAGTCAAAGTTGCTAAATCAACCTTGGCTTTGACAGCGACGGTTTGGTTAACTTCGATATCCGCATCTGTTGATACATCAATATCTTTGATTTTGATGTTAAACCAATGTGCGCTGAGTTTGGCTTTCCAACTAGCTAATTCCTTAGCTGGGGCGTAATTATCGGCAGTCAGAATATGATAGCGATCGCTTGCTGGAAAATAAGCCCGTTGAGCATATTCTCCCACCATCCGCGCCGTATTAAAGAAAGGACAATTCAAGCGAATTGCATCCTTCATTTTGGCAATCCAACCCCTGGGTAAGCCATCAGCATCCTGATGCTCGTAAAACAGAGGCACAACTTCTTTCTCTAACAACTCATAGAGAGCATTGGCTTCTACTTCATCCTGGTAATTAGGATCATCGTAATTCTCACCATGTCCAATTGACCAACCAGTGCGGACATAATCAGCTTCATCCCACCAGCCATCGAGAACACTTAAATTCGGCAATCCATTCATTGCGGCTTTCATCCCGCTAGTACCGGAAGCTTCCCGTGGACGGCGTGGCGTATTTAACCAGATATCACAACCAGCTACCATTAACCGAGCAATGTGAATATCGTAATTAGGTACAAACACTACTTGTTTTTCCAAGTGTTGTTCACGGATAAAGTGATTGATATCGCGAATCAGTTCTTTCCCTGGGATATCTTTGGGGTGAGCCTTACCAGCGATCACAAATTGCACTTTGCGATCTTTGTTATTCAGCAAAATCCGCTTAATTCTGTCCAAATCACGCATCCACAGGGTAGCGCGTTTGTAGGTAGCAAAACGTCGCGCAAAGCCAATGGTTAAAACGTTGGGATCGAGGACTTCTTGGGCTTGGTCAATTTCCGAAGCAGAAGCACCGCGATCGCGCAAATGCTTCACCAAGTGTTCTCGGACGTATACAACCATTTCTAAGCGACAGCGTTCGTGATTGCGCCACAACTCTTCATCCGGAATCGTATCAATCCGGTCCCACAATATGCTGTCTGGGGCTGCTGATGACCAATTTGGACCCAAGTAGCGATCGTACAACTCTTGAGTTGATTTAGCCACACAACTGCGAGCATGAACACCGTTGGTAATTGCGGCAATTGGTACTTCTTCCACTGGCACTTTTTGCCACAAACCCTGAAACATCTGCCGTGATACCACACCGTGCAACTGTGCCACACCGTTAGAAAATGTCGCCATCTTCAAAGCCAACACCGCCATACTGAAAGGTGCAGATAAATCACCTGTATTTTCTCGCCCCAGTCCTAAAAATTGCTCTTTAGGCAAGCCAAAGATTTCTGCATAGTACCCCAGGTAGTGCAAAACTTTATCGGGAGAGAACAAGTCAATTCCCGCAGGTACTGGTGTGTGAGTGGTAAAGATATTGCTGGAAGCTACCACCTGTTTAGCTTGCTCATAACTCAATCCAACTTCCTGAATGAAGATGCGGATGCGCTCTAAAGCAGAGAAAGCCGCGTGGCCTTCATTCATGTGGTACGCAGTCACATCATAACCAAGCGCTTTCAACATCTGTACACCACCGATCCCCAGCATAATTTCCTGGTGAATCCGCATATCAATGTCGCCACCATACAGCTGATCTGTGATGTCGTGGTCGTAAGCATTATTCGGTTCAACGTTGGTGTCTAGCATATACAGTGGTACCATTCCCACCTGTACACGCCAAACTCTGGCGTAAACCTTGCGTCCTGGATAATCTACCGCAATCCGCAATTCTGAACCATCAGGATTACGCTCCAGATGCAGGGGCATATTATAGAAATCGTTCATGGGATAGCGTTCTTGCTGCCAGCCATCTGCATTCAGGTATTGAGCAAAGTAACCTTGCTGATACAATAAGCCCACACCAACCAGAGGTAAACCCAAGTCGCTAGCAGATTTGAGGTGATCCCCCGCTAAAACACCCAAACCGCCAGAATACACAGGTAAACAATCTACCAGTCCGAATTCAGCCGAAAAATAGGCGTAGCATTCTTTTGGCTTTTGGCTGCGTTGTTTTTGATACCAAGTACGCTCTTTTAAATAATCTTCTAACTGGCGAGCCGCCCGATCCATTTGTGCTAGGAAGCCTTCATCTTCCACAACTTCCAACAGCCGCGCTTGACTAATTGTACCCAGCATCAACACGGGGTTGTGGCGGCTAGACTCCCACAAATCGGTGTCTAAACGACGAAATAAATCTTTACTCTCAACATTCCAATCCCAGTGCAAGTTATATGCTAGTCGTCGCAGAGGTTCGAGTCGCGAAGGTAAGGAAGGGGAAACGTTAAATGTGCGAATTGGCTGCATAGGTCGGTAAAACTCCAAGTTATATTTTGGCTATTGTTTACGTATGTATTATTGTCTCTACCCAATGTTGCCAATTCTTTTTACTGTGTCTGTAAAATTGGGATGACTTTGTTCAGCATTGAGAGTTATTCTTTCCGTCGCTGATAAAGTTTACACTAAGGGCATTTTTAAGTCTATGGATTACCCTCAATTGTGTACTTAGTATATTAAATTTTAATTATTATTATTTGTGAGGTGAGCCTTCAGGCAATTTTTTAATTATCTTCAATTATTTGTAACTTTTGCTACCAAACTGACTGAGATTCGTAAATGATCACAGTATTTATCCGCTTCTAGCCTCTCAAATCAAGTCTCCTGGGTATGGAAACGGAAATTCGCTGTATTTGGCTTGGGGCTGGAATACTCAAATAGCCCGCATTTAAAGCTTTTCGGACAATTTTGTGAATTCAACCCATCATTTAAAGCAAGTATCTGAATTGATATTTGTCATGTACAGTCATCCTCAAACCCAGATAGATATAAACTTGTCGAAAATTTATCTAGTTTAAAGCACTCATTACCCCTTGGTCTCTCCTCATCGGCTGATTTACCAAAATCAGGTGCTTAGGTAAGAATTCAGAAGAATTTTTTAGTTGTTTGAGGATTAGATTAGCAAAAATATCGCAGATTTGATCTGAAGTATCACCAACACTTGTGGCCAATAACATCCTTAACCTTTGACTTTAATTGGCATAACATCCTGAAATATATCTCTAGAGGCAGAAGTGTTGAATGTTAAGATTTTTAGGATATTGCCCAAGTTGTGCATTGGCATTGGTGATACCAAATTTAACCAGTTAATGACTCTATTATCAATAGATAAGGGATTTTACCTGGGTAAAACGCAAAAATTGTAAAGTTTTATTGCAGGATTCAACACTTCTGCTGTAGAGGATGAAATTAAATATTAGTTCTGCTAATTCACCTGATTTTACAGGGCTTGAGCCAATTGGTTAAATTAATTTAGAAATATTCAGCACTTGTAGTTATGGACAGTCGCTATGGTTGCTGCATGGTCAATTAAAAGCCAACTTACCATAGCAGTTCTAAATCATTTCTGAACCTCTTCACTTGGCGACCTTCTCCCAAAGGGTTGAGGGGGCGACAAGGCGACTAAAGCCCTGGGGGCATACGCTGCGCGAAGGCGGTTCGATAAATTCATAAATCAAATAGGATGGCTATACATGGTTATCTTGAGGGTAAAATAGCTAACTCTAGTTGTAATTTATTGACATTACCTCAAAGTCATTAAGTTTGGCAATTGGGGCGATCGCTTCTGCAATATACAGCGTATTGCAAATCTGATCATGTGTAAAATTTTGTTATTGAAAAATGTATCTTTTGTATCAGTATAAAATACTGCTTGGGGATTATTACGCAAATAATAATGGGGTTTTAATTTTCACTAAACAAAGTTTAGCCAAATTGGATCAGACTTATTTATTAACACTGTTTGAATCAAAAAAAATGTGTTAATGTTAAAAACAGCTAACACCAAAAATTATTGATGTAATTAGAATTGTGATTTGGTTCGCCTGTAACTCATCGGTGTGCAACATGATTAGCGCCGCATACTCTAGAAATTCTTTACAAGAAAGTCGTCATCGCAATCGTGGAAGCGCTTATTTGTTTGCACCGATGGTGAATTTTAATGTGATGGCTGAAGTTGGTGACAATCCACCATAAGTTTTATTGGCTTGGATCACAACATTAATACAAATTCAATGCTAATTATATTTGAATGTGTGGGAAAAATATCTGCAAATTTCAAATAGCCCAGTCAAACATTAAAAATGTAATTGTGTTGAAAAAAGCTTCTTGAATTTGGTCGTTGACAAAAAGCCGCTTGTAGGTGAAAAACTACATAACAGTAGTATATCTATTCAAATTCACCATAAAAGTAAAAGTTGGCATCTTTGACAACACCCAATTACCCAATTTAATAATCTGATGTTTGGCGCTGTAATTCACTGAGTATTGCCTGTAATAATCAGTCTAATGAAGAGCATGATTTTTGCTGGCGATGCTTTAAGAAAACTGCCCCAAAGTTTGAATAATTCACTTCAATTGATGTACATAAACATCGATTAACTGTTACTCCTATCAATTAATCTATCTAGATTAATGTGAGGTTATTTCTCAATTAGACAAAATCAGAAATTAGTTGTCTATTTGCGTTGGAGACTAACTAACAATTGGGGGAAGATTTTGTCAATCAGAAAATCAAATTCATGAAATTAATAATATCAGCATAAGTGCCACTGCCAGAAGACAATAAGCCTTCAATATTTTCAACAACACTCAATTCCAGAGAGATTTAATCATGAGTAACAACCGATATACCTCAAAATTGCAGAGATTACAAGAATTATTAATCACTACTTTGTTAGGAGATATTCCCACAATTGCTCTTGGACCAAAACTCCGAAATCTAGTATATCGGAGGATTTTTTCTGGTATGGGTAACCCAGTTTATATTCAAAATGGTGTGGAATTTCTGGGAGCTTCTGCCATTGAAATGGGCAATGGGGGATATATTTTTAAAGGTGTCCGCATTGATGCCAAAGGACACCCAAATAATCAAATTTCTTTAGGAAATGGCGTGGTGCTGGAGCGCTACGTTGATATTGGCTGTTTGGATAACACTTGCATATCCATTGATGATGAAACTTTTATCGCTCCTGATGTTTGTATTGCTGGGCCGGGAAACATCAAAATTGGTAAGCACTGTATGATCGCATCCCATACAGGAATATATGCCAATAACCACAAATTTGCCGATCCCACAAAACCCATCCGAGATCAAGGAGTAACTCGTAAGGGAATCGTGATTGAAGATGACTGTTGGCTAGGGCATGGAGTAACTGTGTTAGATGGCGTTACTATTGGGAAAGGCAGTGTGATTGGCGCGGGATCAGTGGTGAATAAAAATATCCCTCCCTATTCTGTGGCTGTAGGTGTGCCTGTACGAGTCATCAAAAGCCGAATGAGCAAAGATTTGGTGGCGCATCATAGTAATTCATAGGAATACATGGGATGCGGTGCTGTAACTGTCTTTGAGATCAGGAATAGTCCCGGTTGCGGTTTGGCGCTCAAAGATGGCAGACTGTAGAAAGCAAAAATATAGCTGTCTGACAACTGGAAACTTCCGCCGAAAGTAAACGTCTCCAGAGTAACGAGCGAAAAACAGCTACGGGGCATTGACCAGATTGATCTCAAAAAGGGACGAGATTTCGGTAATATAAAGTAGTTATCTTTTCTGTATAGCAGATACCGAGAGAGAAACTTTTTTCTCACATCCTTTGGAGATATTTGTATGGTGACTTTAAAAATCGCTGTTTATATTGTTGTTGGCTTCTTCGTGGCTATCTTCGTCTTCGGATTTTTGTCGAACGATCCAGCTCGTAACCCCGGACGGCGGGATTCAGAGTAAGATTTGCACAAATGATCCACAACTGCCGGAAGACGGAAAACACCAAACCTCCTTCTCTTGGTAGCTTGCTATTTTTAGGCAAAAAACAAAAGTCGGAAGGCGAAAGGTGTAATTCATCCTTCCGGCTATCAATTGGCTATTTTTTAGCTTGATTTGCCTAGATATGCTTCATCCAGTTCCACCACCTGCAACGCTTCCCATTGTCGAACCAGTACCATCAGCAAATGCTTTTCCCTATGCTAGTGATACTGAGTTTCCCTCAGTTTTAATTAGTAAAACTGATACCCATGTACAGAAAGAAGAATCCCCTCCACTAGAAGAAATTCCACCAATCTCAAATGTCGGAGATGCGGAATCTGCTTTGCGATGGTCGACTTTCCTCAACTCCACTAGGCAAAACTTATCTGCTAAAACTCTAGCTACTCCTAATACACCAGAAACCTTCCCGCCAGAATTTTCTCCTTTCACCGCTTCTCAGAGTGCGGCAAATTTGGGTGAACCACAGAGAGTTGGTTATTCCAAAAAGCTGTTTGATGCATTCAGCAATATACCCAAGGTGCAAGTGGTAGCGCAGACAGCTACTCCACAAAAGCCGGAAAATAATATTTCTGTGGAGAAATTTCCCGATCGCATCAACATTTCTGCTGATCAACCTGATTATATACCGAGTTCTCAATCAGTAGAAAATACTCTAGAGTTCAAGTCTCGTAACCCGAATAATGACACCTCCACTCCCTCAAGCATAGAATTCAAGTCACCTAGCGAACCCGCTCAACAGTCTACCCCTCCGCCGCCAGCCAGACAAAGAACTGTAGAAGTGATCTCCGATAGGCAGGAGTATGATGAACAACGCCGAATTATCACCGCAGAAGGTAATGTAGTGGTGCGATTTGATGGGGCTGTAGTGGATGCCGATCGCTTGCAAGTCAATTTAGATAATTTGGTGGCTGTGGGTTCAGGTAATGTGGCCTTAACCAGAGGAGATCAAGTATTACGGGGAGAACGCTTTAGTTATAATTTTATCCAAGATAACGGGGAAATCGAAAACGGCAGTGGGGAAATTTTTGTACCCTCAGCTCAAACAGATTTGGCTTTTTCAGCCCCCGATGTCACACCGGGTGAAATTCAGCGTCCCCTCAGCGATCGCGTCAGAATAAATCAGCCCCTTTCTGGAATCAGCAGCCCAGGTAGTCTTAACTTTACATTAGGTGGTGCAGAAGCTAGGAATATCCCCTCGCCAGAAGCCGGAGGTAAAGTTAAGCGACTGCGGTTTGAAGCTCAACGCATTGAGTTTTATCCGCGAGGCTGGCAAGCTGAGGATGTACGGATTACTAATGACCCGTTTTCACCCCCAGAATTAGAGTTGCGCGCATCTCAAGTCAGGGCAACACGGGAGTCACCTTTGGTAGAAACCATCACTACACGGGGACAGCGTTTAGTCTTTGACCAAAAATTCTCCTTACCAATTCCCGTAAATAAACAAACCATTGACCGTTTTGAACGGGATGCTTCACCATTTTACGTTTCCCCCGGCTTTGATGGAGGTAAGCGTGGTGGGTTGTTTGTGGAACGGGGCTTCACACCTGTTGATAATGAGCAGACACGTTGGAGAATCACGCCTCAATTATTTGTCCAGAAAGCTTTAGAAACAGGGACTGGTGATTTAGCTTCGTTATTTGGTCTGACTACGAGAATCAATGCCGTTTTAAGCCCACGTGCTAGACTCCAAGGTTCTGGTGAATTAACGAGTTTTGACTTCAACAAACTAGACCAGAATTTGCGGGGGAATTTGCGAATGACCCAAGCATTAGGTGATGTTAATCCTCACATCTTAAATTTAGAATATAGCTACCGCGATCGCCTATTTAATGACAGCCTGGGCTTTCAAACTGTTCAGAGTAGTATTGGTGGTCTAATTAGCTCTCCGAACATTCCTGTAGGTAACACTGGCGTTAACCTCCGCTATCAGGCAGGCGCACAATATATCAACGCCAACACTGACCGCCTAGACTTACTAGAACCAGACCGCACAAATGATCGAATTTCTCTCGGTCGCTTACAAGGTAGTGCTACCCTCAGTAAAGGCTTTTTGCTATGGCAGGGTAAACCATTACCACCTACCGCAACTGAGGGATTAAAATACACACCAAACCCTGTAGTTCCTTATGTCCAGACAGTTGCCAGTGTCACGGGGACTAGTAGTTATTACACTAATAACGAAAATCAAAGTACGCTAACTGGTACAGTCGGCTTAATCGGGCAGTTTGGTCATTTCTCTCGCCCCTATTTAGACTATACCGCTTTTAATGTCACTTATTCTCAAGGCTTAAATAGCGGATTATCACCCTTTTTGTTTGACCGCTCAGTTGATAACAAAGTGCTAGGTGCTGGAATTTCACAGCAAATTTATGGGCCATTTCGTTTAGGTTTTCAAACAGCAATTAACTTAGACACTGGTAAACAAACTAGCACAGACTATATTTTACAATATAGCCGCCGTACCTATGGACTGACTTTGCGTTATAACCCCGTCCTGGAATTAGGCGGTTTCACAATCCGAATTAGTGACTTTAATTGGACTGGTGGTACAGATCCATTTGCTGGTGGAGAAGTTAAGCCTGTTGTGGGTGGTGTGCGACAGAATAATTAAGCGGCAAAATCACTGTGAATGTTGTACCGACATTAACTTGACTGGTGAAACTGATTTCACCTTGGTGAGCTTCAACGCACCTTTTGACGATCACTAACCCCAGTCCTGTACCCTGAATTGATTGCACATTAGAGGCTCTATAGAATGAATCAAACAGTCGCTTCTGGTCTACTTCCGGAATGCCAATTCCTTGGTCTTGAATCTGCAATATCACTACTTTTTCTCTGGAATCACAGGTTAAATCAACTTGAATATTTTGATTTTGAGGAGAATATTTAACTGCGTTAGAAACTAAATTAATAAATATGTAATGTAAGAGTTTTTCATCTATCCAAGCATCTGTGCATTCACTCTGACAGGTAAAGATAATTTCATGTCTACCATTGGTCACAAGAGAAAATTCGGCAATAAATTCTCTACATACTTGCTCCAAGTTTACTAGAGCAGGATTGCAGTCAAGTTTTCCCACATCTGACTTACCCATGAACAGCACATCTTCCATTAATTGTTTCATGGAGTCCACAGCACCTTTAATTCGCTGGATGTAGGTGCTTTTTTTGGCTGCTGTTAAATTATCTCCTTGGATTTCTATGAGTTCGATTGCTGTTTGGATGACAGTCAGGGGATTACGAAAATCATGAGAAACTGTTGAAATAAATAGAGATTTAAGATTGTTGAGTTCGCGCTCTTGATTCAAGGCTCGCTCTAAAATTTCTGTTTGACGACGTTCGCTCAGATCCCAGAAAACAATCACTACACCATCTATCTGGTTAGGTCGTCGCATAATGGGTGAAGCACTATCTCCAATGGGAACTTTCTTACCATTTTTGGTAATCAGAGAAGTGAATTCGCCTAAATAAACAACTTTTTGGTCTTTTAGCACTTTTAGAACTGGACTTTCTAGTGCAGCTTCTGTAATTTCATCGACAATATTAAAAATAGTTGATATGTCTTTTCCCTGAGCATCTGCTTGTTTCCAGCCAGTTATCAACTCAGCCGCCGGATTCATGAATGTCACTTTTGCCTGCTCGTTGGTAGCAATTACAGCATCGCTCATTGAGTTGAAAAGTGTGGCTAATCGGTCTCGATTTTCCCGCAGATCCTGTTCTAGTTGGTGTTTTAATAAACCGATTTCAACGGCTATTTTTAAATCTTTAGAAGTAAAGGGTTTAACTACATATCCAAAGGGTTGAGTTAGTTTAGCACGTTGTAAAGTCTTGTCATCACCATAAGCCGTGAGGAAAATTATTGGAATATCTAACTGCTCGCGAATACTAGCTGCTGCTGTAATCCCATCCATATTACCTTTGAGGATAATATCCATTAAAACTAGTTGTGGCTTCGTCTCCAATGCTAAGGCGATCGCCACTTCTCCCGAAGAAGCTTTACCCGTAACCATGTACCCTAACTGATTAAGTTGATTGGTAATTGTTCTGGCTACAATTACTTCATCTTCAACGACTAAAATTCTCACTTGATCCATTACAAATTTATTGATGCAAAGTTAAATGGGGAAACTGAATTTTGAATAATGTGCCATGATTACGTTCTACAGTAATGCTGCCTTCTATTTGTTCGGTCACTAAGTCATAAACTAATGAAAGTCCTAAAGAATCAGTATTACTCCAATCTAAGTTATCTGGTAAACCAACTCCATTGTCTTGAATAATCATCTCAATGTCGTTGCCATTATTACGTAAATCAATAGTAATCTTACCCGGTTTTGGACCTGGAAAAGCGTGTTTGAGTGAATTGGATAATAATTCATTGATCACCAGCCCACAGGCTATAGCTTGATCCAGATTCAAATTAACTGCATCTATATGAGTTTCTAGCGAAATTCTGCCTGGTTCTATCTGATAAGAAATTAAGATACTAGTTACCAGATTTTCTACATAGTCAACAACGTCTAGTTTGCCGATATTGGGCGAAATATATAAATTCTTGTGAATCAGAGAGATGGAGTCAATGCGGTTTTGGCTGTCTTGGAAAACTCTGATAATTTCTGGATCTTTGAGTGTTTGAGACTGGAGTTCTAACAGACTCGATACAATTTGCAGGTTATTTTTAACTCGATGATGAACTTCTTTTAAGAGAACTTCTTTTTCTAGTAATGCTGCTCTTAAGTTCATTTCCGCTTTTTGTCGTTCTGCTAGTTCATTCTGAGCTTGTTGGAAGATACTCGATTGTTGAATGGCGATCGCAATCTGCACTGTCAGTTGATCGAGCAAATCCAATTGATGATCTTCCCAATGGCGGCTACTTGAGCATTGGTGCGCCACTAATAAACCCCATAAACACGCGCCAGTATTTTGTTCATCTATTTTGAGCAAAATTGGCACAACTAAATTAGCTTGAACCTCAAATTTTTCTAACAAGTGAAGATGACAACCAGTCAATCCACCTTCGTAAATATTCGCGATCGCTCGTTTGCGTCCCTGGCGATACTCTACACCGCCACCTGTCTGAAAACAAGTATCTTCAATTTTTACCCCTAAAGCCACTGTCCATCCTGCTCCCACAGATTCAGCCACAATTGTGCCGCTCATATCCGGGGCGAACTGATAAACTACAACTCGATCAACCCTGAGTAAATCCCGCACTTCTTCAACTGTCGTATTCAGAATTTCTTGCAGATTTAAAGATTGTCGAATTCGTTGAGCTACAGTTCGCATCAATTGTTCTCGTTCAGCCTGAGCTTTGAGAGCTATTTCAGCTTGCTTGCGTTCTGTAATGTCGGAGAATACAGCTAATATTGCCGATTCATTATTAAAAGTTAAATACTGAAATGAAGCGATCGCCCAGAAATAACTTCCGTCTGCTCTCTTAAGTAGCAATTCATAATTTTTGACTGATTCATCTTCGATCAGGGCTGCTAAAATTTTTTTTCTCTCAGCCGGATCATAGTATAAATCTGAAACTGGGCGATTAACTAAATCCTCTGGCGCAAAACCAAATCTTTGCAACAATTCTGGATTAGCATATAAAATTAACCCATCAGATAAACGTGTAATAATTAATGGTACAGGAATGGCTTGATAAATTGCTTGAATTTCCTGAAGGTTTTTATCTATTTTTTTAGCTCCTTGATATTTCTGTTTTACCCTAGTTGTGATGTTAAATTAACATTTTGATTGATAGAAAAATCACTGTTCTAGCTCTTGAATCACAGCAATAATCATTCTGCTCTCTAATTGAAGTCAAGAAATAATTAATCCTCTACAAATCTGGTCAAGTTGGCAAGGCAGCAGATCTATAATTCCAGTATATTTGTATCAAAAAATTCATAACAAATGACTACTTAAGCAAGCTAATTGTCAAATTTACTTTACTTACGTAGATTTATCATAGTATATCTGACTAGAAGGAGGAAAATTTTCTCATGCCAAGATACAAAAAATAAAATATCACTTTATTTGATACCCGGAAAACCGGATGACAAAAAATAATTTTATACGTATTGATTTTAACATGATATAAACCTTGCCACCAGAATTGAGTGACATTATACATCATAGATTTAAGTTGTAATTAGTACGTCAGGATGAGTAGCGCAAATTGGAAAATTTGGCAATCTTTAATCCTAAATCTAGTTAGCGTATAGTCATAATCTATTCGCAAGCAACAAGATTTGATTATGGTTCGAGAGTTAGAAAGAAAACGTCAGAGTGCAGAATTTCCAGAAACCGCGCCAGCTGCGAATCCTGTATTTTTTAGAACCTACAGCCGCCGGACAAAGGCAGGGCTGAGGGAAACATGGGATGAGGTATGCGATCGCACCCTCCAAGGCATCATCGAACTAGGGAAGCTCAACCCAGCCGAAATTGCCATCCTAGACAATATGCAACGAAACCTCAAAACCTTACCCAGTGGCCGCTGGTTATGGGTAGGTGGTACAGACTGGGTTAGCAAACCCAAAAACTTTTCCGGAGCTTATAACTGCACCTCCACCAACCTGCAAGACTGGAGCGCCTTTGGGTTGATGATGGATTTAGCCATGATGGGCTGTGGGACTGGAGCCGTTATAGAACCGCAATATATTAATCAATTACCTCCCATCCGCAATTACTTAAACGTGACGGTAAGTGGAGACATTGGTAGCACACCGCCAGAATTACGCCGTGAATATACTCAAACCGAGATCGAAGGTAACAGCGTTATTATCCATGTGGGAGATAGCCGAGAAGGTTGGGTAGAATCCTATAAAAGCTTATTGGAACTTTCCACAGATGAACGATTTACAGCAGAAGTGCAAGTAGTCGTTGATCTGAGCGATGTTCGTCAGTCGGGAGAAACTCTCAAGGGCTTTGGAGGGGTGGCTAATCCTGTCAAGTTGCCAGGACTCTATCAGCGTTGTGTCTCCATCCTCAATAAAGCCAGAGGACGACAATTAAATTCAGTGGAATGCTGTTTGTTAATTGATCAAGCTGCTGTCACAATTGTTGCTGGTAATATCCGGCGCTGTCTACCTGAAGATGCTTTGGTGCATACGAACAAAGGACTTGTTCCCATTAGCGATGTCCAAGTAGGCGACTTAGTGCAGACACCTCTGGGATTTCGGCGAGTTGTGGATAAATTCGACCAAGGGTTTCAGGATGTCTACGAAATTGAAACCAATGCTACTTACCCCAGGGCAACTTTAAACCATCGGCAAGCAGTGCTGGCAGATGCTAAAGGTGTTGTTGCTTGGAAATCTATTGCTAGTTTAGTACCAGGCGATCGCTTGCTGCACAACACCCAAGTTTTACCAGGTACACTCACCCATTTGCCCCCGGATTTTACAGCCTCCAGACCTACACAAAGTCGCACAGCTAAGTCATTAATTATTCCTGATCTCACCCCTGAAGTAGCTTGGCTGATTGGGTTGACTCATGGTGATGGCTATGTTGCACTCGGTCGAAATAAGCATGACAAGTCCTATGGCCGGGTTGAATGGGCAATGAACAGTTTGGATGTAGAACTAACAACTAAAATTCAAACGAAAATAGATGCTGCTTTAGCTTTATTTGGATTGACTGCTACTCATGGTGTCATCAATGGTGAAAACACAGCTAAGTCAATATGTTCATCCATTCGCCTAGCTGAATACTTCCATCAGTACATCAAGCAACCTCGTATTCCCTTAACCGTGCCTAATTTCATTTTGCAGGGTTCGGTAGATATTCGAGCCGCTTACCTAGCTGGATTAATGGATAGTGATGGTGGAGTTAATAACCGACCCCCTCATTTAGTAACATCGATTTATCAGTCATTTATCAGACAAGTTGGTGCAGTTTTATCCAGCTTGGGTATTGCGGGTAGAGTCACCACTACTCGTCCCCAACAAGCAGAATGGCAACTGAAATACAACTTGACAATTCCAGCCCTCAAAGGGCGTTATGACAGTCTGATAGCGCTGCACTCCGTGAAACCCGCCCAAAGCAGTGGCTCAAAAATGTATGGTTTCACCGTTCCTGGTGCAGTCATGCGGCAGGCTTACAGCTACAGCGAAATGCGAGAAATGGGATTCCAAGGTTCTCGCACTGTTGATGCCAATTATGAGCGCTATATCACCGAAACTGATATCTCATTAGATATTCCAGTCACAGTCAAAGGACTGGGAAGCTACGATCATGTCCACACTTATGACATTGAAGTTGAAGAAGCTCATTGTTTCTACTGCGATGGCTATTTGACACACAACAGTGCCGGTATGCGGCAGTTCAAGGCAGACGATGAACAAGGCGCAACTGCCAAAGATAACCTCTGGCAACAGGATGAAAATGGCAACTGGCGTATTGATCCTGAGCGTGACGCTTTACGCATGGCCAACCATACAAGAGTGTTTCACCGTAAGCCGACACTAGAAGAATGTGTTGATGCTGTTCGCAAACAGTATTACAGTGGCGAAGGTGCGATTCAATGGGCAGGTGAAGCTGTCGCTCGATCCAATTGTGATTTGCTACCAACACAAGAGTTAAAAGTTGATTTCTTGAAATCTTATGAACAAGGAACAGCAAAAGAGTGGTTACAAGCATACTATCCTGATTTAGATGCCAAAGAACTAGAACATCGTTTAGCTCGTTACGGTTTAAATCCGTGTGGTAAGTAATTTTGCCTCACGTTAAACACCGGGGAAAATCGGTGAACCCTGCGACGGGAATACCGAGGTAATCAGAGGAATTAAAGTACCTTTGACACCGTACAGACTAGAGAGTGAAACTTTTTAAAACACGAATAAACTTTAGGTTTTGAAAAGAATATAATCTGGGTTTTACCTCCGTTTTGAAGAACGGCTCCACGAGTCCCCGGCTACTGACGGTATTTTTTGTTAGTAGAAAATATAGTCGGATCTATGAGGAATTAAGAACTCATAGAACTAGAGGATAAAAAGCCTTTAGGATAACAAAAATGGAAATTATTGGTAGCAATTTTCACTGTAATCTGGCAGAGATACACTTAAATCAAATTGATCCCAAAAACTATAAAGAACAAGAGGAGGCTTTCACGGCTGGGGCGTTATCTGTAGCAGCACTTTTAAATCATCAATTTTTAGAACCCCGCTACCAAGAAAGCCGGGAATTAGATCCCATTGTGGGGGTTTCTTTCACAGGTTTATTTGATTTCTTTGTTCATGCTTTTGGTGTGGACTGGCTGCGTTGGTGGGAATCAGGAAGACCAGAAACGCCCCAAGGATTAGCCTTTAAGCAGGAGGAACAGAAATATTTAACCTTCTGGAAAGATACCGTGCATCGAGTTGTGTGGGAATATTGCGATCGCCATCAAATAAAACGACCCAATCGCTGTACCACAGTCCAACCCAGTGGCACTAAATCATTGCTCACAGGCGCTAGTTCTGGCTGGCATCCCCCCAAAGCCCAAAGATTTATTCGCCGAATCACTTTCGGCAAAAACGACCCCGTAGCCCTAGCCTGCATTGACTACGGTTACAGCGTTATCCCCTCCCAATCTGACAAAGATGAACAGGGTAACTTGTTAAATGATCCCTTTGACCCCCGCGTTAGTGAATGGCTAGTAGAAATCCCCGTAGCTGTATCTTGGGCTGATGTACCAGGGGCTGACCAAATTGATGTTTCTCAATTTTCCGTCTTAGCTCAATTTGATTTTGTTCTCCAAGTGCAGCGCTGGTATGTCACTCACAACACATCAGCAACTTTAGAATTGCGCTCTGAAGAAGTTGAAGGACTAGGACAACGGATTTACGAAACCATCCAAAATGATGAAGGCTATATTTCCGCAGCACTTTTAGCTCGGTTTGATGATTTGCAATCATTCCCCCGATTACCATTTGAACCAATAGACAAACTCACCTATGAGCGTTTAAATCAAGAAGTGAAAGGGCGACGCAACACAGATGATTTCTGTGCAGTTTTAAGCCGCTATGATTCCGGCGAGTTAACAGAAGCTGGCCCTAGTGGCTGTGACTCTGACAAGTGTATGTTTCCCGACCAGGGGCCAATGTCCTAGAGAGACATAAGGGAGAGGGAAGATGTAGGAAAGCAGGGAGCCGAGGGAGTTGGTTAATTAACACTCCCACTGCTTAACAAGCTTTTGACCAACTTTTCCTCCCCATTTCTTTGTAGAGACGCGATGAATCGCGTTTTCAAGTTTCCAGGTTAGGATCAATTCAAACAACAGGAGACGCTGAAATATGTTCATTGATGAATTGTCGCCAATATTTAAAGAATTGACCAAGCACCCAGTTTCATTTATGGGGGGATTTTTCTCTGGAGTGCTGCGACTCAACCTCAAGGATGACCCCGTAAAAAGCTGGCTGGATAAACAAATCAACTCAACTGGTTATGCTACCTCAAGCCATGATGCACATAATGGCAAAGCTACCGGGCCTCAGCAAATTTCCATTGACTGAAATTTCAGCGCATCTCAAAGTCAACTAAATAGTTAACACAACTCTTCTGGGGTAGGCAACATATGGCTTCTCCACCCAAGCTACGACCAAGCTCAAGCGAAGTCTTGCCTGCCCTATATTATGCAAATTAATAGCATCTTATACCAAATTAAGATGAAGTTGCATAGAATAAGATTTTAAGCATAATTGAACGCAGATAAACGCAGATAAAGACGGATGAATTAATGGATTTCATGATTCTGTGCAGCCTTACATATAATTAGTATTAGTTCATAAAAAATACTTAAGTCAAGAATTTTAAATTATGATATAAACCCAAAAAATGTATAACAGAAAGCATATGAAAAGGTCTAATTTTATGTGATTAAATATTGTAAAATCTCCTACATTGGAAAATGTCACAATCAGTTATTATCTGAGCGTATGCCTCAGTTCAGCCCCTTGGCATCTTTAGTTGTAGCATCATCGCTGTCCTACAACATTCGCCATCGGTGAATCAGAGCAAACTATGCAATATTTGCAGTTTGTTTATATCTGTTTCTCCATCTGAACTAATTGCTTTTTGTTGAAAATTACGTGACCCACATGACTATTTACGTTGGAAACCTCTCTTACCACGCTACTGAAGAAGACTTAAAAGCTGTATTTGCAGACTACGGCGAAGTCAAAAGAGTAGTTTTACCCACTGACCGCGAAACCGGACGGATGCGTGGCTTTGCATTTGTGGAAATGAAAGAAGATGCCCAAGAAGACGCTGCTATCACTGAGTTAGATGGTGCAGAATGGATGGGTCGTCAACTTAAAGTCAATAAAGCCAAACCCAGGGAGGATAACCGACGGGAAGATAGTCGGCCAGGGAATTGGAGTAACAAATAAGATTTTTAATCATAAAGCCATTAATCAGAGCAGATTTTACGCAAGATTAATTAGCTGAAATTTGCGACAAATTATCAATGTATACCCGGCTAGTTGTTAAAAATCAGAAAATTTCGAGACTAGCTGGGCATTTTTTTAACTCTTGAATATATGGCTTTTGTATGGCAGATATAGCAAAAGTCAAAAGTGAAATGCTTGCTGTGAATTGGTTTTGGAATCTTGTCATTTCCTAAGCGCCCTGTTCGTTGCCATAGCTTGATGATTGCTAACTCCTAGAATTTCTCAAAAGTGTATACCATCAAGCAATTAACCAAGTGTCTTGAGAGATTAATCAACGTCAATATGAATTATCTCAGCTTCAGCAAATAGTAAACAAGATATTTGCCACCGAGAAATGGCTGCGATCTCAGTATTTCCCGATGATCAATAAGTCTGAAAATCTTCACGCCTTTGCGGTTCGGTGGAAAAGCCGCCTTAAACTCTCAATTCTTTAGTTTATCTAAAATCATATTTAAGATAGCAAAATACCTTTCTAAGATAGAGGCAGCAACTAAAAATTGCCATTGATAAACTTGACCCACAAGCAAAAAGCTAGGGAATAAAAAAATGACTCAAGCTCCAGAATCTCTAGATTTGTCTATGAATGATGCCACGGATAAAAGCTTAGATCGTGATTGTACAACGTTATCGCGTCACGTACTCCAGCAAATGCAAAGTTTTGGAGCAGATGCACAGGATTTGAGTATGCTGATGAATCGCATCGGTTTGGCGGGTAAGCTGGTAGCTCGTCGCCTCAGCCGTGCTGGTTTAATGGAAGGTGTACTGGGATTTTCTGGAGATGTGAATGTCCAAGGCGAATCTGTCAAAAAGATGGATGTCTATGCCAATGATGTCTTTATCTCGGTGTTTAAGCAAAGCGGTTTAGTATGTCGCCTCGCTTCTGAGGAAATGGAAGAACCTTACTATATCCCAGAAAACTGCCCCATTGGCCGCTATACCTTGCTCTATGACCCAATTGATGGTTCATCCAACACAGATACTAATCTGAGTTTGGGTTCGATTTTTGCTATTCGTCAACAACAAGGTGATGATGCTGACCACAAAGCCACTGACCTCCTGACCAACGGACGCAAGCAAATCGCCGCCGGATATATCCTGTATGGCCCTAGCACGATGCTGGTCTATAGTATTGGTAATGGCGTTCATTCTTTTACTCTTGATCCTAGTTTAGGGGAATTTATCCTTTCGGAAGAAAATATTACAATTCCTAAGCACGGTTCTGTTTACAGCGTGAACGAAGGCAATTTTTGGCAGTGGGAAGAATCAATGCGGGAGTATATCCGCTACGTCCATCGTACTGAAGGCTATACTGCTCGTTATAGTGGGGCGATGGTGAGTGATATCCATCGAATTTTAGTTCAAGGCGGTGTATTTCTCTATCCAGGCACAATTCAAAGCCCAGAAGGTAAGTTGCGCTTGCTTTATGAATCTGCTCCCTTGGCTATGTTGATTGAACAAGCAGGTGGTCGTGCGACTACAGGATTAGTCGATATTTTGGATGTAGTACCTAAGAAACTGCATCAACGCACACCTTTAATTATTGGTAGTAAAGAAGATGTAGCTAAGGTGGAGTCTTTTATTCAAAACGGACATTAGTACCGCAGGGTGTTCGTCAAAAGTCAAAAGTCCACAAGGTGATTTTATCTGCTTTTGAACGACTTCAAATGGTTGTGACATCTACGCCGTACTGTACGAGATACAATGATCTGAGCCAGTAATGAGAAGTGAATTTTGGCTGTGTGTTTGGATAATATCTGGGATTGGAGATGCACAATAGCCCTAGAGAGGAATTAAACATTACCTCAGCTGGTCGATGTCATAAGTGATTGGTAACGCCACAATTCAAGAGTAAGCATCAACATGAGATGTATTTTGCGTTTTTTCACTTAGAAACATCATTAACAGGAGTAAAACTAGAGCTATGGCGACCAATCATTTACTAGAAATTAAACAACATGGTCAAAGTATCTGGATGGATAACTTGAACCGTGAGGTTATTCAATCAGGTGAACTCAAGGACTTGGTGGAAAATCAAGGTATCTGTGGAATTACCTCTAATCCAGCTATCTTTGAAAAGGCGATCGCGAACAATGCGATCTATGATGCCGATATCGAAGCCGGAATTCGCGCTGGATTACCTACATACAAAATTTACGAATCCCTGATTTTTGCAGATATTCGCAACGCTTGTGATCTTCTGCGCTCTGTATATGAAGCCTCTAATAGACTGGATGGTTACGTTAGTATAGAAGTACCACCAACCATCGCCCATGATACTGAAGCATCAATAGCTGAAGCCCGCCGCTATTTTCAAGAAATTGGGCGGGAAAATTTGATGGTGAAAATTCCTGGTACAGCAGCTGGTTTACCAGCAGTAGAACAGGCAATATCTGAAGGTATCAATATTAACACCACGCTGCTATTTTCAGTCGATAGCTACATCAACACGGCAGAGGCTTATATGTGTGGCTTAGAAAAACGGGTAGCACAAGGCCACGACATTAGCAAAATTGCTTCCGTGGCTAGCTTTTTTCTCAGTCGCATTGATAGCAACGTTGATGGCAAAATTGATGCCAAATTGAAGCGTGGTATTGATGATATCTCCTACGAGGCACAACTGCAAGCTGTGAGGGGGAAAGTGGCGATCGCTAACGCTAAAATTGCGTACCAGGAATACAAAAAAATTATTCAAAGCGAGAGATGGCAATCCTTAGCAGCAAAAGGAGCTAAAGTACAACGGTTACTTTGGGCTAGTACCAGTACCAAAGACCCAAAATACAAAGATGTGATCTATGTCGAAGAGTTAATTGGCCCCGAAACTGTTAACACCTTACCACCTGCGACAATTGCCGCTTGTGCTGACCATTGCGATATCGCTAATCGCTTAGAAACAGGCGTTGAACAAGCTTACCAACTGATGGAAAGCCTCAAAGATCCAGACATTAACATTGATCTAAATGTCGTCATGGACGAACTATTAGTGGAAGGAATTGACAAATTCGTTCAACCTTACGAGTCCTTGATGAACTCTTTAGAAAACAAAGTCAAGTTATTGTCGCCAGTGTAGACCTTAAACGTTTATCGTGAGCCTACCGAAATACACAACTCTTAATTAGACGCAATTCCCAAGCGTCTAATTAACACACCACTCAACACCCCACTGAAAACTTCTATGGTTAGTTTGCTAGAAAATCCCTTGCGCGTTGGTCTGCAACAGCAAGGGATGCCCGAACCCCAAATTATCGTCATCTTTGGCGCTTCTGGCGACCTCACCTGGCGTAAATTAGTGCCAGCACTTTACAAATTGCGGCGAGAAGGACGCATCCCACCAGAGACCACTATTGTCGGCGTGGCACGTCGAGAGTGGACTCATGAGTATTTTCGGGAACAGATGCAAAAGGGCATGGAAGAAGCTCATGCTAGTGTCCCTTTGGGAGAACTTTGGCAAGACTTCTCTAAAGGTTTGTTCTACTGTCCTGGGGACATAGACAATCCCGAAAGCTACCAAAAACTGAAAACCCTGTTAAGCGAATTAGACGAAAAACGGAACACACGGGGAAACCGGATGTTCTACCTCTCCGTCGCTCCTAACTTCTTTCCGGAAGCCATTAGGCAACTAGGGGGCGGCGGAATGCTAGACGACCCCGACAAGCATCGTCTGGTGATTGAAAAACCCTTTGGTCGCGACTTGGCATCAGCTCAAAGTCTTAACCAAGTGGTGCAAAAATATTGCAAAGAAAATCAAGTTTACCGTATTGACCACTACTTAGGTAAAGAAACAGTTCAGAATTTGCTCGTATTCCGCTTCGCCAATGCGATTTTTGAGCCGTTGTGGAATCGTCAATTTGTTGACCATGTGCAAATTACTGTAGCTGAAACCGTAGGGGTAGAAGACCGGGCTGGTTACTATGAACAAGCCGGCGCACTCAGGGATATGTTGCAAAATCACCTCATGCAACTTTATTGCTTGACAGCAATGGAAGCACCTAACTCAATGGATGCTGATAGCATCCGCACGGAAAAAGTTAAGGTACTGCAAGCTACCCGTTTAGCTGATGTTCCCAATCTGTCACGTTCAGCAGTGCGCGGTCAATATAGTGGTGGCTGGATGAAGGGTAAACAAGTGCCAGGCTATCACGATGAGCCGGGAGTTGACCCGAATTCTGGGACACCCACTTATGTGGCCATGAAGTTTATGGTTGATAACTGGCGCTGGCAGGGTGTTCCTTTCTACCTCCGGACAGGTAAGCGGATGCCGAAAAAAGTCAGTGAAATTTCCATTCACTTCCGCGATGTTCCTTCTCGGATGTTTCAATCTGCGTCTCAACAGCGAAATGCCAACATTTTAGCAATGCGGATTCAGCCGAATGAAGGAATTTCTTTGCGTTTTGATGTGAAAATGCCTGGGGCAGAATTCCGCACCCGTTCTGTGGATATGGACTTTAGTTATGGTTCCTTTGGTATTCAAGCAACTTCGGATGCCTATGATCGGCTATTTCTCGATTGTATGATGGGCGATCAAACTTTGTTTACACGGGCGGATGAAGTTGAAGCTGCTTGGCAGATAGTAACTCCCGCTCTTTCTGTTTGGGATACGCCTACAGACCCAGCGATCATTCCTCGGTATGAAGCCGGTACTTGGGAACCCGCAGAAGCGGAATTGTTAATTAACCAAGATGGTCGTAACTGGCGCAGACTGTAGACATGAGTCATTAGTTATTAGTCATTAGTAAAAATAACAGGACTTACGCAAAATTATGAAAAACGAACCGCAAAGGACACGTTGGCGCTAGCCTCTCTCTTTGGGAGAAGGACGCGTTCGCATAGCGTCTCGGAGAGAAGTCAAGAGGGTTTGAGAGAGTTCTTGCGTAAGTCCTAAATCAATCACTAATGACTAATGACTAATGACCAATGACCAATAACCAATGACTAAACTACTATGATTTCCCAAGCACCTACAATTTTTTCACTTCAGGCACCAAAGGATATTTCGCTGACCGAAATAGACACGGAACTGAATCAAATTTGGCAAAGTTACGGTATTACTGGTGATGACGGTGGGCTTCCTGCTGCTACTAGGGCAACAACTTTTACTTTGGTGGTTTACGAACCAGAAGAAACTCAGTATCTGTTATCGGCTTTGGGGTTTTATGAAGGCCCGATTGATGGTATTGTCGGGCCACAAATGGCGGCGGCGTTACGACAGGTACAAGTTAAATATGGACTGCCGGAAACTGGTACAGCGACACCGGAAACGCTGGCTGTATTACGGGAAGAATTCGCTAAACGTCAGCGAACAGGAGCTACAGGAGACGGTACTTCCTATAATTTCAGTCCCGCAAGCCCTACAATTGCTGATGAAATTGCCCTGCGTAATCCCTGCCGGATTATTGCTTTGTTCCCCATTGCTGGGGAAGATGAAGGGGTAAAAGCTCAAGTTTCTGCTTACTGCCCGATTCAAAAGCAATCGTCAAGTACACTTATATGCTGTGAATACATTACTTTGAGTGGAACTGCTGCCGCTTTGGAACGGGTGGGAGGTATGATTCCGGCTCTATTAATTGGTGGTTTGCCGAAGTTTCTTTGGTGGAAGGCGACACCAGACCCTAACAATCCTCTATTCAAGCGATTGGCGGGAATCTGCAATAATGTGATTGTTGATTCTTGCGACTTTAACGAGCCAGAAAGTGATTTACTCAGCCTCCAAGAGTTGGTAAAAGCTGGTATTCCTTTGGCTGATTTGAACTGGCGACGGTTGTCAGCATGGCAAGAATTAACGGCTCAAGCTTACGACTCTCCCCATCGTCGCGCTGCACTCAAGGAAATTGACCGAGTGACAATTGACTATGAAAAAGGCAACCCCGCCCAAGCTTTGCTCTTTTTGGGTTGGCTGGCGAGTCGCTTGGGATGGTCGCCAGTTTCTTATAAAAAGGAAACCGGTGATTATGAAATTACCCAAATTCACTTTGTTTCTCAAGATCAGCGACAGGTGGAGGCTGAGTTAGCAGGGGTTCCTGTGGCTGATGTGGGTGAAGTTCTGGGTGATGTGATTGCTCTGCGCCTGAGTTCTACAAATTTGGAAGCAGATTGTGGTACGGTAATTTGTTCTGAAACTGGCGGTTGTATGCGAATGGAAACACACGGTGGCGCTCAAGCCGCAGGTCTGTTTCAACAGGTGGGTTCACTTTCGGAACAAAAAGCTGAAGCTTTGCTGAGTCAGCAGGTTCTACGTTGGGGTCGGGAGTCACTTTTTGAGGAAAGTTTGGCGGTTATTGCGAAGACTCTCAATTTAGGTAATTGACTGCTGTCTGAATAAGTTTGCTGGGAGGGATGCTCAAGCCATCCCTTTTTATGTATTCGCAGATATGGCTCAATCGGTTCAATTAAGTCTTAAACTTTGTACCAAAGTCAATTTTTTTAACACCACCAAGACGCAAAGAACGCCAAGGGAAGAGGATTTAATAGGTTTTTTGCAACATTATTCTATATTTTTACCATTTCTTTCTTCACTTTGCGTGCTTGGCTACTTGGCGGTTCGTTTTTTCATTCTTCTGTAATGGAGAGGACTGATATCCTCTCTACAAACTTTTAATTGGTGCATGGGGGGTGAGATAATTAAGAGTGTTGCCCTGTTATTAATTACCCCCAGATTATGGCTTTAGTTATTGCGGGAGAACGAAGTGGGGTGGGTAAGACAACGGTCACGCTCACCCTTTTAGCTTCTTTATGTCGTCGTGGTTTATCTGTACAATCCTTTAAGGTGGGGCCTGATTATATTGACCCGATGTTTCACGGCTATGTAACTGGTCGTGCTTGTCGCAATTTAGATGCGGTCTTGACTTCTGAGGCTTATGTGCAGAAATGTTTTGCTAATTATAGCCCAGAGTGTGAATATTCCCTGGTGGAAGGGGTGATGGGTCTATTTGATGGAGTTAAGGATGTTGAAAATCAGGAAGAATCTGTAATTAAGACTGATTTTGCTAGTACAGCACACGTTGTACGTCTTTTAAATTTACCTGTGGTGTTGGTGATTGATTGCAGTCGCTTGTCTGGGTCTGTAGCAGCGATCGCTCACGGATATTGTACGTATGATTCTAGAATTAAAATTGCTGGAGTGGTCTTAAATCGGGTGGGAAGCGATCGCCATTTATCCCTACTTAAAGATGCCCTCGAACCATTACAATTACCCGTACTTGGCGTATTGCGTCGCCAAGATAATATTACCATACCTGATCGCCATCTCGGTTTAGTCCCCACCTCTGAACTGCCCGAATTGGACGCTGTAATTGAACGTCTGGCTGATTTAGGAGATACTTGCTTTGATTGGCAAAAATTACTACCTCTCTTAAAATCTCCCCAGTCCCCATTACCCCTTATCCCCAGAGGGGGCCCCGAGTTCCCCAATTTCTACTCCCTACTCCCCACTCCCCACTCCCCCATCAAGATTGCCATTGCACGCGATCGCGCGTTTAATTTTTACTATCAAGATAATCTCGACTTACTGCAAAACTTAGGTGCAGAATTAGTATTCTGGAGTCCTTTAGAAGATGCTGAACTACCCCCGGATGTACAAGGAATGTATTTTGGTGGTGGGTTCCCAGAAGTGTGGGCATCAGCACTTGCAGCCAACACCAGCGCCCTTCAAATAGTAAAAACGGCAATTTTAGCAGGAATGCCCACAATTGCGGAGTGTGGGGGCTTAATGTACTTATGTGAGCAAATTATTGATTTTGACGGTAAATCCTGGCCAATGGTAGGAATATTACCCACATCGGCTGTCATGGGTGGACGCTTAACTTTAGGGTATCGTCGCGCCGTCGCCTTGCAAGATCATCTCTTAGTACCAGCAGGTACGAACATTTACGGACATGAATTTCATCGTTCTTCCTTAAGCCTAAATCCCCAGAGTCCCTTGTTTCAAACTTATCGCTACGACTGTGACGAAAACATGGGAACAGAAGGATGGACTTTACCTTCAAACCTCCACGCCTCTTATATTCACTTACACTGGGGACAAAGTACAGAGATTCCACAGACCTTTCTGAAACAATGTCTCAAAAAATTTGATCATCCATAAATTTTTACGAAAACTCTCTGCGCCTGATGCGTGAACTTTAACTAACGACTCCGAGAATTAGCCATATTCATATCATCATTGAGTCTCCGAATTAGACGGGATAACTCTCGAATAATATTCACCGCAATTTCCGGAGTTTCCTCAATAGCATCATAAAGTTGCTCTTGGGTCAATTCCAAAAATTCGCAAGGTTCTAGAGTTGTCGCCGAAGCGGAACGAGGTTGAGTATCAAAAACTGCCATTTCACCGAAGTATTTTCCCTCTTCTACCTCTGCGAGATTTTTTTCCCCAATATGGACTTTAACTTTACCTGACACGACAATATAAAGCGATCGCCCTTCTTCTCCCTGTTTAAAAATAGTATAATTGGCGGGAAATTGCAGCTCATGCATGACGGAAGTCAGCCGCACAATAAAATCATCTCGCAATTCCTTAAAAATCGGCACTCGCCGGACAAATAATAAACGGTCAACGCTACTGAGCATAATTAACAGTTACAACTTATACATTAAAAATAACAGGAATAGTATCAGTTGGGGAGTAGGGAGTAGGGAGTAGGGAATGGAAAAGAGTTTTTTCAAAACTAAATCAAACAGAAACTATCGCCCAGGGAAGAAGAAAGGCGAATACAAAAATAGTAATATACATAAAATCCCTACTCACAAAATTTGTTTACAAATTATTGAAACCAGATAACTGGCAGATTGTCAATAACAAATAGTAATGAACGTCTGAGTGTTGTTGTATCAATGGACAAATGCCGCAGTAATTTAGGGCGTAACTCTCATTAATGCTATTATCGGCTTTGTGCAGGAATCAAAAGCTGAAGCAGTGACTACAGAAGCTACATTCATCCGTAATGGGCAGAAATCTCGCATTCCTTCTCAAGAATTAGTTCCGGGTGACATAGTGCTGCTAACTTTTGGTGACAAGGTTCCGGCTGATTTGCGGTTATTCAATGGTAAATCTGTACCTGTGGAAAAATCCACTACAATCGATGCTGTGGAATAGTTTGTAATTATTGGCTTTGCTGATGAAAAATATGGATTAGTGTCACGCAAAGGCGCATCAGCGAAGCGTTCGCGGAGCGTGCCGTAAGCTCTAGCACGAAGTGCGTTAGGCGCAAAGGTGGAAGCAAGAATTAAGGTTATTTTGGCATTTTTTCATAATTCCCTACTCCCCACTCCCTACTCCCCAAATATGTCATGTTATGGAAATGGTGCTTTAGATTATTAATAATATTCCTGGGAGTTTGGCTATTCCTGGATTTAGTTTCTCATCTAGGAGCAGAAATTTTCTGGTTTGAGAATGTCGGCTATGTGCAAGTATTTCTGCTGCGGATAATCACCAAAGGTGTTTTGTGGATAGTTGTAGCTGGTGTCACGGCTACTTTTCTACTAGGAAATCTGAGGTTTGCACAACAGCTAAGATATCCTGATTCTTTAACAATTCAGGAAGTCCGGCGCGAGGAAGCAGGAATTGACAGCGATTTACAAAACTTTCTTAGTCCTCACTATCCCAGACGGGAGGAAATACAGTCACCTAAATCTCGGACTAAACCATTAAGATTATTATGGTTGCTGCCCATAGCCTTGTTACTCAGCCTATTAGTAGGATTAATGCTGGTTCATTATGGTGAAATAGCCGTTAGTTATTGGCATTATCCCATTATTAGGACTATTCCACCAGTTCCACCTTTATTTCGACTTGAGACAATATGGCAACTGATGAGCGTGCAAATTGTCTCTGGAGGTTGGTATATTGCTTTAATTATTGGAGTGGCGATCGCAATTATAATCTATCCTGGTTTTTTCTTGAATGCGATCGCACTTTGTTTCACTGTCCTATTTGCTTGGGTGATATCTCACAACTGGGACAGAGTCCTGCAATATTTTAGTCCCACCGCCTTCAACGCTTCCGAACCTTTATTTGGTCTAGATATTAGCTTCTATATATTTTCCCTGCCATTTTGGGAACTATTAGAACTATGGTTAATGGGATTATGCTTGTATGCTTTTGTCTCTGTCAGCCTGACTTATCTCCTGTCAGCAGATAGTATCAGTCAGGGGATTTTTCCTGGGTTATCGTTTCAGCAACAGCGTCATTTATACGGCTTGGGTGGCTTATTAATGCTCGTTGTCGCCCTCAGTTATTGGCTGAGTCGTTACGAACTTGTTTATTCCAGACGTGGAGTAACTTACGGTGCTAGTTATACCGATGTCACAGCCTTATTGCCAGCTTATACCATTTTGTGCCTCTTCGCCTTAGTAGTTGGCTTGTACCTGCTATGGCGGACATTTGCTTGGAAACCCCAGTCTCGATATCGCCAATCTGTATTTTATGGCTTGGGGCTGTATTTAGTGGTAGTTATAGCCGCTGATGTTGTCCTACCCACTGTAGTGCAGTCTTTAATTGTTCAGCCCAACGAATTACAGCGAGAGCAACCATACATCCAGCGTACCATTGCCTTGACTAGACAGGCATTTGATTTAGAAGTCATCGATGCTCAAACCTTCAACCCCACAGGAGACTTGACAGAAACCGATATCCAAAAAAATGATTTAACAATTCGTAATATTCGCCTTTGGGATCAAGAACCACTCCTAGAAACTAACCGTCAACTGCAACAAATTCGACTTTACTATCAGTTTCCAGGTGCCGATATTGACCGCTACACACTTTTGAAAGAAGCACCCGCAGACCGACCCACAGCACCAGCAGAGGTGAAAGAAGCCAACCCAGAGCAGAATCAACCCACAGAAAGGCGACAAGTCCTGATTTCGGCGCGAGAATTAGACTATAAAGCCGTGCCACAACAAGCTCAGACTTGGGTTAACCGCCATTTATTTTATACTCATGGCTACGGGTTTACCCTCAGTCCAGTTAATACAGTTGGTCCTGGTGGTTTACCAGAATATTTTGTTAAAGATATTGCGGGTAATAATGAAAGCGCCCTCAACACCTCTAGTGAAGCCATTCGCGACAGCGTTCCCATTGGACAACCCCGAATTTATTTCGGTGAAATTACTAATACTTATGTAATGACTGGGACAAGAGTCCGCGAATTAGACTATCCCAGTGGTAGAGATAATATCTACAATATATATGATGGCTTGGGAGGCGTTCGCATTGGTAGGGGGTGGCGACGGTTATTATTTGCCATGTATTTGAAAGATTGGCAAATGTTATTTACACGGGACTTTTTGCCAGATACGAAGGTATTATTTCGGCGGAATATCAAAGAACGTATTCAAGCGATCGCACCATTTTTAAAATTTGATAGTGACCCTTACTTAGTCGCCGCCGATGCTAGTCCTGAAAATAGTAACAGTGATTTTCCTACTAACGGCAATTACCTTTACTGGATTATAGACGCTTATACTACGAGCGATCGCTATCCCTACTCCGACACCACCAGCGAAAAAATTAACTACATCCGTAACTCAGTCAAAGTAGTAATAGATGCTTACCACGGCACAGTCAACTTTTACATAGCCGATACCCGCGATCCCATAATTAAAACTTGGTCAAAAATATTCCCCAGCACCTTCAAACCCCTCAGTCATTTACCCGCTACCCTCCGGGGACATATTCGTTATCCTGTGGACTACTTCAAAATTCAATCAGAGCGATTGATGACCTACCACATGACAGATCCCCAGGTATTTTATAACCGAGAAGACCAATGGCAAATACCCAACGAAATCTATGGTGATAAACTGCGTCCAGTAGAACCCTACTATTTAATTACCAGCCTCCCCACAGTCCCCTTTGTTGGCGAAGCCTCTCAAAGAGAAGAATTTATCTTACTACTGCCCTATACACCCAAAGAACGCTCCAATTTAATCGCTTGGTTAGCAGCACGCTCAGACGGTGAAAATTATGGTAAACTCTTACTATATGTATTTCCGAAAGAACGCTTAGTTTTCGGACCAGAGCAAATAGAAGCAAGAATTAACCAAGACCCAGTAATTTCCCAGCAAATTTCTCTATGGAATCGCCAAGGGTCAAGAGCAGTTCAGGGTAATCTGTTAATCATTCCCATTGAACAATCCTTATTGTACGTCGAGCCAATTTATTTAGAAGCCACCCAAAACAGACTACCCACCCTAGTCCGGGTAATAGTCGCCTTTGAAAACCGCATCGTCATGGCTCCAACATTAGAACAAGCATTACAGGGAATCTTCCAGCCAGAACTCACACCAGCCCCAGCCATAATTCGTCCCGTAGAAGAACCAGCACCCTCAGAATAGCTACTCTTGGGTAGGTATGTATGGTGGGTTACGCTGCGTAACCCACCATCATCCTGTTAACCTATTTAATTTAGTGACATTTTCAGCCAGTTGTAATGAAGCGATGATTTCGTGCGGTGAATTGACTTGTTCACCCAATTTATAGCCGTTCTACAGCACAAAATCAACAACTGGCATAGAGATGGGAGTATTGAAAACAAGGCTTGACCCTATACTGCGGACAGTTTTCACCTTCCCGTTATCCCTGTTGATATCTTATTTAAACTGCTACCGCCAGATTTGTCATGCCAAAATGCCGAATCTTGAGACCTACAGGATCAAGGTGCATTAGCCTACGCAATAACACGCCACTACTTATAAACTCTAAACTGGTATTGGTTTCTGATTATATGCTTGATTTCCCCTCTCCTTAATAAGGAGAGGGGCTGGGGGTGAGGTTCTTCATTTTATTCAATCCACAGACCTGATTAATTAAAAACTGGCGTGTCTTCTCATATCAGCATAGTGTTGGGCTGTGGTATTCATTTCAATCAAAAACTCTGTACCTTGACCTAATTGAGAGTTACATCTAAGTTTACCATGATGTTTTTCTACAATAATTTGTTTACTAATTGCCAGTCCTAATCCCTTAGCTTTACCCATTGATTTAGTAGTAAAAAAGGGTTCAAATATGCGTCTTTTAATATGAGGTAATATTCCTTTACCATTGTCATAGATATGAATCAAAATTTTTTGCTTTTTCGCACATTTTGAATTAGCCATCTGGTTTGGATTACTAGTGACTAATGACAAATTACTGGTCACAACTTCTGTGCGAATGCAAATTTGGGGAACCAAGGGATAGTCTTGTTTCAGTGTTTCTTCTAAAGCATCAATGGCATTATTCAAAATATTCATGAATACCTGATTTAGCTCCCCAGGATAACACTCAATTAAAGGCAATTCTCCAAACTCTTTAATAACTTCAATTCCTGGTCTATCTGGCTTTTCTTTAAGGCGATGCTGTAATATTCTGATCACACTATCTAATCCCTCATGTAGGTTACATTTTTGCATTTTATCGGCATCAGGGTTAGAGAAATTTCGCAGAGCGGAAACAATCTCTTGAATACGCTCTGATCCCGAACGCATTGACCAGAGCAATTGTAAGAAGTCTGTTTTTATCAGATTCAAGTCAAATTGTTGCAAATATGAAGTAATTCCTGACTTCGGTTGGGGATAATAATATTGATATAGTTCAATTAGTTTAATTAAGTCTTCAGCATACTGACTAGTAGGATGAAGATTACTATAAATAAAATTAACAGGATGATAAATTTCGTTAGCCATCTCTACTACTATTTGACCAAGATTAGCCATTTGATCATTCTGTAATAATTGTTCTTGGGTAATTTCTAGTTGTATTGATTTTTCTTTTATTTGTCCTTCTGCAAACTCATTTTTAGTAATTTCACTTTTAACTTGTTCCCACAGTTGATATTGCTGAATAGTGATTCCTATTTCTTGAGTGATTTGTGTTACAGCATCTATTTCCCATTTCTGCCACTGACGGTGATGACAACAGTCATAAATAATTAACAATCCCCACAATTTATTTTGTGAAGTTTGGGGATTTCCATGCTCTTGTTCTTTTAATAAAATAGGGGCTACTAAATTGCTTTTAACTTCCAACTGATTCAGAAAATTAATTTGACCAGAAAATTTAGGGATTGTGTGAGTTTCTTCTCTAATGATTGATTGGTAGGCTTCTAAATCTCTCTGAGGTATGGAAACTTGAATATCTCTATCTTTCCAAGATGCGAAGGGTGTGGTAACAGATTCAAATACTAATTCACCTCTACCATTAGGTTGAATACAGTAAATTAATGCCTGCTCAAGCTGCAAAAAATTTCGCATTTCTTGTAATATATTTTGCAGTAGCAAATCAAGTTGAGAACAGGAATTTAGGTGTTTTCGGACTGTTTTTAAGAACTGTTCCTGCTTTTGGTACTGTTGCAAACTTTCCTGGTATGTTTTCTCCTGGGTAATATCCCTGTGCGTCCCTGTCATGGATATCGGTTTGCCAAATTCATCCCATTCAAATACTCGACCACCAGAGAAAATCCACTTCCACTGGCCGGATTTAGCCAACATTCTTAATTCAATTTCAAAGTTAGGTGTGTATCCTTCTAGATACTCTTGCAATACCTGTTGGACTTTTAACAAATCTTCTGGATGTACAAGTTTCTCAAAGGATTGATAGTGGTTGGTAATTTCTTCGACTTTATACCCTAAAATTCGCTTCCATTGAGGGTCATAATAGGTGTGATTGGTAACTAAATTCCAATTCCACCAACCTAGACCACTGGAAGTTAATGCTATTTGTAAAGCTGCTTGTGAGTACTGGCTCATTTCTAAGTCTCCTGGAACTTGTGTCCGTTGCTGTGGATCTGGGAAACTTTGAGAGTTTGGCGCTGAAAAATGAGCTTCCATTTCGTAGGTAGCGGGTTTTTTGATATACATGGCGGTTGATAGAATGAGGAAGATATTATGGGCTTCTTTTTCTAAGCTGTTTTATCACCTGAAAATCAACATAAAAAGTGTAAATATTTCAATTAGCTATTACTCAGTCGATTGAATCAAAGTTCAAAAATATATCTACAAAGTATTAGTAATCTTTAATTAAATATAGAAAAACTTAAAGGTCATGGTGTAACCTCTGTAGCGATCGCTGATATGAAAGTTTAGCAAAAACTAGCTACATTTGGTACATCTATTATCTCTATATGTCAGTTAATGAGTATCTTAAATCACGAATTAAGTAACTGAAATACTTGTGAATTTTTAGTTAAAAAACTCTAAAATTAATGTATGTTAGATGTTTCAGATAAAAAGAATATTGTCAACCTGCATTTGTAGCTTTTTGGCAAAAAAACTAACTTTCAATCAAGTTTGGGAGGCTACATTAATTTGAATCCTCAGAACCTCAACTTTGAGGACAAAAAACACAGAATTAAGGCTGATGATTAATGACTATAGATGAAGTCGTATTGCTACTCAAAGCCAGCCAAGTCAATGGTTTGACAACTCTCCAAGAGATGATTTTGCGCTCTTCGTGGGAGGGAAAAACTTATACAAGTATAGCTTTTGAAGCCCACTACGGGGGAGAGCGTGTGCGGAAAGTTGCTGCTCATTTATGGCAAGTGTTAAGTGATTTTTGGCGAGAACCTATTAATAAATCTAACTTTCGTGAAACGTTGTTACCTCGCAGTCTGGGCAAAACCCATCAGCAGTTAATTAAGGAGTTTAACCGCGCCGCCACTGCCATATCTCTAGAATTTCCCAATGGACCAATATCCCTTAACTCTAGATTATACATTCCTCGCCCGCCTGTTGAGGAAATTGCTTATGCAGAAATAGCTACACCCGGAAGCGTTATATGTATCCAAGCCCCTAAGAAAATGGGGAAAAGTTCTCTGATTCTCAGGGTAATCGCAAGGGCTAATAATGAAGGTTTTCGGACTGTAAGTCTGGATTTTCAGCAAGCGGATAAATCAGTTTTTAGCAGTTTGGATAAGTTTTTGCGCTGGTTGTGTGCCAATGTCGGAAGGGAGTTACAGCTAGAACCAAAACTTAATGATTACTGGGATGAGGATATGGGTAGTAAAGTCAGTTGCACTATCTATTTCCAAAACTATTTGCTGGCTGCTGTGAAAAGTCCTGTGGTTTTGGTATTGAATGAGGTCGATTGGGTATTTGAGTATCCTGAGATTGCTGGGGAATTTCTGCCATTAGTACGTTCTTGGTATGAACAGTCAAAAATGGTGGAAGTTTGGCAAAAACTCCGCCTGGTATTGGTTTATTGTCAGGAAATTCTTGTTCCTTTAAAATTGACTAAATCCCCATTCAATATGGGGTTGTTAATTAAGTTACCAAGTTTTACAAAAGAGCAAGTTGAGGATTTAGCACAACGTCACGGATTAGATTGGGCAGATAGTCAGAATACTGACCGTTTAATGGCAATGGTGGGGGGACATCCTTATTTAATTAGATTGGCTTTATATCACATTGTGGGTAGGGGAGGGTTAGAAGGAAACCTACAGGAACTACTAGAACAAGCCGCAACGACGGCGGGAATTTATCATGAGTATTTAAGACAGTATGTATTAATACTGGGAGGGGAGGCAGAATTAGCTACTGCTTTTTCGGAGGTAATTACTGCAAGCAATGATGTGAAATTGGAGCCAGTCATCGGATATAAGTTACATAGTATGGGGCTAGTACACCTGTCAGGCGATCGCTGTACTCCGGCCTGTGAGTTGTATCGGTTATATTTTCGGGGACAACTGAACATGGTTGAGAATTTGAGTATCCCCCATGAATTGGGAAGCCTACACTGTGAGGACAGAACAGTGTAGGTCTTTGACTATCAACGAAGAGTTACTATCGGTGCGCCTAACCACCCTGCACAATTCTCCTTCTGCGAGGGATCGGGATTATGTACTGCGACAATCTGAAACTTAGTAGGATGTGGTGTACCAAGGGTAACAGAATAGGTGCGTAATTCATCTTGGTGGAAAACGGTGACGGCAATAGTGTCGTTTGGTTGGTAATCTTTGAGGCGATCGCTCAGTTGATGAGATGTTAACTTGATTCCCTCAATAGCCAATAACTCATCACCGGCATCAATTCCCGCCTGTTGTGCAGGTGAATTGACTTCCACAAATTTAATCACTTCTCGCCCATTTTCAGTTTTTGCCTTCACACCCAAATAAGGTTCTTCTTCCCATTCCGCGGTCAGATGTAAGCCGAAAGGTTCCAGGTAATGATTAAAAGGTAATTCGTCAGTGCGATTAATGTAGCATTCAAAGAAATCAGTCAAATCCAGACCAGCCACCGATTCAATCACTTCTTGCAACTCTTCGGGGGTGTAGCCAATTTCTGGTTGCCCAAATTTCCGCCACATTTGCCGCATCACATCATCAAGCGATCGCTGATTACCATGTCGCGCTCTAATCAGTAAATCTAGCAACAAAGAAACCATTTCCCCCTTCAAATAGTAGGACATTTGGGAATTGTTGCTATTGGCATCTGGACGATAAAGTTTAATCCAAGCATCAAAACTCGACTCAGCCAGTGGTTGCACCTTGCGCCCTGGCGTAGTCATAAATCTGGTAATTTCCTTACTCAAATGACTTAAATAGGACTTAGTATCATAAATCCCAGCCCGCAAAGGAATCAGTAAATCGTAGTAACTTGTAGTTCCCTCACAGAACCACAAAGAAGAAGTATAGTTTTCCTGCTCGTAATCAAAAACTTCCAAACCTTTGGGGCGAATGCGCTTCACATTCCACAGGTGAAAAAATTCATGTGCTACTAATTGCACAAAGCGCTCGTACTTCTCCTGAGAGCGAAACCCAAAACGCTGGTAAATTAATGAGCAACAGTTTTTATGCTCCAACCCGCCATAAGCTTGGGCAAATAAATGCAGCAGAAAAAGATATCGTTCGTAGGGTAAACCCCCAAACATCTGCGCTTCTACCTGGATAACTTTTTGGATATCGGCAATTGCTTGCTGTGATTGTAAATTTCCCTCTCCCCAAACTGCCAATTCATGGGGCTTTCCTAACACCTCAAAATAATATGATTGGTGGCTACCAACTTCAACAGGGCTATCCACAAGAGTGTCAAAATCCTCAGCCAAGAAAGTATGAGCTTGCTCACCAACTGCTGGTAAAGAAGTAGTTACCCGCCAGTCTGGGTATGGTGGTATGACCGTAATCTGAATTGGTAGACTCTCCCAACCAGGGAGTCTAAAAAACATGGCCGCACCGTTGAAATAGCCGTGGCTAACATCCAAATGATTCGTCCGTACCGATAGCTCATTGGCAAACATCCGGTAACGCACAGTTAACTCTGAAACACCACTTGTATTGATCTGCCAGTGGTTTTTACTAATTTTTCGCCAAGGCAAAGGCTTATCCCCTGCAAAAGCAGCAAAATATTGTAAATTTTTGGCGTACTCTCGCACTAAATATGAGCCTGGTGTCCATACCGGCATTTTCAAGTCAAGAATTGTCGCTGAGTGGTTGATTAGCTGCAATGTCACCTCAAACAGATGCGTTTCTGGTTGAGGCATTGCCACCAGGTAATGAATCATCGGTACTGTTTCCTGGAGGCCAATCTCGATCCGAGGTGCTGTTATTTCGGTCATCTGTAATTAAGTGTTATAAATTCTGAGTCAATAGTTAATAGTCAATAGTTAATGGCCAATAGTCAATAGCTAATAGTTAACAACTCTATACTTAAGACTGATTGACACTCCCCATGGTCAAAAGCCAGGAGATTCTTGCTCAAGGAGGATTCTGAGGAATTTACACCCTGCAAGCATCTTGACCGCATACCCCAGGGAACCGCTACATCCTTGAATGAGAACGACCTGAGTATTGCCGAAATTCGAGCAAGTATGAGTACGGTTAACTTCTGAACACATTTAACTAGCCTGAGATTTACCCAATACAAGTAGTTTCCCACATTTAATAAATGTCATGTCCAAACCATTACATTTATCATCAGGCAGAAAGGGCAATTTCGTAAATATTTTGGTCTTCTCCGCCTGATATTGGGAATTACTGGTGCAAACACCTGAAATCGAGCCTAGACCTTGCCAGCTAGGTTAATCAACTGTTTCAAGTTGATTAGATAAATAATATTGTGATCACTGTCAATGGTGATCCAACCTTTTTCATCTAGTTTTTCCATAATTTTGCTAGTTTCTTCTACACCAATTTCTGTGACATCGGCTAAATCCTTAAAAGGGATATGCAAAATTTCCTTCCCTTTGCTTGATTCTTGTCCATAGCTTTCGCTTAAACTGATTAAGGTATGAGCAAGTTTCACAGCAGGCGGATAAGAGCGGATTTGTAAGCGCTGGTTAATTTGTCGCAATCGCCGTACCATCAGTTGCAACATCCGGTGATGTAACTGCGGATCTTTAAATAATATTTGAATAAAACGCTCTCTAGAGATACTTAACAACTTCACTGGCGAAAGGGCAATAACATCGGTTGAACGCGGGGATTCATCCAAAATCGCCATTTCGCCGAAAAAATCACCTCTACCTAAAATTGCTAGAGCCACAGAATGATCTCCGGAGGTGCGTCGGACTTTCACCCAACCGGAAACTACGAAGTAAACCGCATTACCCCAGGCATCTTCCATCAACACGGCTCGCCCCACAGGGTATTCGTGTTCAATTGCCACGTTGAGTAGCCATTCCAAAGTCTGTGGGTTGGCTGTACTCAGTAAAGGAAAAAATTGACTAAAAACCTCAGTCTCCATGTAGTATCTCAAATAAATGAGTTTAAGTTGGAAAAATTAAGTTGGCTATTATAAATTTTTAACCCCCTAATCCTAGTATAAATCCGTATTTAATTGTAATAATTTATACTAAATATCTCAAAGGGTTTGGTCGATAATTCCATTACAACATAACAAGTGTGTACAGGAAAGAAATCAGCGCTTTCACTGACAGAATTAACTTTTCTCAGCTATTGGTATGTGTTTCGCTAGTTGCTACGAGTATTTTTATCTGCTGGTCTAAATTTTCTACGATCTTATATAAAGCTACTACAGAGTTTAATTGCTCAGATTTGAGGCTGGGATTGAGAATAATTCGTTGCTGCATTTCATGTAACTTCAAGCTCAGTTGTTGAGAAATTCCCAAGACATCGCGACTCAGACGGACTAACTGTTGTTGTTGATAAAACTTTAAAGCCGTTCCCTTTAATACTTGTAGAGTCGCCTCTTCACCGTAAGTTCCTGGCATCACCCGCAGGCGTAATAACAAACGATTTTGTTGATATAGGCATTCTTTTTCTATCTGTTTTGGTTCTGCAAGTTTGCCAACAGGTAAAGAAGCAAAGCACTTAAGTTGATTAAGCACTCCTTGGAATAGGGAAAGAGGAAGATTTTCTAATACAGACTGCATGACTCCATTATCACTCCAAAATATCTTTCCTTGATAAGGTTGTCGTTCTAAATACAAGCGACCAATTCCCCCACTCAACACTCGCCCCAGTAATTCTTCTAGTAATTTTTTGGGTGGTAGGCTGGCCAGCATCTCCACAGGAATGAATTGTTCGGGAACGTGTACTTCTAAAACAGTTAATTTACTGAGTAATTCTAGCCTAGCAGACTCTTCTTCTTGCTTCTCGTTGATGGTATTACTGGGTTGGGGGTAAAAATTATTCTGTGGCTGAGAATATTGTGGGCTTTCTGTCTGAGTAAACGACATGAATCCTGGCTGAGGGGGTTGAGAGGAGGCCTTTGTGGATTGAATCAGTTGGTCGATCATATGAATTTTCACCTTTTCTGAGTCCACGTCTGCTGGTTGGTGATACTGTTGTTTGGCATCCTGACGCAATGTATTTTTATGGTTGAGGTAAGCCGATAGTATGGTGCGGTGAGTGTCAGTAGTGATTTCTTGAGCGACTATTGTGCAATTAATATAAGATACAATGCGACTTACATAATCTAGGGCTTCGCTGTCTTGTGGATGAACCATTCCTAATAACAGCTGATTATCTTCTATTTCAAAGGGCGCAACTTGGTGGTAGAGGCAAGCTTCAAAGGATAAGAGACTATCAATGAGATAGAATACTTGCTTGCGTATTGGCTCCCAATTTGCTGGAGTGTTGGCTAATACTTGCTGCCCATTTGCTCTGCTCTCAGTTGGTTTGCCGTCTGAAGACAACATAAATTTGATTACTCAGTTTTTTGTTATATTTTATTTTGCTATAAATTAGTTAGAAGTAAACAAAGATACTTGATGATCTTGTAAAAAATTAAATGAATTACTACCTGATTGTGGATTGGGAATGAATCCCAAACCCAAAATCGAAGGACTTCAGTCGGTGGGCGTAAATAAAGTTAAGTGGAGAGAGTCGTCATTTGTCCTTTGTGATTGGTGAAGTGTTTTTAGACCTCAAAGCGTCAATCCTGAGTTCTTAAAGATTGGGCTGCAAGATAGACTTTTGTCCATTCGCCCATCACCTGATGAGTTTTGATCTGTAACTGTTCGGCTATTGCTTCTATAGAGTTGCCTGCTTTATGCAAATCTAGGATCTTTTGCTTCAAAGGAGTTAAGCTTTCATACAGTTGCTGCCATTGGTTTGGAGTTAGCCCCAAATTATTTTCTGGCAGAGAAATTCCCAACCAGTTATCCACGAGTTCTGGTTGCCCTTTGAGGGCAAAGACGCGCACTGCATGGTAGCTAATTTTTTCTCGGAGTCGGTAAATTTCTTTGATTGGCTTATGTAGTTTTTTGGCGATTTCATCTTGGGACTTGCCTTGCAGATACAATCGCAGCCAGTCTACTGCTTCTTCGCCGAGAGTTTCTTGTAAATAATTGGCTAGTTCTTGTTGTACGATATGCCGCAGTGCCTGTTGTTCTTCTACTTGTTGTGCTTCTTGATATTCGGCGATCGCTTGATTATCAGCCAAGTTTACCGTATGCTCACTGGCTTCTGAAAGGATTTCTTCGGAAACCACTCTCACCAATTCACTGCTTGGTACTTGGGTTAAGCCACCACGTTGAATCCGCCGCAGGTAGTTGACAAATCTATATACGAGTAAGGGTTGATTCCGGACTGGCCGCATGGAATACTCTTCGATACTGGCAAATAATAGCGTATCCCGCAGTCGTTTATCCTGGGTAAATTCAGCGATACAAGCCATTTGCTGCTGCATATACTTATCGTTTTGCAGTAATTCTTGTAAAACTTCTTGCAACACATCCACGACACTACGCTGGCGATCGCGACTCAGAGAAACCCAAGTTTGAATCTTATTGCGTAATGTGACTAAACCTGCTAGGCGAGTCACAAGCTGGCGATAGGCGCGTTCTCGCCCGATCCCCAAGTAGCGTTGACGTAAAATTTTCCACCGATATTCCATCGCTTGTTTAGCAATGTTGAGTTCTTGAGGCTTGAGCTGATCAAAGCGCTCTAAATCACTTCCTAAAAGCCAGAGAATAATACTTTCTCTATTGGCTATACTTTGTTCTGGACACTCCGCAGCTAGACGCTGGCCCCAATAATGAGCTAGTTTTTCTGCCTCCTTAGTCATAGCGAGATTGCGCTCCTCGAAACCCTGTATTAAAGTTTGCATCACAACCCCCATTAGTCACACTTAACTGATCATCTGGCAGTTGCCCATTCATCTGTCTTTCCCATCAAGACATCTCAGATGGTCTATTTTTAATTACGTCTAGATTTACTAACTTTATGCAAAATTTAGGTGAATTCTTCTAAATTATAGTTTTTCTCTGACTGCGATCAATTTCTGTTCTTGATTCAATATTTAGTAGATTATGAAGGAATAGGGGAGATGAATGGTAATGTCAGCAAAAAAATCTTTGTCAATATCAAACCAACTTAAGTTGTAGTTTTATACCTACTTGTATTTACTTGGCTTAACAATAACATTACACTTCTTGTCTGTGTAGGATAAATCTGCTCAAATGCAAAACCTTCTGGCGAATTCTATTTGCAAGCGAGAAGGAGAATAAGAGCTTTTTTCATGTATTTTGCTGTCCCTAGTTCATGATCACTACTTATTAGTAGTAGACTAATTCGATAACCAAGTTTTTGAGATAGAAAACTAAAGTTATTCAGTCATCATAGTTTAGTCAAAAAAAGTCAAAGGTCAAAGGTCAAAGGTGAATTGTGAATAATTTATTAACACCTAAACTTTTAACTTTTGACTAATAGATGAATTTAACTTTATAACCGATTAGATGAACGCACAATTGGGTTTTCTACAGAATCCCGATACTGTTGGACTGCATCTGTATAGCCGATTGGCAGAACTGCTTCCACGTTTTCATGGGGACGGGCAATAATCACCCAGGATTCCAGAGTACCGCCATGAACGTTTTCTGCGGCTTCAATACCAGCCGCCATAGCAGTTTTAACCTCAGAAACGTCGCCGCGAATATTTATTGTAAAACGAGCGCTACCCACTCGGATATAGCCGACAAGAGTGATGCGGCCTGCTTTAACCATCGCATCAGCTGCTGCTAGTACAGCCGGAAAACCCTTCGTTTCAAGTGCGCCAACGGCTTGTAGTGACATTAGTAATCTCCTGTATGAATAAATGTATTGTCCGAAGCAACCTGGGAAAATTTGATGATTTTCACAAAGCACATTTTAAAATTGGACAAAACCCTTTAGGGTTATTGACAATGGGTCAAGAAATGATCTGAATCATTTGCCTGTTACATACGGAACGGTTCAGATGCTTCGGTGAAGTGGATGGGTAAAATGGTTTCCACGTTTTCTGGAGGGTTAGGAACAATGTAGTGGGTAATGACTTGACCACCAAAAGTTTGTTCTCCGGCTAATATTCCTGCTTCTACAGCCCTGTTAACTTCCGAAACGCGTCCCCGAACAGCGACTAACATTCGAGCGCTTTCAGCTTGACCATAATACACAATTGTAACTGCGGCAGATTTAACCATTGCATCGGCTGCTGCTAGTACAGCAGGAAAGCCCAAGGTTTCAATTACGCCAACCGCCATTGGCATGGCATTAGCTCCTGAGTTTAAAAATGAAGTGATATCAATTGTACGAGGCTTTCGTACCATTTTTGACATTTGGAAAAATTTTCTGTTGTTACAGCAGTTACAGGTTAGGTGGTAACTGGATTTCTGCTATGCTGTACCACGCTACTGTGACTGGTGTGGTCACTTTGAAGGCGAAGGGCAATAATATTGCTAAATCCGGGTTCTTAAATTCAGCTAAACTAGGTTCAGGTATTACTGCGTATAGCATGACAGTCAGCGTGTAAAAGATACCGCACCATCCTAAGATTGATGCGAGAATCCACCATCGGGAACGCTGCACAATGCTTCGGAGGATAAACCACTGTGCTATACCAACCGTCAGCCCTAATCCTATACCTCCTCCTAATGCGGCGCTAATAATTATACATCCGATTGGCTGTTGTCCCAGACATCCTTTTATTACCCAAGCCAGTGGATAGGGGAAGGCTTTATATCCCAAAAATCCCCCCATTAAGCCTGTAATACTACCGAGGAGAAAGCCTAGCAAAGTGATAACAGTCCACTTTAGCCATAGAGACGAATTTAACAATCGAGTCAGGGAAATAAACATATTTGATATACCCACAATTTGGCAGTAACTGGAGTACTCCTAAACGGTAAACTAAAGTTTATGTTTCCTAATTTTTTACCTACCTCAGTTGGGCAACTGATAGAACCTACTTCCATCGCCTTGGCCCAAAGTATTCAAAGTCAAGCGATCGCAACTCCTTTAATTAGCCAACCAATTACTACTACTTATGTTCAACAAGGTAGTGGTGGTAAGCCGATTTTATTAATTCACGGCTTCGACAGTTCCGTGCTGGAATTTCGTCGCCTTTTACCACTGCTAGCAGGGGATAATGAAACGTGGGCAGTGGATTTATTAGGTTTTGGGTTTACAGACAGAATACCCGGTATACCATTTAGCCCCATAGCTATCAAAACGCATCTGTATCATTTCTGGAAAACCCTAATTAAGCAACCCGTGATTTTGGTGGGTGCGTCGATGGGGGGTGCTGCGGCCATTGATTTCACCCTGACTTATCCAGAAGTAGTAGAAAAACTAATTTTAATCGATAGCGCTGGTTTAAAAGGGGGTTCACCGTTAAGTAAATTGATGTTTCCCCCTGTGGATGCTTTAGCAGCTAATTTTTTACGTAATCCTCAGATACGCGATCGCATTTCCCGCACTGCTTACAAAAATCAGCTTCTCGCGTCACTGGATGCTCAATTATGTGGCGCATTACACCTAGAAATGCCCAATTGGACACAAGCTTTAATAGCTTTCACTAAAAGCGGTGGTTACAGTGGTTTTAAATTGCAGCAACTTTCAGGTATTGTGCAACCAACACTAATTTTATGGGGTGATGCAGATCAAATTTTGGGTACGGTTGATGCTAAAAAGTTTCAACAGGCAATTCCCAATAGTAAACTTATCTGGATTCAAGAGTCTGGTCATGTCCCACATTTGGAACAGCCAGAAGTCACCGCCCAACATATTTTAGAATTTGGTGATTAAATTTATTTTGAACGTGGGAGACAGAGACGCGATAAATCGCCGTCTCTACAAAAAGAAATATACTTTTCAAATTTTTGACTTCCGCGCAGAGGCGCTAGTCGTATAACCAAGTATTATCAGCAAAATTATCTTCTTCTTTTTGACGTTCTAGCAGATATTCAGGAACTTGATGTGATTTTCTATAGCCCACTGGGTTATATTTTTCTTTGACTTGGATAGCGGAGTCGTTTGATTTCTCTGGAATTGCGGGCTTATTCTCTTTGACTGGGATAGCGGAATGACTTTCTTCTATCAGTTTAGAATTAGCTTCTGCAAGGTGTAACGCGTCTTGTTTAGCTTCGTGGAGTTCTTTTGTCAGCCGTTCTGTTAATACTTGCTTTTCATACAAAATTGATTGTAAATCGACAATTTGCTTTTGAAGAGCTTTTTCTTTATCTTGAGATTGTTCGAGACTTTGTTTTAATTCTTCAATAGTGGTTTCTAAACTATTATTAGTAGACATAGTGTCCTTGAGACGAGTTGCTTTAGGTGTCAAGGTCGGTAATTTATCTGTTGTTAAAGAATTTTCTTCAGTAACTTTCTCGGCTTTAACATCAATCACAGATTGGTTTTCCAGAGGGATCAATTTTTGTGCTTCTTCTTGTAGTAAGTCAGATAGATGTTTCTTAACCATTATTTTCTCCAATCACGCTGTAATTACTCCGCCACGCAGCATTAGACTAACTCCGCCTGCGGTGCATTTTTTTCTCGCCATTGAGTAATAGCGACATCCTTCAGTTATAATTCCGCCCCGCCCAATAACTGGGGGAAGCTTGAATATCTGCATCAATGAGAATAAACTTGTTTTTTTGCCGAAATTGTGCAGCTAAATTAACTTCCATAGTCCTTTTACCGAGTCCTCCCTTAGCGTTGAGGATAACGATGATTGATTATTGGCACTGCTTATTTCCGAGGCTGCCTTAGTTAAATATACCGCTTTGTGTGGCCTCCCATCACAGAAAAACTCGTAAAAATGAAAATCACAAGCCGTCACCTCGAACAAACTCCTATGACAGTAACTTACAACTTACCTGATGGTCCCAAATTACCGCGCTATCTGCGGATGGTTAAATTTATCACTCAACCGGTGAAATATGTAGAAGATTTTGCCAAAGTTTATGGTGACAACTTCACGATCTGGAATCGCGGGGATCAGCATATTGTCTATTTTAGCCATCCTCAAGCACTGGAACAAATTTTTACTGCCAATGCTAGCTGTTTTAAATCTGGTGGAGGAAACGGTGGTTTAGGATTTTTGCTGGGCGATAATTCTGTTATTTTACTAGATGGAGAATCCCACCAACGCCAAAGACAATTATTAACACCACCTTTTCATGGCGAAAGGATGCGGACTTACGGTCAAACTATCCGCAAAATTACTCAACAAGTCAGCAACGAATGGACAATTGGGAAACCTTTTAATATCCGCGCCTCAATGCAAGAAATCACCATGCGCGTCATCTTACGGGTAGTATTTGGTGTAGATGAAGGGCCAGTTTTTCAAGAATTGGGGCGATTACTCACATCCCTGCTAGACTTCATGGGTTCCCCTTTAATGTCCACCGCCTTCTTTTTTAGATTTATGCAAACAGATTTAGGTGAGTGGAGTCCTTGGGGGCGAATTGTACGCTTAGTGCAGCAAATCGATCAACTAATTTATAGTCTGATTAAAGAACGTCGGGCGGAATCTGGACAACATCGCCAAGATATTCTCAGTTTATTGATTTCAGCACGTTATGACGATGGCGAGGGAATGTCAGATGTTGAATTACGCGATGAATTAATGACAATGTTAATTGCAGGACATGAAACCACAGCTTCTGCATTGACATGGGCTTTTTACTGGTTGGGACAATTACCACAAGTACGAGAGAAATTACAACGGGAACTAGAAACCCTTAGTATTAATCCAGAACCGAGTAGCATTGCTAAACTGCCATATTTAACAGCAGTTTGCCAAGAAACTTTGCGAATTTACCCAATTCTAGCCAATACTTCTATCCGAGTTGTTAAAACCCCAGTAGAAATTATGGGCTATAAATTGCCAGTAGGAACTGTAATAATTCCCAGCATTTATTTAGCCCATCATCGAGAGGAAGTTTATCCACAGCCTCAGCAATTCAAACCAGAACGCTTTTTAGAAAAGCAATTTTCTCCTTATGAATACTTACCCTTTGGCGGTGGAAATCGGCGCTGTATTGGCTTGGCATTTGCTCAATATGAAATGAAAATTGCCTTAGCCACAATTTTGTCAGAATTTCAATTATCTCTGGTTAACCAGCGTCCTGTGTATCCCGTGCGCCGTGGTCTAACCTTAGCCGCACCATCAGGGATGCAGATGATACCCACAGTTCAGGTAACAAGAGCAAGTATACCCGTCAACGTTTAGTAAAAAGTAGAGAGTAAAGAATACAGAGATGTAAATATTCTCCTCTCTTACTCTCTGCGCCTCTGCGCCTCTGCGTGAGCTAAATTCTTCAAAATCAGCAATATTCGAGAAACGGTTATACTGAATACCGAAAGTATAATCTCCTAATATTATTGATATGGAACCAATAACAGCTGCTGCGATCGCAACTCTAGTTTTTTCAGAAGCCTTGAAGGAAGGGGGAAAAACTTTAGGTAAAGGGGTTACAGAACAAGTTGGTCAATTAGTGAGTGCAATTCGGCAAAAATTCCAAATTGATGGTATTGTACAGACGATAATTCACAGGCGACAATTTAAAGCCTATTCCATTCTTCCAGGGTAATTTCACGCTCCAAAATTACCTCAACTTCCCGCAGCATCATTCGTAGTTGCGGTACAGAATACTCATCATTAGAGGGAATTGTGAGGCGATGTTGTGCGTAAGCCATAAACTGATGCTTTGTTCCAGAATAAAGCCCTTCAAAACCAATACACCGTAATTTCTGCACAAAATCCCGACGCTTACACGGTGTCCATCGGCTCAAGAGTCGGCTCCTTATTCAGGTCAATATTATCAATCACTGGTAGAGAATGTCCCAGCTTCAACCCCAGCAAAATCCAATCTTCCAGTGTTGAGCGTAACTCATTTTCACACTCGCGCAAAGTCGAGCCAAAGGCTATAACTCCCTGACAAATAGGGATTCTACCCGAAAATGTATGATCTTCCAGCTTGTCATAAACTGCACTAGCGATCGCTTGGTCAACATAGTCGCTCAAAATGAAGCGTATAGCCATGAAATTTTGTATTTTGCTACTAATTTTATGGTACTTAAAAAAGAGGTTGATCGAACAGAAATATCCCCTCAGTGTTTGCAGAAAACTACACGCGATCGCATCCCTACATACTCAACTCTTGCCAAGATACTCAGACTCTTACAGTATCAATAGATATAGAAGGCAACTGCTATAAACTGCCATGTTCAAACTGATAGATGTCTTGGGTAAAGGTGCTTTGTGTGCTGTTATAGCTATAGCCATCAAAATTAGGACGTAAACTATAAGAGTTCCCACATAGCATCTATCCTATTTAAGTGGCTAAACCCTATAGTGATGATTTCCGGCAAAAGGTAATGCAAGCGATAGAGTTGGACGGTCTCAAGAAG
>DASQZD010000028.1:0-6096 GCA_035638855.1 Nodularia sp. (in: cyanobacteria) | reverse complement strand
TTTGGGTATCAGCACAATGGCTTTCAACTTGAACGGTTTCAACTTCAACCAATCAGTAATTGATTCTCAAGGTCGGGTTATTGCTACCTGGGCTGATGTAATCAACCGCGCTAACTTGGGTATGGAAGTAATGCACGAGCGCAACGCTCACAACTTCCCCCTAGACTTGGCTGCTGCTGATGTTGCTCCAGTTGCTTTAACCGCACCTGCTATCAACGGTTAATCATCAAGTTTAGCTGAATAAGAAACGCCTCTCAGAAATGGGGGGCGTTTTTTATGTTTATTTTGTGTCACGCAGAGGCGCAGAGGCGCAAAGCAAGAAATACTGAGTCACGGATGCAAGTGCTGTGATAGCCAGAGCAAAGCTTCATCTATTTCTGTAACTTGTTCTCCTGGGGGTACGGGGGGACGGTTTACCATCACAACTTTGAGTTTTAATTCCCGTGCGGCGATAATTTTGGCATAAGTGGCATCACCACCGCTATTTTTGCTGACTATGGTATCAATTTGATGGTGAATTAGGATTTCTCTCTCATTATCCAGGTGAAAAGGCCCGCGATCGCATAACAATATTCCCTGGGGTACTAAGGACTTTGGCTCAGGGGGGTCAATCATCCGCATCAAAAACCAAATTTGATTCAAATGAGCAAAAGCACCGATTTCTTGCCTACCAACGGTTAAAAAAACGCGTTGTGCCTGATTTTCGAGAACAGCTGCGGCAGTTTTTATACTATCAACTTCGAGCCAGCGATCGCCATTCACTTGTTCCCAAGGTCGGCGGATTAACTTGAGGCGGGGTACTTTAACTTCCATTGCAGCATCGGCGGCATTTAAAGCAATTTGAGTAGCAAAGGGATGGGTAGCATCAATTAATAAATCGATTTTCATCTGATGCAAATAGTTAGCTAGTCCAGCCACACCACCAAAACCGCCAATTCGCAAATCGCCCAATGGAACTGACGGTTCACGGGTGCGACCGGCTAGAGATGTGATGGCCTCAATTCCCTGGATATTGGCAACTTTCGCAGCTAATTCTGCCGCCTCTCCGGTTCCACCCAGAATTAAAACTCGCATCATATCTCCTCTGGGTTTTGTATTCAAGGAAACAATATTTTAAATAAACCAACCACAGAGGCGCAGAGTACGCTGAGAAATGAAATGAGGAAGAGCGATTTATTATGTTTGGAAAGGACTTAAGCCAACATTAAAGCCACTTCTTTGGCAAAATAAGTCAAAATCAAATCAGCGCCGGCTCGTTTCATGCTGGTTAAAGTTTCCAAAATTATTTTTTTCTCATCAATCCAACCCATCCGTGCCGCAGCTTTAATCATCGAGTATTCACCACTAACGTTATATGCAGCTACCGGCAGATTTGTAGCATTGCGGACTTGATGAATGATATCTAGATAAGCAAGAGCAGGTTTAACCATGACCATATCTGCTCCTTCAGCAATATCTAATTCTATTTCCTTCAAAGCTTCTCTGGCATTACCTGCATCCATTTGATAAGTTTTTTTATCTCCAAACTTTGGTGCAGAATCTAAAGCATCCCGGAAGGGACCATAATAGGCAGAAGCATACTTGGCTGAGTATGCCAAAATTCCCACATCAATGTAGCCTTCTGCATCTAAAGCGCGACGAATTGCGCCGACTCTGCCATCCATCATGTCGGAAGGTGCGACAAAACTTGCCCCGGCTGCTGCTTGGGAAACGGCCATTTTTACCAACACTTCTACGGTGGGGTCATTCAAAATATTACCCTTGTCATCGATTAAACCATCATGGCCATGATTCGTGAAGGGATCAAGGGCAACATCAGTCATGACAATAATTTCTGGAACGGCTTCTCTGATAGCTTTGACAGTTCGCTGTACCAGTCCATCGGGATTATAGCTTTCAGCAGCAGTATCATCTTTTAACTCTTCTGGAACTACCGGAAATAAAGCGATCGCATTAATGCCCAAATCATAAACTTCCTTAATTTCTTTTAACAATAAATCTAAGGAATAACGATAACAATCAGGCATAGAAGCAATTTCTACTTTTTGCCCTTCTCCCTCGGTCACAAACATAGGATAGATGAGGTCGTTAACGCTCAGAGTTGTTTCCCTGACCATTCGTCGTAAAGTTTCAGTCCGGCGCAGACGACGAGGACGGTAACGAAGTACATCGGTTGTATCAGCAGAATTGATAGATGCCATAATCAACAACTAGATAATATTTATGATGATTATACTCTTGCAGAAATCCATTCTGATCGTTACATTTCTTGGTAATATTGCATCTCAAAATCTTAAAACCTATAACCAACACCACCTTGCACAGAGACAGCCGCCCCACCAGCACCCTCACGGTAGGCATCAAAAGCAATGATTGCGTTACCAAAAATCACAGTCTTACTATTTGGGATAATGTAATCAATTCCTGGTTGTAAAGCAAAACTGATTTTGTTACCCACAGGAGAAGAAGTTTGACCATCAGCCAACACCAAACCAGCGCCCAAATAGGCATCAGTTTGCCAATTGAGAGGGACATCGTAAGAAACCGTGGGTACAATTGCGGTATTCCTACCAATTAAAGCTTGAGCGCGGAAAGAAATGGGTGATTGTAGAAGCTTGTAACGGACAGCTACAACACCCCCAACTTGAACCCCGTCAGTCAGACCAACATTAGGTCCTACACCGACATAGCTCCCATAAGCTACCTGGGCTTGTGCTGGTTCAATCGTAATAGCTACACTCAAGACCGCGCCCGCCGCTAAAGCTGAAACCAAATAAGAAAAATGCTTCATTACCGGAAACCTCACACAATCTTGAATGTTATAAGTTCGTTTGAATACTTATTTTATCGCTATTACTGATGATTTAGGTGATAAGTTATCTCCGATTAATTACGCCACTCCCCAGTCCTACGGATGCACAACTCGAATGCAGTCCGCCTTGGGTACAAATGTAAGCGATTTGCTTGGGATCTAAATTTTTGGCTTGAGAAAAATCAACTCCTTGGACGACAGCAGAGATTGAACCTAACTCTGGCATTTGGACAAATTGATCTTCGGCGTTTTGTGGGATGGGAGCGAGAACTGTTCCTTGAAAATCAGCACCTGCGACATTTGCTCCCCGTAAATCCACAAAGCTCAGGTCAGCATTTTGCAAGTTGGCATTTTCCAATTTAGCGGAGCGCAAAATAGCACCAGTCAGTCGAGTGGCGCTGAGGTTGGCATTGCTGAGATTAGCCCGGTCTAAATAGGCTCCCGATAAATCCGCTCCTCGCCAATCAGTATTAGTTAAATTGGCAGAGGTTAAATGTGTGCCTATGGCAATCACACGACTTAAACGCGCCCCATACAAATTGGCTTCGTTGAATTTGGCATCACCGATGTCAGCCCCAGTTAAGCTGGCTTTCTCTAGGAATGCACCCCGCAAATTGGCTCCTACTAGCTGAGTGCTGCCTAGATCCGCGCCTATTAAACGTGCATAGGATAAATTAGCTCTGTTGAGGGTAGCGCGGCTTAAATTGCTACGATTCATGATCACGCGGCTGAGATTAGCATCGGTAAAATTGGCTTGTTTCATTTGAGCTTGACTCAAATCAGCGATCGCATCATCATAAGTATCCCAGCGTCCATCCTCACCAGTTGCCCGAAAGATACTACCTTTAAAACTTGCTTGGTTCAGATTTGCCGATTTCAAGTTGATTCCCGACAAATCAACGTTATCTAAAACCAAGTTAAAAAATGAACTTCCCGGAGTCCCGCTTTGACCTAATTCGGCACTACCCAGATCAATACCTGCGGCTTTAGTGCTGTTAACGCTGAGAATTTTGTTGATTGTCTGCTGGTTAATATGTAACTGCTGTTGTTGCAATTCTCGCTCTGGGGATGGATCATCACCCACAGACTTTAATTCACCTGCTAACAACTGATTTTTATTTTTTAATTCTGGGATAGCTGGAAGTCCGACAGATGTTAAAGCTTGTTGAATTGTATTCAGGAGAATGGGGTTAGTTTCTTTAACCAGAAGCTCTGTGAGAAATTGGATCGAGTTGGGATCATTGAGACCACCCATGGCCAGAATTATAGTTTGGCGCTCCTCTGTGCTTGCACCAGAGTTAGGACTCAATTTCTCTACGAGTACCAGAAACTTTTGGCTGTTGATTTGCTTGGTTTCCCGCCGGGTTTGTTGAGTTTGAATATAAACTTGCGTAGCTACTAAAGTTCCTAGCACAGCGATCATGCTGGCCACTGCTACCGCAAACAAAGTCCGGCTGGAGTTTTGCCGCATTCGTCGCCATAGGGTAGCAGTATTTGTAGTTTCCCCTGTGAGCATTGACATTGATACAGGGGCTGATTCCTCCCCAGATTGAGACACCTGAGATTGATTAACCTGATCTGAGGATAGCGGACGAGTGGCATCTATTGTATATGTACCTGCCAACCAGTCATGCAATGCGCGACGGCCTCGACGTGACGGTAAGGCTATTCCTTCTCCCAGCACCATTAATACAGCCAAAAATGTGAATAGTCCTAAATTCGGAAAAGCAAAACTGTAGCGCCAAAGAATATAGGCGATGGAAACAGGTACAGTCCAGCGACCAATTCCTTCTCGCGCCATAACTGCGGCTAACCCGGCGGGTTTGCCTACTTCGTTGACAACTCGGACACCAAATTTCCGCTTGGAAATAGTACTACCTGTTTTGCCCAATAAATATAATTGCCACCAAGAGAGGCTCACAGGGGCTAACAAGGCTATGAGCCACAAAAAATTCGTCGGGGCGGCAACGTTGCGAATACCATAGCTTACAGGCAAAGGCAAAGCCAAGGGTCGAGCGATCGCTCTTTCTGTGACTACCAATATGGGGTGAAGTGGTACGCGGTTGAGATCGCTGCGAGAATTGGCATAGACACCCAGCCCAAAGGGAACTAGCCCACTCACAACCACTAGAGTGATTTCAGTTGCCCATGCAGCCAAACGCCTCGTGTTTAATGGCAATGACTTGGCTTTTTCCGGTTTTTTAGACTGGCTAGATGGACTGGGATTACTCCTCACAATTGGGGTTGTCATTCTATAATTCCTTTGAATTTATTTTTAAGTGGCTCTCGGCGCAGTTAAAATAGACTACTGCTTCTTTTCCCCGCTCCCAGATACAAAAAATTTGTACCCAAGATACACGAAGAATGCCAACACTGCCACACTAATCACAGATGCGACTAGTTTCATGACTGCTTGTAGCATGGCAAATCCCAATAGCACCCCCACACCTGCAACTATCACTTTGGTGATACCGTTCAAGTTCTCAAACCAAAGCTGCAATCGTGCTACATGAGATTTAAAGTTGAGAAATGCATACGGCAATTTTTGTCTGTTTTCTGGTGGTTGTCCCACATCTACAGATTGAGAATGAATTTGTGCCTCTAAATTTTGGAGGCGACGCTGCAAGTCTTCTTCAGGTTGAGGATTCATTTATCTTTTCGCCTTGACTCTAATTCACTAGTTTCACAACAAACGTACCAAATCCTGGAAATTATTTTTTAGCTTAAACGAAAAGAAGCCCCACGACTGACCGTGTAATCAGGGGAGTGTGTGGAGTATGCCACAGAGTTTCAGAGCGGAAAATATAATTTAAGCTAAATTCATCAGGAACATAGACAGATTCTCGTCGTCTATTAGTTCAGACTCTTGAGATCAATATGGCTTGAGAAATAGTCGGGAGCAGGGATAATCATGAAGACTCTAAGGCTACTTACAGTTGTTCCCGCAGCTTTGGTAATGAGTATGGCGCTGAATCAGGCTAATTTGGCTGAAGTTCCACCGGTGCAAATTCAACCAGATTTAACAGCAGAAACACTCGTTTTAAATGGCATATCTGGGGGGAACGTTCCCAGTAGTTGCGGCAAAATTGCCAATACACCCAATCACATTATCCACTTAACCAAGCCCGTGCCTTACTTACGCTTAACAGTTGACAGTCCTGGACAGCCAACTCTGCTAATTCAAGGGCCTGGAGGGCGTTTTTGTGTGCTTGCAGATAATTATTCTGAAAGCAAGCCAGAACTTACTGGTTATTGGCAGGAAGGAAAATATTCATTATACGTGG
>DASQZD010000027.1:0-4090 GCA_035638855.1 Nodularia sp. (in: cyanobacteria) | reverse complement strand
CAATGGCGCGTAGATTTGCAACTATCTGGTCATACCCACGGTGGTCACATCGTAATTCCAGGCATTGGCCCTGTAGTATTTTATTATAAAAAACTACTCAAACAAATTCCCAAAAAATTACGGCGTTGGGTAACATTTTTCTTAGGAGACTGTTCTAAAGTCGTGCGATATTGGGAGTGGGCGCAAGGGTTTCACATGGTTGAGGAAAATCAACTATATGTAAATCGTGGTTTAGGAACTTATAAACCAGGACGTTTATTTTGTCCGCCAGAAGTGACTGTAATTACCTTAGTTAGTCATTAACAATTCTGAAGTTTTTAGCTAACTTAAAGCAGAAACCGCCGGAAGCTACGATGGATAATTATCAGCAGCTTGGGGCGGTTTCTTGAAGATTGGAGAATTCAGAAATAACTAACTCAAACTAAGGTGGACAGCATTGGCAATCGCTCTACTCAGAATTGCACATCCTTACATTTAAACTAGGCAGGCATTTTCTGGCTGTACGTTTTAAAACCTCCAAAACAACTCATTGAACTTAAGGCGAAAACACATTCAATGGATGTCACAACTTCAGAGCGATGTCTACGACGAGCTATGCCTATGCAAGAACATTAGAGCAGGAGGTACAGGCTCTAACTGAAAAGTTTTTGTTTATACTCTTAACCTATTTGTACCTTGGTCTTAATCTAACATCATGTTTGTTTAGCTACAACACACCTTTACCAAACTTGAGTACCATTTACTTTTCGCAACAATTCAGAAATCTTTCTTAAAAATATTCCCACTTGTTAGATGTTGGCGTTAATGCCAGCATTATCAAGTGGGCTGATTCAGAAGCCGTTATTGAGCAGAACCGCCTGTAGTAGCATCATCTCCGGTAGAAGAACCGCTATTAGATGTACTGTTTGACTGGTCTACTCCTTTAGGTGGAGTGGTTTTAGAGGTGTCACTTTTTGTACTTGGCGCAACAGTATTAGTAGTTGGACTTTGTGTCGCTTTAGGGGTTGGCTGGATTGCAGAAGGCGCTTTTTCTGCGGCAGGCTGCTGGGGTGGAATAGTAATGTTAATATCCGGTTGGCGAGGTGCAGTTGGAGGTGCAACCTGCTGTTGTGGAACAGGAACAGGAACAGCAACAGGAACAGGTACTTCCCTAGTTCTTTCGATTATTGTCGTTTGTGGTTGAGGAGAAGCACTAGGAGTTGGACTACTCTTACTTGGTACAGGAACCACGACCGGCACAGTAGTGTTAACAGCGTTATTCTGCTGATTGAAGTACCAAACCCCACCTATAACCAAACTAAGCAGGGAAGTAATAATAATACCTAACAGCAAACCACCACTAGCATTGTTATTGTCACGCTCGGCTAAATCAGCTTGCTGATTGCCACGCTCAGTATTTCGACCTTGTACGTAACCGTTAGTGTAAGAGTTGGGATTAGCTGCGTTGTTCTTGACTGTTTCAGTGGTTCGCGTCAAGTCAGTGTGAGTATTACCATTAACATCAGTGTAAGATTCTTGCTTGATCTCACTGTTTTTGCTTTCGGGTTCATTGGGAATAGACATAGCTGTTGATTTCACTCCTCGATAAGATATTGACAAACTAAAGCTTTGTAAGAACAGAGGTTTTAATGAGTTGAAAAAGGTATGTTGCTGATAAAAATTGAGTTTTATTTGCTACTCAACTGTTGGTAGCTATCAGCATAACCTCTGAGATCAGCAAATGGCTATATCTGTAGGAAGTTAATGCTTAATCAAGAGAAAGAGTATCCCAAAGATAGATGTTATTAAACTGTCAGGTGATGGATTGATAAAAAACCTAGTATTATTACTGAAATTATCTAAATTTTTAATAAATCAACAATAGATTATGCTTATAAGTCATTTATAAAAGAATGACAGCATTGCTGATGGGGAATAGGGTAATAGTTTTATCCCCACTGCCACTAACCAGCGTCTTACCATCTGGGCTAAAGGCAACGGAATAAACCGCATCTTCAGATCCTGAAAAAGTACAGAGTTCATTGCCTGTATCTAGCTGCCATAGCTTGATTGTTTTGTCTTTACTACCGCTAGCTATAATTTTGCCATTGGGGCTAAAAGCGACAGAAAAAACATGATCAGAATGCCCAGTTAGGGTAGTGAGGCGATTAGCATAAAATTTGACTACTCAAAACTTTTCAAACACCCTCTTAGCTCGACTTTATCCAAAATTAAGAACTCAGTTTTCTTGATACGGCAAAAATCCTAGCTTTTTGGCAAAAACTTTTTCGATGTCACTCATTCTCGGTGAAATCGAAAAAATAAAGCTACCGTCCCATAAAGGTTTCAGCGTCAGCTAAAGTGTTCCTAAAAAATGGATAAAGTCGAGCTTAGAGGGTGTTTGAAAAGTGTTTCGCTGTGACTTTAGGCACTTTTAGATCCCCCCTAACCCCCCTTAAAAAAGGGGGAACCGGAATCAAAGTCTCCCTTTTTAAGGGAGATTTAGAGGGATCTAAAATTTTTGATACCAACTAGAGGACTTTTCAAACATCCTCTTAGTCTTTAAGTTGATTTCTAAGAGCGTTGAAGGTTTCAAGATGTGGATATGATAGGGAGACTTGTCTTTGCTTTTTACCGTTCAACTCGAATGCACACCCATCTGTAATTGACTGCCATCTTAGTAAACAAAATAGCTACGCATGTAGCAGCGCCCAGCCGGTGCCCCTAATGCTACAGCAAGGTCAATGGCCTTCGCCGACAGATTGAAGGAATCGAACGCATCCGAACTCTTGTGGTTCGCGACACTGATCATAGCCCAATGCTGTGCTGAGAATAACTGGGAGACAGCCACCCCCACAGAGCCTTGGAAGTTGTATGCCCCCGACGCGTTGGTCACGAATGGCTGATCAATTCCCTCTTTCTTCAGGAAGGATTGGAACTCAAGCAGTTTCTGACGGGCTTCAACCAAGTAATCTCGATTCAAGATCGCAGAGGTAGCATATTTGCCCGTCGTGCCGTTAGCGATCACATCGCTTTCAGCCTTTGCTAAACTTTCAGCAACTTTGTCGATCACCTGTTGAAGAGCTTTCGGAGTGAGCGACTCGCACGGGTCTGCTTTGGCTAGCACTCGCACACTGGTGGCATCGGCAGGTAATGGCGGGAGCAAGATCGCCGAGGAGGCGAGTATTGTTAGAAAAAGTGAAAGCTTGAAAATCATGTTATTTTGTGCGTATTTATGTTCTCAATTGTAACTTTTAAGGTGATTTCCAGAATAAAAATTACCACCCAACATCATTCCATCGTAGGGGAGAACGGCTGTTCGCTCTTCTAATCGGTAAATTCTTTCTTGTAAATCACCTAAACGACTTTAATTGGCATTGAGCCAATCAGCACAGAAGCATTAAGCCCCCACCACATATAACTAGGGGCTTTCTATTTTTGACTACCTCAGTAGCTCAATTCGGTGCGAGTACGTGAGATCGTCTGCGGAGGCGAACTTCGTTCGTATAGCCGCGAATTCTATTCGCCAAGGCTGTATGATATTTATTCTCCTTTTTATCTCCAACGCCGATTTAGCCGCAGTAAACTTTTTATCTCCTCACAAAATCTTTTTAGCAGAGGTTTAGGCTTTGATACAGGTCTAGCTGGTCGTGATGCACCCGCAGCACCGGGATTTCTTAACTCTTCTTCTATTTGTGCAGCTTTATTTAAATCGGAAGCGGCTCTATATTCGTATCCCAATTGTGAACAAACTAGCCCACGATATTTATACGCCTCAATATAGTGAGGATTGAGACGAATTGCGTGGGTAAAATCTGCGATCGCATCCTCATATCTTCCTTGTGTAGCATTTTCTACTCCTAAACCATAGAAAGTTTCTGCATCCCAACGATTCACAGATATTTTTGTGGGATTTTTAGGCGAAGATGGAGATGGATTTTTAGGAATAGGAGGCTCAGATGGACTTTCTGATTTGAGCTTGTTGTAAGCTGAGTTGATTGATTTGATTTTTTCCTCAGCTTCCTGTTTTTGCTTTTGCTCAAGAAAGCGATCGGGATGCCAAATTTTCACCAGTTGACGGTAAGCTCGCTTTACTTGTGCTTGTGATGCA
>DASQZD010000026.1:0-9619 GCA_035638855.1 Nodularia sp. (in: cyanobacteria) | reverse complement strand
GCGATCGCTCTTTGTTTGGTTCGACGTGGTACTTTATCTGCACAACTGAGTTCTTTTAGTGTCAGGTCTTCTTCAGCAGTTAGTATTATTCTTAACGCACTAGGCATCAGCTATCACTTAATTTTTGCACTCTATCTATCTATCTTACGTTTTTTTTGGTTGACCTACTTAATAATAATTGATCAGCTAAATGTTCATCCACTGGTGCGTCGGCTTGATGAAACTTTAACAGCTGTTCGCAGGCAATTTCTGCCACTTCTTCGGATGTTATCCGCAAACGCCCCAACCCACCAAACCCAGTTAAACTATTTTGATATTGAGCAGTCAAAAAAATACCTGCTCCTGGTGCTACACCCTTCTCTCTTAAAGCCTTTATATTGACTTTTAAACCTGCTTCTCGTAACAAATTCTCAGCCTGATTTGCCATTCGTTGGGGAATATGAGCGGGTAGTTGGGTAACTACGGCCAGTCCCCGGATTTGTTGCAAATCTCCGCGTTCTAATAAGTTAATTCCGCCCAGTGTGCTATTACCACTCACCCGCAGTTTGATTTCTCCACCGCCTTGGGGATACCACCCCCAAGCACCTAACTTCACTTCTGCTTCTATCCCCATGCGCTTGAGCATTGGTAAATAAACTTGCTCAATATATGTCATTGTCGGGCTGAAGTTAACATGAGTTCCACCCCGCAGCGTTATCAGAGAATCACCAGATGCGAGGGACAAAGGTAACAAGATAGTTTGTAAAACTAAAGTAATCGCACCCGCAGAACCACCTTGTTGCACTTCAGTGACATCAAAGGTATAAGTTCCAGCTTGCACAGAACTACTGGGAATGAATTCTAGCATCATTGAACCCAAGGCATCACCCCGCATCTGGGCATGACAAATCCTCGCAGCAGCACGAACGGCTGTTAAGTGTTGCGCTGCTAATCCTGGCTTTTTGCGTTTGGCGCGAATCCCGGCAATGCGTATCGGTTCGCCAGTGATGGCGGCTAAACTTAAGGAAGTACGGAGAACCTGTCCGCCTCCTTCTCCATAGGAACCGTCAATTTCAATCATGGGAGATGTTGAATGTTGGATTTTTGCATAGCCTCCAAAGTTGTGGAACCATAGATAAACACAGATTGGGTATTATTTGTGATTTTTTAATTAGGAATTTTAAATTGTAAAATCTTGCTCTTACCGGGATTCATTAACCCAAAAGGATCAACCATTTCTTTAAATTTTAACTGCTCAGGGTCAATAACTTTTCTACCACCGTCTTCAATAATATATGTATGGGGATTGGAAATAGATACACCCTTAGCTTCGTGGTAGCGAATAATTTCATTTAGACGTTCTTCTGTGCTGTAACGCACAAGTTGTAAACCACAGGGAATTACCCTACCATTGACTCGAAAAAATTCTAAATGCATCATGACTTCATCACCAAAATAATGATACATATGCTCTACCAGTTCTAAACTAGCATCAGCCGGAAACGTACTCTGCAAATAAGTAATTGAAGTATCTACACTCCGGGCGTGAAGAGTGGTGTGATTCCAAGTAAATTCTCCCAAGTTGATACTTTTTTCTGCGGTTAGTTTTTCATAGGTAATTTCTCCACCATATTGCTGCACTAAACCGGGTAATAATTCTAAGCTCGGTTCAGTCAGCATTAACAAGACTGAGTGAGTACCTTCAGGAATATATTGTTGCAGGGGATGAAAGTATTGGGATATCGGCGATGCAAACACAGCAATCAATTTTTTAATCATACCGTCAGCATTACCCAGGGCTTGCCCAAACTTGGCTGCTGCCATAAAGTCGTCAAATGTGACAATCACTTCTGCCCAAGGGTAAGCTGTTCCTAAAGGAATTTCGGCTTCAGTGATAATGCCATTAATTCCCCAAGCATGGATGACTTTTTGTACATCGTCGCCACGTAATTCGATCACACGAGGCTCATGTTCTAAAGTTACCACTCGTAGGGCTAAAATATTACCGCGATCGCCTAATAACCCATATTGTATTGACCCAATACCCCCACTTCCACCAGCAATAAATCCGCCAATTGTGGCTGTGCGGTATGTTGAGGGAGCCATACGGATTTCCCAACCGATTTCTCTCGCTTTTTTATCAATAGCAGCCAATTTTACCCCAGCTTCTACCCGCGCCACCCCTGGCTTTATCCAAGGTATCCCCTGCATCTTCGACATATCTAAGATTACGCCGCCATGTAAAGGCACACACTGCCCATAATTACCAGTTCCCGCACCTCTAACAGTTACAGGTATTTGGCATTGGACACAAGCGGCTGCAACCTTGATTACTTCTTGTTCACTAGCAGGACGCACCACAATATCCCCAACTTTTCCCGCCAGCTTTGGAACTAAAATAGGGCTAAAAGTGTGATAATCCTGGGATAACTTAGCCACCTGACTTGCTTCACTAACGATTTCTATACCTTTGAGAGCATTAATCAAATTATCTAAAGTTTTCGCCATAGTTCATATCCTTTTTTTTTAACACAGACAAACGCTGAAGATATATTAACTCTGCGCCCCTTTGCGTTGTGAATGTTCACACTTCTACTTACTCAATATAAACTGGCAGGGACTGAAGCGATCGCCAGTAGCTGAGACATTATAAATATATTTCACCAAAAATCAATTCATAATTATTTTAAATTCTCGCTTATTTACCGCTTAAATATAGTTTTTACTTAAATAGTTACCTTTATTTATTACTATCTTCACCAAAATAATAAAACTGTATAAAATACCCTAAAATAGCTAAAAATTGGAGAGTTTTTACTTCCTTAGACATAGCAAAATATCAATAGACATAATGTTATTGTTGTCAATAACGACATTTCAATAGTTTTCTCTAATCATGAATAACCCAATTGCATACTTGATAATTTAAATTACAGATCAATATTCCGCCAGTTAGGTTTTATGTCAAATACTGGGGGAATATAAAGCAAGAATTTGACAAAATTGATCACTTTATATCTACGTTGATGAATATGAAGAATAGGTTACTTTTTTTGGGATTAATTTTGTTTATTTTAGGTCTTTCCTTTAACTCAGTAAAAGCCCAGTCTACAGACAGTTATTCCTTGCTCTCTCCCACAAGTCAACCACAGTTCATTAACTCTTTACCTTCTCTTCCAAAGATAGATGCTACAACAGGAGGAAAATTTAGTCTAGAAATGAGACAAACCGAGCAATGGCTCGGACTATATGCCGGGCCAGGTGAAGATGGAGAGTATGGAACCAGCGATGATCAACGTTTAAATACCTCGATTTGGGGATATGGTTTAGCCGGTGAAAATGTTACATATCCTGGTCCCACATTCATTGCCCAAAAGTCTATCCCTATTCAAGTTGAGTGGGAAAATAAACTACCTAATGAACATTTGCTACCCATAGATATCGAAAAATTGCACAGTCAACCTGTCAAACAAGCCTTGGAACAAAAATCAATACCCACAGTGGTACACCTGCATGGAGGTCATACCGAATCAGCTAGCGATGGCTTACCAGAGGCCTGGTACACACAAAATTATCAACTCACAGGACCAGACTGGGTGAAAAAAATCCATACATATGACAATGACCAAGAAGCGGCGACGCTTTGGTATCACGACCACACGAACTTGATTACTCGTTTAAATTCTTATGTAGGTCTTGCAGGTTATTATTTACTGCGAGATAACAACGAAAATAGTCTCATCAACAATGATGTTTTACCCAGTGGTGACTACGAAAGAGAACTGCTGATTCAGGACAGAAAGTTTACTACTGATGGTCAGCTATTCTATCCAGAACAAACAAATGAAAATCCACCGGGAGTACCCAGTCGCACAGGAGCTTATGGCGATTTTATTTTAGTGAATGGGATGGTATGGCCCAAACTGGAAGTAGAACCGAGAAAGTATCGCTTCCGCTTGCTCAATGGCTCAGATTCACGCTTTTACCAACTTGATTTTTACAACTCAAATAAAAAAATGTACCTAATTGGTACTGAGCAGGGCTTTGTAGAAAATCCAGTCGCCCTAGATAAGTTAATTCTTTCTCCTAGTGAACGTGCAGATGTGATTGTTGACTTTACTAACGATGCCGGCAAAGAGTTCATTTTAAGAAACTATGGACCAGGAGCTGACCCTAATACAACTGGTCAGATTATCAAGTTCACTGTCAACCAACCGCTTTCTAATGTTCCCATAGCCACAGTTGATACAGACCAGAGCGATGGATTGATGACTAGGTTGCGACTGGAGAACATTACACCTCTGACAGCAACGGTACCTCCCCAGCAACTAGCTCTTTTTCAACTCAGACAAGCAGGTAACCATGATCTTTTTCTGCTGGGTACCTTGAAAGATGGTTCGTTTAAATATGCTGAACCCGTAACAGAAAAACCACTACTCAATGAAACCGAGGTCTGGGAATTTTACAACCCTACTCAATACACACACACTATCCACATCCACTTGATTGCCTTTCAGGTTCTCAATCGGCAGAAGTTCCGTGGTAACGTAGTCTCGGAAATAGACCCAAAAAAGGGCGAGACGAAGCAGTATCTCCGCAATATTTACTTTCAGGACAATCCCCAAGAGCCAGAAATCTACGAGCGGGGTCGAAAGGATTCCATCATTGTCTACCCTAATCAAGTTGTCCGGGTGATTGCCAAATTCGATAGACCAGGAAAATATACTTGGCACTGTCATGTTTTAATCCATGAAGACCACGATATGATGCGTCCAATGGAAGTGGTATCGGAATTGCAATAAGATGGTTGAGCTTCTCCGTCCGCCCGCCCTCTATACCACAATCACTGCATTAATGCTTAAGTCTGATCTTTTTGCTACCCTTGTCGTTTATCATCATTTTAAAAAGCTAAACACTTTTTAAGTCATTCTGCTAATCTGAGTAAATTTCCTTAAAATCTATCAAGTGAGAGCGCGAGGCTACGAAGATTGGACGACAACTATCAAACTTACCTGAATCGGGTAGCAAGAATGACGCTACCAGAAGCTTACAGATCCCAAATTCAGCATATTCAGGAATCTGCTAAGTTTCATTTCCATTCTGGCTCCAGACAAGCCACAGCTTTTCCTGGGTATTCACTCATTACCCCACCTGCGGAAGAACAAGCAAACAACTCTACTTTCCATAGCAAATTACAATCTTACCAGCAGGAACTTTTACAGTTGCCTGTGGGCGGTGATTTGATTGTGCCTGTACCTCCAGCTAGCTTTCATTTGACTTTAGCTGACTTGATTTGGGACAGTGCTTATATTCATGCGTGTGAAAAAGACCCTGAATTTGACCAACAGTTACGTTCTTGTTGTGCTGAAATCTTGCAGCAGTATCAACAATCCCTGACAAACGGAACTCATCCGATTCAATGGCAGATGCTGGGATTAATAGTAATGCCGAGATCGGTCGGTGTTTGTTTAGTCCCCCAGAATGAACGGTGCTATGAGCAGATTATTCAATTTCGCCGCCAAATTTATCAAAATCCCAAGCTAATGGCTTTAGGTATTGAACAGCATTATCACCTCTTTACAGCCCACGTGACATTAGGTTATTTTGGGGAGGTTTCGCCAGATTTAGACCGTACAAATCTCAGCACTATGCTTTCTGATTTGAATCAGCAATGGCTGTTGAATTCTCCAGAATTTTTAATCCACCGTGTGGAACTACGGAAATTTGACGATATGACGCACTATTACCGTGAACCAGACTGGCCGAGTTTAAATTTTTAGGAACTAAGGACTAGGGAAAAGTTTTCCCATCCTTACTGACCAATACCCCATCCCTTCTAAGAAACACATTTTGTAATCCTGACATAGTAAAAGTTTGAGGAAAACAATCCCAATGTGTTTCTTGGGATATCCCGTTTGTTGAAAACTAAATTTATCTCATAAATAGCAGATAATCGGGCTGAACACTACAAATTAAGCTCAAGCATTCAAGGTACTTGCTCTCGTTTGGAACCATAACAAATAATGGGTCGTCATCTCCACGTATCCTCCAGCGATTAGTAGTCTGCATCAGGCGCGGTAATGTTAAAACCTGTGTTGATTTTTCCCGCAACTCATCTTTACCCAAATTTGACATCGTATCTGAAATCTTGCTAGTTCAGCTTGTATTTAATTATGCCCATACCAAATTGAGATAGCTCAAGCACGTTCATACTTGCACCTGATGTTTTTTAAACAGTGTTACTGCTGGATTCTAAAAAAGTAAGTATCGCAAAATCTCAGCATTAGGGATGCAAATTAAATGCGTATCAGCTGCTTTCTGAAGCTATGGTTATCAGACTTAAAGGGGATTTTAAGTGATCAGAATTTTATTGGATGCTGATGTAATATTAGAAGCTTTAATAAATCGCCAAGAATTCACAGAAGATATTAGAGAATTATTAGACAGAGTACATCCATTGATTCAGATGTACATCACAGATGTTGGTTGGGAAAAAATTTACGCTTATGCCCGATGCTTAAAAAATAGTAAGATTGCTGATATGGTCATATATTGGTTACAAAGAAAAATTGAAGTTTGCCCGGTTAACCAGCTCATTCTCCAAAAAGCACGCTCATTACCTCTGAGAGATTTTGAATCGTCTGTAGAGTTCTCCAGTGCCTGCTATTGGCAACTAAATGCCATTGTCACCCATAAACCAGAAGATTTTGCACTTTCTACACATAAGTTGTGGGTTTGGTCGATAGCAGACTTTTGCTTACGTGCCAATCTAGAAAATCAGTTACAGGCAACTATATCTAATTAATTTCCAGCAATCCGCCTTTAACTGCCACCCTCAAACCAAAAATTACCTCAAATTCCTCTAGAACTTGTACGCAAAGTGACTAGACTTGTGGCATGAAAATAATTTCAAAGGATTAATACCAAGGTTCCTATAACTACTAATAAATTGCCTAAAACAATTTTCCAACTTAACGATTCTCCAAGAAAAATAACAGAAAATAATAAAACTAATACCAAACTAGATTTATCAATTGGTGCAACGAGTGAGGCTTTTCCCATTTGTAAGGCTTTGAAATAAAAAATCCAGGATAAACCAGTAGCCATTCCAGATAGTAAGAGGAACAACATAGTTTTTTGGGGAATTTCCCCAAGATTTACCCCCCTACCTTCAACCAATACAATTACCCAAGCAATCACTAAAATGACAACAGTTCGGATTGCTGTTGCTAGATTAGAGTTCACATTTTCAACACCAATTTTGGCAAATATGGTTGTCAATGCTGCAAAACAAGCTGAAAGTAATGCATATATCCACCACATTTTTGTGTCATTCTCCATGTTGCTTCCTACTTCTATGGTTAATATTTGTCTCGAAACCATTCATCAGGCATCTCTAATTGTGTTGATTGATTAATCTTGAGACAAAAACCCAGCATAAATGGCGAAGGTGTGCGAATATAAAGAAAATCTTAAGAAAAGCGAAAATCATGATAACTGCTAAGATGATGCAACAAATTTGGGCTGTGATTGAGTCTACCCAAGTCAGTACTTTGCTCCAGTTTGACGATGCTGCTTTAGTACAATTACTTATAAAGAAGTTCAAATCTCAGCAAGTGCTTGACATCCAGACAGATACCAGCCTCAATACTTACATTGAATCGAAACTGCCGTTAATTCGTGATACAGCGGAAGGACGACTATCTTTTGGAAAAGGCAATCAATAGTACAATAAACAAAATAATTATACATAATTAACATATATGGTCAATTATTTTCTCAGACTTTAAGCATGACAAAATTATGAATCACTGGCTAGGAATTGCCCTGGTAGCTTATCTCATTGGAGCAGCAATTGAAGGGGTGAGTACAGTCAGTCAGCTATCTCGTTCATTTCAAGAGCTAGCTCAGGACACGCAAGAACAATCATCAGAATCAAACACTCCGCCTAGATTAAATTCGTACTTATTGATCACCATTGCCTCCGTCAGTATCTGTGGAGCTTTCTTCTGGCCCTGTCGACTGCTCCATCGTTCAATGAAAGGGTGCATTTTATCTAAAAAATCGTAGACTATGATGTAGATAATTTTTTATATAATTTTTGAAATCTTATTTGCCTAATATAAATTTTACCAGCAAGGTGTAAAATATCTACACAACATTTTATAAAAATTTAAACTTATTGATGATTGCAAGCCCTTAGATAGTCCATGAGGGCTTTGCTTATAGAATTGTTAATTTTGTGGCATGAGGAAACGTGTAAACCCATGAGTCGCCAATTGCGCTACTACTTCCAATGCGCCCGGTTCTTCAAATAAATGGATGGCTTGAGGAATAATTTCCAATTGCTTTTCTGTACGTAACTGTTTGAGTGCATCCTGATTCATCGCTACCACTGCCATGAGCAAATACTACTATGCCTGTAGCAGTTTCTGGAATTACCAAATTTCCCTCTAGCTTTACTCCATCTGCTGGCTGTGGGTCTGTGTTGATGTTTTATCCACTGACCAAACCTCCATTTTATTTAATGTTTTTTTAGTTTTTTCTATTCAATAGAATAACGCTAAATAAATGCTCAGACTACTCCTCATAGGTAGGATGCCAAAACAAACTTCTACTTCATAAAGATGTAAAATAAGGGGACACAAAGATATAAGTTATCTGATTTTCCTATGCAGAAGTCAACATCTGGAAATGACGGGGATTTGCTCCGCCAAATTGCTACCTTGACCGCAATTATTGGCGCTTTTGTGATCAACGTCCTATCAAATATTTATCCGTTCAATGGAGTTCGTATAGGTGAAATTTCTAATACTTTGTTCGCTAATGTTTTGATTATCCCTGCTAATTATGCTTTTGCGATTTGGGGACTGATTTATCTGGGATTGTTCGCTTTGGGAATTTACCAAGTTCTCCCCAACCAGAGGCATGATGTAGATTTACGCCAAACCGGATATTTGTTGGTAATTGCTTGTGTTGCTCAAAGTATCTGGGTATATCTTTTTCTATCCAGACTTTTTGCTCTGTCTGTGATAGCAATGTTGTTAATTCTATTACCACTAATTGCTGCCTATTTACGGCTAGGGATTGGGAAAAAGCGTGTGTCTCAGAGTAAGAAGTGGTGCGTTCATTTTCCTATGAGTATTTATCTGGGCTGGATTAGCGTGGCGACGATTGTGAATGTGGCTTCTTGGTTGTATTTTCAGGGGTGGAATGGATGGGGGATTTCTGCCCAATTATGGACTGCTATGATGTTATTGGCGGCTTTTGTAATTGCTGTAGTGATTGTGATCCAGCGTCGAGATTTTGCTTACACTGGAGTGACAGTATGGGCGTTGGTAGCGATAGCGCAGCGCTCCGAAGGAATCGCACTCAAACAGTGGAACAACTCTTTACTCAGGAATTTAGCATTAATTCTGGCAATTGCCTTGGTTCTGATCATGACTATGAAAAGTCTAGAAAATCAACGTACAGGGACTTGAATGGATGCAACCGAGTACTCATCCACAAGATTGGTCATGGCATTTTTGGCCTGCTGTACCACTCTATCCCTACGGTAGGCGGCGGACAATTTGCGCGGAAATAGTTAAGGATACGATCTGGACATTCGATCAGCTTCAAGGCATTCTCTACACTGTTG
>DASQZD010000025.1:0-40731 GCA_035638855.1 Nodularia sp. (in: cyanobacteria) | reverse complement strand
AGCTTCTACAGTATCAGCACCTTGGACATATTCGGGGAGAAGGAAAACCAACCGGAATTTATGCCAGTCTTGTTTGTGACTGGCAGTGGTGTACATTAAGGCGCAGTGTTTTTTAATGAAGGGATGGACTAGCGCTTCTTCGATCGTTAATTGGTGATCGTAAACTTTGATAGAGTTCCCGTTTTCGTCTTTAATCGGCTTATCATAAGCATCACGGGCGACATCGGAATTATCAATATCGATTAGTAGCCAGTGAGAACCGATGATATTGGCTTTACTGCGCCATTTACCACCCAGCAAGCCAGCACAGATGGCGTGACCTGCTTTAATGTGGTGCTGCACATCTTCTAGAGTGCCTTCTGTATCTCGAAAGTTGGCGGCAAGTTTCTTAAAGTCCCAGTCTTTGTTTGTGCCAGTGGCGTTAAACGCAAACTTGATTATGCGACTCTCAATCAACTCAAGTTTTGTCTTTACAGCAGAAAAAGTTTCTGATTGGCCTGCTGATTGCGCCGATACTGAGTTATGAGATTGTTGTAATGGTGACATGAAATATTCCTCCTGAAGTGTGTTGGAGGAATTGGAGCTATCCCGAAAGTAATCTTCTAATACAAACGTTCAGAAATGTAAAAACAGAAAAATCCTAAACTGCTCTTTCTGTCTGGATTGCTGGTGTTACAATGGCTTAACACCTTGAAAGGTTTGATAAGATTACTATTAGGGATATTAATTAGGCGGCAAACCCAATTCCCCAATTCCAAGTGAATAGAAATCAGAAAACCTCGGTATCCCAACGGGACACGGGGTTTTCACCTTTTAGCCTATCTGTACTTGGCTAACCAAGCCCTGACAAACTCGGTTACTTCCTCCTCTTGAATAACAAAGGCAGTACCTTTTCTCCTGAGAGCCAGAATTTTCATACTTCCCACCTCCGAATAAAGATGTTCATTGTGAGTTTGAACCGCCTTGGTAGGAGGCCATAAGACCAAAACTTTTGCTGTGGGAGTCTTTTGAGCTTCACGGGAAGACATCAAAAACTTATCTCTGTTCTTGTTGAGCCACTTCTCGTAATCTGCTAACTCCACAAGTGGGCAGGGTTGCCACAGTTTTAGTCCATTTTTGTCTTTGCGCTTGACTTGTAAAACCTCTCTAGCTTCGTTGTAGACAATCTCTCTCTCCCCTTTTGAGCGAATGGAGATAAACAGGTGAGTTGTTCGTGGAAATCTAATAAACAAGTCGATAGGGTTGTTGTCTTCTACGGGAATTACCGGGAAGACTTGTACATCTAGGCTTTTAAACTCATCAAAAAGTAAGGTTCCTAATTTTTCCAACCGCGCAAGTTTTTGAGTTACTACCAACGGCTTGTAAGCCAATCCAAAAAGTAGCCAACCCAACGGATGTATCCCACCACCTGTAGCCAGCGCAGCAGCACCAGCCGCTAGAGCTTGAGTGGACGCATAGTCTTTCGCCTCCCTAATTTTTTCAAACGCCGCTTCGTTGTGCAGTGGGAGTTGAAAATCGCTTGTTAGGTCTTTCACTGTTAACATTGGCGACATCAAAAAATAATGATGTGAAATAGTACTAGTTGCTCGATTTTGCCTTATGGGGCTAACGTGCCTATGAGTTTACGCAAGAGTAGTTCACGCTACATCTTTCACTGTAAAACCTTTGCTACACCACTGAACTAGCAGCCATCTATCAGATTCTTTATCTAAAGCTGGCTTTAGTCGAAAAGCAAAAAAATCTTCCCAAGCCTCTACCCCGTGTTTTGTAACGAATTGTTTTTCAACTTCTTTAAAACGTTCCCAGTTACGATCCGCGATCGCGGTCAGCATTGGGATTAATTCGCTTACTGGTATCTGAGTAGTTGTTTCACTCATCTGGGTGTCCCTCAAAAATACAAATAATTGGTAAAGGTTCTATCTTGGTATCAACAACTTTAACTAATCGTATTCCCCTTTTTCTGCCTATCCTTTTGCAGTGTTGCTCTGAAGCAGCAGGCAGCCAATATCTAGTCTCAGCTAGTGGGTCAAATTTGCCCTCAACACGCTCTATACCGTCGTTTGCCTGATTTGCCTCGGTCAGATTCCCTCCTTATTTTGTTTTTTGTACGCGATCGCTGACTTCTTCTGGTGGAACCCACTCGATTAACTCGCTAGGCTGAACGCGATAAGTGTCACAAATTTTGTTCATCGCGGTTACGTGTGGTACTTGCCAGGGATTGTCATACAAAGCGTAAACTGTGGTTGCAGATAGCCCTGTATCTTTTCTGAACTGATAACGGGTAATGCCCCTATCATCAACAAACTGCTTGATTTTATTCCTAACTGGCATCAATAACAAGTAACTGATATTAACAGCTAATTTTGTTGCAGTTTATCAGCATTTGAAAGATACCATTCGGTTGATAGCTAGCTTTACTTGACATTATCAATTGGTTGATATTAATATATTAGTGTCAAGGTTATCGATACGTCAATAACTTAAGGCAGACGCAAGTAAGACCCAAGCGCAAAACGCTAAGGCGATTTCCTTTCGAGGGTTGTAAGGGTTGCAAGCGCTGTTTTGAGAGCATTCAACTATTCACAGCAATATCTGCATTGCGTCCGTTCATTTTCAACGGTCGCGGTAATTGTGCGTGTCTGCATTAGGACAGAGGATTCATGCATATCAATTTACGCAACTTAGAAGCAATCAACGAACTACCTTTTGAGAAAGTAATGCTTAATCAAAATCAATTACGAAGGTTAGAAGCAATAGATCGCTGGCTCAGAGAAATCCGAGATTCTGAGGAATTCAGCCAACTGGAATACTCCCCAGATGTGATGCTAGGGGATGCAATTCAAGCAGTAGGTGAACTACTTGACGAACACGAATCCTATGATTCCAAGCCCTTGAATTTTACTAATGAAGAGTGGCATTCATATCTAGAGCAAAAGCCAGTAATGCACATTCGCCGTGTGAAGACAAGGCGTGAAAAGATTAACTCATTCATACTCGATGGAGCGTCATCAGTAGCAATTGTGAGCTTGGTAACTACTAGTTTTATGGTAGTTGGTTCTATCTTTTGTCACGGGTTTGACCGCATTGAGGAAAGTAGAGGCGAGGAATATCAACCTACATGGATTTACAACGCCAAGATTTTTGAAGGAAGCGCGATCGCATCTATCGCGGTTTTCTTGGGTGCAAGCTTGACCGGTGCGTGTGTCGCGGGAGATAAAAATGATGATTGATAAAGAGCTTGTAGGATGCGTCACGCTATTGAGCCAGAGCAAAACTTACTGGATTAATGGAACGCTGTACAGATATTTAACAAGCAGTGACAGTATCAACCACACACAATATTATTTCCGTCCTTTACCGCGTCAGTCTAAGAGCGCTGACTTAAAGCTCAATCGTGACAAAGTGCTAAGGCGTTGTTATGAAATTCCGAGCTTATATAAACAGCACACAGCAGAGATAAATAAGAACTCAATACAGTTGAGTTTGTTCTAACCCTTGGTAACATCTATTACCGCGCGTCGCGGACAAAGGCTTTGGTACAAGCGCGTCAACTAGTCCAAAAGGGGCGTATTCGCGGGGGTAAACGAGAAAGTGTCAGTAAGTCTTAAAAGCTGACAAAGCTTGTTATTACGTGGTTATAGCCTCGGAAAAGTAAGTTCTTCATGATTTGTCAGATTTATTTTCCAAGGTTATTGATAGTCGTCAGCTAACTGCTCATATCAAATAACTGGATTCAGCTAATTACATACATCAAATACCTTGGACTTATCTGGAATGGCAGTTAATTTTATACACACTTAAGCATTAACCAGGAGAAAATGTGGCGACGAAAGAGTATATAGCTAAGTATCGCCAGTTGAAACAGATTTACGAGCGTGAGTTAAACAAACAGATTGCTGATATTACTTGGTATCGAGTTGTAGCAACCTTAAAGCAACACTTTAGTTTTGAAGTACAGGCAGTTGATGCTCAAAAGATAGTTGAGGGTTTCGCTGGACTAAAACGGCGCTACGGCAGTTTTACGGGTCGTGGTGAGGGGTTTACGGAACGCTGGCAAGCATTTAGACATTTCTATGAGTTAGATGCTCACTACTCAGGCAGACAGTTTTTAGAAATTCTTGCAAACTATCTAAAAATCAATCTTGATGACGTACCGCGTAGCACTCGTTACTACTGGTTTGAGAAAGCCGGATTATCTTTTAAAGCTGAAAATACTTACCACTGCAAGGATTTAGCCCTTGTTGCGTTTGTTGCTGCTAAATGGGCAATCAACAGACGAACGCAGCCCATGAAATCCGCAACCATCGAAGTTTTAACACTAGCCCTATAAGGAGCAATCATCATGTCTGACAAATTTACTAATAACGTCCGCGCTCGTTTGTACAAACAGGGTTATCAAGGATTTACCAAGGACGATTACACAACGGCTGCCCTTGCTGTCGAGTGCGATGACCTTGACAATCCCACCAAAGAGCAATTGAGTCAAGCCGTTGACTATCTCAAAGTCAAATCGACAAGCCAATTATCTGTAGTTGATGAACTCGTTGAAGAAACGTTTCTAGTAGGGTCAGAAGATGCACAAGCTGACCCAGAACTTGATAACAGTCAGCTTACAATCGCCTCACCAGAGATTAACAGCATCACTGTAACCACTGAGGATAAGCGTCAGATTGTAACAGCCCAATCATCGGCGCTGGGGTTTGAATTAACCGAACAAGAAACATTAAGTATCGCTGAAGAGGTTGACGACACCTTTACCGACTACAGCCAATTTATCAGTACTGTAACGGCTGCAATCAAGAACTACGTTGATCAGAAATTTGATGTTATTGAGCAATCATTTGAGACTAACGCCCAAGACTTGCGAGAACACGTAAGCAACAGAGCTTCTAGATTGAACCAAAAGGTTAACAACTTCTCAGGAGATATGAAAGCGGATATGGGAGTCATCCGCCAAAACATTAAAAGCACCCAATTCTCAATCCTCGCAAGGCTCAACGCGGTTCAATAGCGATAACTTGACGCTCCTTGAGTGCTTGGTGATTCGCTCTTGTAGAATGAGCTACTTCTCAAGAATTGCTGTTAGTTTGGGTGCGCTCACTGCTGTGATTTTACCCTTGTACAACTGCTTGTATCTGCCAATGCTAGAGCAATCAAGCTATCAGCAATATCTCAAACGAAAGTCAACTATTGAGCAATATGTAAGGCGAATGGAGTATCACTGCAATCAAATATTTACCCCAGAGAAGGAATATCGCTGTGAAAAGTTCAATGAAGCTAAAGAATCTGGTAACTTCCAAATCACGCCACCTAGAGCGCCAATTAAAAACTAAATTCAATGCCTCTAGCAACTTAGTAGTCAGAGCGCTCACAGGTGATAAATCAGCCCTGAAACTGATAGGGCAAATGGGTAATGACGGGGCAAAGATTAGTGAATTCGCCCCACAGGTTAGAGAGCAGATGCTAGCTGCTATCAAGGGGACAGAGGACTTAAATGTAGTCCTGAGTGACATCTACAAACAAGCTGGTGTTAGCGGCGAGAAGATTGAAAGAGCAGTACAGTCAGCAATTTTAGCTGATACTCATCTAGCGAATATTCTAGAAGAGATGAAGCTTGATTTCACTTCATCCAAGGAGAAAGAAGCGCTACGCCATCAACAATCAACAGACCATCTATTGCTCAAGGCGTGGGTGGATAAACACATGATGCAAGTTGACGGTGAATATAAGATGTTGCAGACAGAATTGCAGACAGATATTAGACAACAAACAATTGACCTACAACACGATAGAGAACTAGGCAAGTATTACTTAGAAATGGGTGATAACGCTCGTGATGATTTCAAGCCGAAAAAACAATATGCGGGGCGTTCAATTGTACAAAAAATCAAGGATGCCCTAATAGGTTTTTGATAGTTAAAGCCCGACAGTCACTTTCGGCTGTGGCTGTCGGGCAAATAAATATCCTGACGCTAATATGACATACGACATTGAAGAGTCACAAGACGAAATAGTAAGCGAAATCACCCCAGATACCCCGTTACCAAAAGACTTAATAGAACATTTAGAGTCACGCAAGCAGCACCGCAAAGACGTTATCAATACAACTGAAAAATTGACGAGATTCTTTGTCGGCTGGTCGCTAAATTCTACGGGATTCTTTATAGCTAAATATCTCTTAATAACTGGCGGTAGCGTTAATCTCTGGTTAGCAATTTCGCTCTCGTTTTCTATATGCAGTGTTGGCTCTCTCGCTGGGCTAACGGGCTTGAGAGTTAATTACAACAGTGATGGATTAGAGGTAGATAATATGCAAAATCTTATAAAAACTGCTGGGGGCTTAGTGTTTGCAGGTATCACAACTTGGCTAGCAGTCAAAGACCACCAATATTTTGAGAATTTGACTAAAGAAACAGTCACGCAGATTAGCCAAGACATCCAAACCATTGAAAAACAGAATCCACAATCAGACCCTTGGGTAAGTATTGCAGTCGCGTTGGCTTTATTCATTGGCTCTATTGCAATTATTTTTAAGGGGCGGGAATGAAACAGGGTGTTTTCGAGTTAGCGCTGGCTGGTGTGTGTGGTGTAGCCGCAATCATCGGGCTTGCAACATCGCAAACACGTCAGCCCTACGATTTGACACAGATTCAGTTCTGCCCAAGGTCAGCAAACGGCGTACACAGTCAGATAGCTTTGGATAAGCGTTTTTGCAACCAGCCGCGTTTTGTCCTGACTGAAGAATGGCAGCGCTACGGATTGTATGGCAGCATTATTCCCTACAAGGGCGATGCTATTCAATGGGTACGTGATTTGCCCACAGACAACCCTAATCAGTTGCTTGGATATGGGATTGCGGTTATTGGGCTATGGGGTGTCGTGGGTTGTTTGCTCGTGCGTTCGCAACGCCTCAAGCGCACGGATTACGAACTGGGCGAACTTGAAAAGACTGGCGACTATGCAACTTGGCAGCATAATTTGTACAAACGTGAGATTAAGCAGCATTCGACCCAGCTTTATACTGAGCGCTTAAAAGATGGGCTGTCAGGACTGGACACAGAAGAACGTAAAGCGCTGGGCTTGACAGATGAGGAAAACGAACGTGCTAAGGCTAGAATTCAGTTAGAGGACTTTATGAAAGCCCGTGCTGTTAATCATTCTGTGATGGATAAAACCATCTCTGAGAATCTTCGAGACAGGGCGAAAGCGGAGCAAGAACGCAGCAAGATTGAGGGTAAAACCAAGGGAGCGATCGCAGAAAATGACAATCAGCAATCAGTTGATCAACAACGAGCAGACCAACTGATAGAAGCGCTTAAAGCTCATGAGGATGGCTGGCTGTGGAAGATTATCGACAACTTAACCCCTCTGTGGTTAATCGGTCGCCAGGGGTCAGGTAAAACTTACACGAGCGCGGCTATAGCCCTTGTTAGAAAGCATTGCTTAGGAATTCCCATCTACTACTTGATTGACCGTCACGCAACTGGGGATAACTCCAAAGCATGGCGATATCTTGATACTCAAAATATTGCCGAGTCCGAGTTAGAGATAGGCACTGCGCTTGATACTCTCTGTGAGCATTGGCTATTAAGAATTAAAGGTAAAAATGACCTAGAGCAACCCGCGACTATTACGCCCGAACAAGTGCTTATTGATGAATACACCAACCTGAAATCTTTGATTGGTGAACCCGCAGAAAAGTTTTATAAACTGCATCTGACAGACACTAGGAAAGCAAAAGTTCATGTTACTGGCATCACCCACAATGACACGAATTCAAGCTATCCAGAAGGTACACAAGCAATGAGGGAGGCGGGTACAATCCTCATTCAGAAATTCTCAGCTAACGGGAAAACCCCACTGTCCAGAGTCAAGATTGTTCGCGGTTTGCTTGATGATAATGGGGAGGAATTAAAAGAGGCAGAGCGTACACTGCCAAGCTGGTTTAACCCAGAGTCCATTTACAACCATATTCTAGGTAAGCCGATTTCTTTTGATGTTAATTAATGCGCTTACTGAGGCTCATACCTGCAAACATAAGGGCGAAATACAATCATAAGCAGGTTGTACCACTCAGAAGTGCAGCAGAAACAGTCATAAAAATTACTTATATTTTACAACAATATTTAAGTAACTATACTTAGTTTTTAAATCACATCACTTTGACAGATCATCGGTTACTCTGTGGAACAACATAATGTTCCACAAATATGACACCCCGTTCAAATCTGCATGGTCGTGTATTAGAGTACCTGATAACCGAAGTAATAATTAGAACTCATCCAGGGATCAGCCTAACAGCTAGAGCTAACAATGCTCAACTTAGAGATGCCAGCAAGTTAACAGAGTTAAATTCATTACTCTTAAATGAATTGAGACTAGCGGCTAATGCGCTGCTGCTACTCTGGCTCAATCCTCAGTTTCAGTTGTCCCAGCAACCATCAATCACAGTAGATCGATTACCAGATCAAAATCAAAATGACGTTACTGACGTTCGCCTAACTTCAAAAGCATGGACAGTTAATCTGTCACTCAAACACAACCATACCGCACTCAGACACCAACGCCCTGGCACAACTCCAGTTCACTGCGGTTACGCTAAAAATGATCCACAGATGCAGCAGTTTAGACAACAATACCGAGCAACCACACAAGCGTTCATGCAATATATCGGGCAGGCAAAGCTTTTTGCAGAATTACCTCCTGCTTTGATTGAACAGCATTTATATACTCCAGTCTGTAATTTGGTGAGCCAATTTATCAATAGCCATGCTGACATTTGTGCTACTAAGTTATTTCAGTACCTTGTTGGTGATGTGAATTACTACAAAATTATTGTTGATACCAACGCCCAAACCCTGACTATTCAGCAGTTTGCAGAAATCCAAATGCCTACTAACGTAATAGCAACGGTTAACAGACAGTATGTAAATTTGATTTTTGATAATGGATGGGAAATTTCTATGCGCTTACATACCGCATCCAGCCAAATAAAAAACTCTCCTAGTTTGAAATTTGATACTAAAGCACTAAAAAATCCGCTTCCTGCTACGATAATTCCTTATGCTTAAAAGTCCATTACGTTATCCCGGCGGTAAACAAAAGGCAATTCCTCAAATTGCTCACTACCTACCTCCTAAATTTAAGGAGTTCCGCGAACCTTTTGTTGGCGGAGGTTCTGTATTTTTTCATGTTTCACAGCAGCATCCTAGTATGCCTTGCTGGGTTAATGATCTCAACCCAGAACTGTATTACTTCTGGCTCATGGTCAAAACTAATCTACCAGAGCTAGTCGAGTCAGTCTGGAAAGTAAAAAAACAGACAACAGATGGACGCGCCTTGTTTAAATCTCTCGCCGTCGCAGATACGAGTACCATGAGTCCACTAGAGCGGGGTGTACGGTTCTTTGTTCTTAACCGGATCAGCTTTTCAGGAACCATTGAGAGTGGCGGTTATAGTAGTGCTTCCTTCAAAGGTCGGTTTACAGACTCTTCGATTGAGCGGCTAGCAGCTTTAGATGGTTGTTTTGTTAATACCCGTGTGACTAACTTTGACTACAGCACCCTACTTACTGAACCGGGAGTTGATGTATTTATCTTTTTAGATCCACCTTATCTCAGCAAGACTCAATCTAAGCTTTATGGTAAGAAAGGTGATTTGCATACGTGTTTTGACCATTCTCGCTTTGCCAAGCTGATGTCAGAGTGTTCCCACAAATGGTTGATCACTTACGATAACTGTGAACAAGTGCGGCATCACTTTTCTTTTGCCTACATTTATGAATGGGAGTTGCAATACGGGATGAACAATTACAAACAGGAGAAGGCAGAGAAAGGCAAGGAATTGTTCATCACCAACTATCCTGTTGAATCATACAATTTGCCTACAATCATGGAGGTTGTGTGAGAAGTTTAGAACTAATGGCGGCCTCTAATTTAAGACATTTTTTTACCAATACGATATGCAATGTTAGCTGTAATTTTTGGAGAAGAAAACTTTTGAAAATATCTTCCTAAATCTGACTTTTCCTCGTGATAAGGCAACCACTCCTTGCGTTCTCCACTGTCTATAATTTTAATATTGTGAGTTTTAGCTAAAGCATCAAACCAATTATAAAATTGAGCAGCATTGTTATCAATAAATAAGAAGAAAGACCCAGGCTTTGCTTTACTAAATATGGTTGCAAAATATTCCTCGGCTGATTCCCGCAAAGCGAATACTTCCGACATAAAGTAAATCATTGTAAAAATATCCGATTGAAAATACTTTGTGAAGGGTTTCCAACTATCTGGGTGAGTTACATCGAGGGGTAAATAAGAAGTTGATATCCGAAATTTTGGATCAACCTTTTTATGAACATCAATCCAAGACTCTGCCCACGTTGCTTCTCGATCACAGAGTTGAAATGTTGCATCAGGTGACTTTTGGTTCGTTATTAGGTATTTTAGAATTCCCAGAAAGTCACTACCTGGGCCTCCTCCAATACAAGCTACGTCTACTTTGTTATTATCAAAAAGCTTACATAAATCTTCCTTCTGTTGGATAAGAGAACACACTAAGTTTGCGTGTGATGTTACATATACATAAATATAAGCAAATCTAGTAATAGAATTACTGTAATCAATTTTATTTTGATTCCATAATTGAGAATAGTTTGTTCGCAAGTATTCAAATGCATCCTTAATATCATTATCTTTTCCAGCTTCATCTCCTGGGATTTCGTTATATGCCTCATCCAGAACAGACTTAATGATTTGAAAGCAGTTCATTAGCAGTAATCCTACTTAGATAGTAAACTCTAAAAATGTATAGTAAATATCACTATGTACAGAGCGCTGAGTTTAAATTACTACATTAGCATACATATTTACATATATTTAAAATCTTTATATTTTTTGGCTTCCTTATGCACTACGTATTGTTTATGATTCTTTCCAAACATTGTTGTTATAAGAAACTTAACAATATAAAACACAGATTTTTTTGATCTAAAATATAGTTAATATCGATTGCTTTAAGTGTTAGATAGGATATAGCAATATAACTGTGTAGCAACTCATAGTTAAATTTATTTATGTACACTCAACTCTCATTATGGCAAGATGCAAATGAACAAAGTCTGAAGCACGGTGAGCAATTACCTATGTCTGATGCCGAAGTAATCTTGTACCGCAACTTCTTCGACAGAAATGAGAGCGATCAGATATTTTATGATTTACATAACACAACTTCTTGGACGCAAGAAGTCACAAAGCTTTTTGGTAAGCAAGTTAACTTACCAAGGCTTACTGCTTGGTACGGTGATCCAGGTAAATCTTACTGTTACTCTAAAATCAAAATGGAACCTATTTTATGGAGTCCTACATTAATAAAAATTAAATCTAAAATTGAGGCTTTAATTAATACTCAATTTAATAGTGTGTTACTTAATCTATATCGTGATGGTAAAGATAGCGTAGCTTGGCATAGTGATGATGAGCCAGAACTGGGGAAAAACCCTGTCATTGCTTCTGTAAGTTTTGGGGCTACTCGTCGTTTTATGTTTAGAAACAAAACACAAAAAGAATTAAAGTACGAAATTGAACTGACTCATGGAAGCTTCTTGCTGATGACGGGAGCTACACAACACTACTGGCAACACCAAATACCGAAAACAAACAGACTTATGCAACCTAGAATAAATCTTACTTTTAGGAAAGTAAGTTAACTGTGTCCTAATTTTTGGTAGTGTTACTGAAGCTGCCACCAGAAGCAAAATCACCTAAATTTCTGCTGCTTAGATACGATATGGTGATGGCAGTTTAACGATAAAATTAATAGAGAATAATAAGCAATTATCAGGCGGATTTAGTGAAACGCGATTCGATTTATTACAAAATTTTTAAGCGATTTCCTGAGTTAATTTTTGAACTCGTTAATTACCGTCCTGAACAGGCACAGAACTATCGATTTGAGTCGGTTGAGGTGAAAGAAACCGCCTTTCGCATTGATGGGGTCTTTTTACCTCCAGAGGGTGCAACACCCAGGATTATCTTTTTTGCAGAAGTTCAATTTCAGAAAGACGAAGCTCTTTATCATCGGTTTTTTACTGAGTCGATGATGTATTTGAACCGGAATCAGTCTCAATACGATGACTGGTACTGTGTGGTAATTTTTCCAAATCGCAGTTTGGAACCAAGCGATACAAGAATTCATCGAATGTTTTTAAGCAGCGGCCAAGTGCAGCGAATTTATTTGGATGAGTTAGGTACTGCCAATCAGCAACCAATAGGCATCAATTTAATGCAGTTGACAATCGCCTCAGAGAAAGCGATGGCGGAGCAAGCTCGTCTATTAATTGAGCGGGTACAATTAGAAGAAACAGGAACACTGGCGAAAAACGAAATAATAGATATTATTACCACTATCGCCGTTTACAAGTTTTCTCAGTTAAGCCGTGAAGAGGTGGAAGCCATGTTGGGACTGAATATTGAAGAAACACGAATCTACCAAGACTTGGAACGTCAAACCAAATTAAAAGCAGCAGCACGCCTTTTAAGTATGGGCTACAGCATCTCCGAAGTGGCAAAAGCAGTTGATTTATCGGAAGAGGAAGTCACAACAGAGGTAGTAAATTCTCAAACGCACACAGTCCAAGATGATCGCACAGAGTAAAGTGTCTGAGTTTGAAACAGAGTTACCTGCAAGCTGCTTTTTGATAAATCCTGGTTTGTTAGTGCTGCAATATTGTTTTCCTCTCACTGTTTGGGCTAGTGCTATCAAATTTGATATCAACACCCCTAAATCTGGTATTACATCCGGCTTTCATGGTGCATTCCTCTACCTGATGAAGCGACTTAAGTAAAACTTATCAATCAACGAGATAATGAGGGTTGTGGGCGGAGCGATTGATAAGCCTGGGTTAAGTGTGTGAAGTCGTTCACGAAACAATCACCTTTCCAGGGATAATGGAGTGTAATAGTAGCTTTCTACTCATAACATGCCTGTTGCTGAAATGAAGACGCTGACTGAGTTGGTGGAAGAGTGGTTGGACGTGCATCACGGTAAAACAAGGGCTTCGTATCACAATACCATTCGCAAGTTCCTAACTTTTACCTGTGTGGACGCGATCGCCCTAATCCAGATCCGTCACGTCCGGGATTGGTTAGATTTCCTGCAAGAGGCAGACACGACCAAGGTTAAGCATCTCAACATTCTCAAGGCGTTTTTTTCCTATGTGACCAGTTTGGAGAAACCGCCAATCTCACGCAGCCCGATTCCCAAGCAGTTCAAGTTGCCCAAGCCGAAAGATACCTTGGTTGAGCGTATTCTTACGCCGTCGGATGTGGATGCGATGATTGCAGCGACAACTGACAAGCGCAATCGGTTGATTTTAAAAACTTTGTATTTAACTGGGATTCGGGTGTCTGAGTTGTGCGGGTTGCGGTGGAAGGATGCGATTGCTTCTCGTGGGGGCGGTGGGCAGATTAATGTTTACGGCAAGGGTGGGCGGACTCGTCGAGTTCACGTCCCCCAGTCGCTATGGGTGGAGTTAATGGCACTGCGCTCTGAAGCGTTGAAGGATGCGCCTGTGTTTGCCAGTGCTACGGGTAGACCCTTGGCCCCTTCCCACATTGACCGAGTGGTGAAAAGGGCGGCGAGGGCAGCAGAATTAGAGAATGCTATTAATGTTTCAGCGCACTGGTTTAGGCACAGTCATGCTACCCATGCTCTAGATGAAGGTGTTCCAGTGCATTTGGTTCAGGCTACTTTAGGGCATACAAGTTTGGATACCACGAGTAAATATCTGCACGTTAGCCCTGATAGAAGTTCTGGGGAGGTTTTAGTTAAGCGATGGTCTGAGCCGTTTTAAATTTTCAGTCTTGAATTGGGTCATCTGGTGGTGGATGCCGCCCAATTTCTCTATCAGCAGCACGAATATTAATTATTCTAGGTCGGTTGAATGCTAATGCTACGACTGTGGCGCGTCCTGTAGGTGTCAAGCCGATAATCGAGAGTGTATCTGTTGACCAGATAAAGTGTTCTTGCCAACTATCAGTGCGAGGATTAAATAAAGGTACTTCTGATAACGACTGTTCATCAAAGGCTTTAAGTTTATCGGATTTTTGGCGATTACAATGAAAACACGCCAAAGCTAAATTATCAATTGAATTAGCACCACCTTTGGTAAGAGGAATTACATGGTCTACAGTGAAGGAAACATATTGCCATTGTTCCGATGCGTGACAATATTCGCACAGAAACTTGGCTCGTTGTCGTACTTGATTTTGAGTAGATTCGCTAATGTAACGATTCGCAGACAAATTTCTGATTCCCTATAATTCACTTTGGTTTTGAGTTAGCGATGAATTTCTGAGCATCCGATTCACCAAACTCAGATAATCATCTAATTCTTCATATTCATCTAATTCTTTTTCTTCCTCTGAAGTCAGTGTAGATTCTTTTTGCTTAATTAATAAGGCTTCAATTCGCCCCTGTACTAAGCTGGAAGCTCGAAATATCGGCACTCCTTCTACTAGCTCGATGCGGACAGCACCATCTAATGGTAAACTGTTGGGCAAGTGTGACAATTTCATAGGTAAATTGGTTGTCATGGCATTAACCGAGGAGATAAACCTAGCTGTTCACAGAAATTCTTACTGTACTCTGCTGTTTCCCAATTTTGGGCAGATTTAACTTGTTCTACAGTTAAACCTTTAACGTTCCAAAAATTAGCTCCTTGTATATTGGCGTTATTAAGTTTTGCTCCTTCAAGGTTAGCATCTCCAAACTTTGCTCCTTTCAAATTTGCTCTTTGAAAGTTGGCATTTTTAAGGATTGCTCCGCGAAAACTAGCCTCTGTAAAATCAGATTCTTCAAGATTAGCTTCCTGAAGATTAACACCCCAAAGAATTGCTTTTGACAGTTTAACTTGTTGAAGAGAAACATGAGGAGCAATCAAGTATGCTCCTGCTGCCACCGCGTTGAAACCTATTGGAAACTTGGTGTCTTCATCGTATAAAACTTCTCTGAGGTCGGTACTTTCCAATTTAGCTTTTAGAAGAGAAGCACCATAGAGCCTAGCTCTATAAAGGTCAGCTTTGCTGAGATTAGCCTCATCAAGTATTGCTCCTGTCAAATCAGCCCCTGTGAGATTAGCTCCTACTAAATCTGCTCCAGTTAAGTCAATACGTTTTAAATCAGCATTTGGAACATCAATATTTCGCAGAGAAACACTGTCACTTGCTAATTCTTCCAGAGCAATTTTTCTAGCATAGCTAGTAACTGTACCAGAAGCAGCAGATGCATCGATTGCTTTCCAGTACTCAAAATGTGACCTCTTTCTTTCAGCAATAATTCTTTCTTCTCGTTTTGGGAGTTCAAGTAGGAAAACCGTTACACCTATCAGCACCCCCAGTTTACTAAGAGCATCAAGTATCTTGATAAAACCTAAATTTGAAAGCCAGTTAGCAATTGGGTCGGAAAAAAATAAGGTAATTATCAAAACTATCAAAGCACTAAGCCAAACAGTCCAAAGTAAAAGTCGCTTTAGCCATAATAATGATTTGACTTTCTGCTTTGATTGATTGCTTCTCAAGATTATTTAGCCTTCTGCTGTCTACGTGCTTAATATAACCAGATGTAGTCGAAAATTGGTAGTTGTAACAACATATTAATTGTAGAGATAGGTAAATTAGTAGTCAAAAATTACTTGCTCCAAACTGTCGGTGAGATAATTTTGGCTGACTTGTCATCTAAATAGAAATTGTAAACAGGTTCTCCTGATAATTCACAGCGAAGCGGCTCAATAATTTTAGTGAACGGATTCCAAACTGCTGTTACAGTCCGTTTTACTTTCTTTCTTTGCAACTCACACTGAATATGTACCGTAGGTAGATGGATAATCATTGCACTGTGCAACGAAGCTTCTACACTCATTGCATAACGCTCTTGGATGTCCAACAATTTTCTCTCTATTAGTGGCTTCAATTCGTGCTAGTTCTTTATCTAGTTCATCACCAATCAATTTTTTTAACTCAATCTTGTTGCGAATCGAGTCGCTAATCGTGTTGTAATAATCCTTGAGCCTTTCTTCATCCCTAGCTCTAGCTCTTGTTAATTTAGCCTGCCAATTATCTAGAGATTTTCCAATTAATATCGCACTTTGATGTTCGATTAACCTCAACAACTCTTCAATTGGGATCGCCAATGGTGTCTCTTGATGCTCCACAGTCATTAGGTCAGACTCCCAAAACAAAGCATCCCCAATTTCTACAGGTGTTACTCCTGTTATTTCATTGATAATGAACGAAACTAAACCAATCCTTTTCTCTGAAGCATTCGCTGTGTAAGCCACATTACACAAGATGTAACGAGTCATTGATGGTTTCGCATCTAAAAAACGAATTAAGCCATTTTGAGGTGCGAGTCTCTCCAATAAAATTTTCTCAAAGCCTGTATTTTTCAGATGTCCATCGAATTTAACACTCAACGCACTAATAAGTCCTTTAACAGCTAATAGTTCAGATAGCTTATTTAAGACTTCTGAATGATAGGTGACAAAAACACTTTGGGGTACATCAGCAATAGTTGTAAAAGTAACTTCTTCTGGGAGCGAAAGCAGCGATGCTATATTTTCAGTCAACAACACATTCAAAATGTGTTCCCCAGCAGGTTCTGCTATTCCATCATGCAGAGAAACAATTTTTTCTAAGGTAGCAATAATTGGGTCTGATAACATATTCAGTCAAATCAATTTCTCAAGCTTCAAAATCTTCGCCAAAAATCTGTTCATCCAGTTCTTGAATTTGCTGATACTGGTTTTTGGCTTTCAACAAATTATCTGCCAATTGCTCGAAGGCTGTATCTAATTCGGGCTTGACTTGATGCTTGAGCCAGATATCCATAACAATTTCACTAAAGTCAAATTCATCATCCACGTTCCCTAAAATTGTTTCAATCTCTCCGACCACTAGTTCAAACATATTAATTTTGTCATGCAAGATCCGCAAAATATACTCTTCGATACTGCCTTTTAGACAAAAGTTAAAAATAAAAACATCCTGGGTTTGTCCAATGCGGTGGATACGACCAATGCGCTGTTCTATTTTCATTGGGTTCCAGGGGAGGTCATAATTAACGATCGCGTTCGCAAACTGGATGTTACGTCCCTCTCCCCCTGTTTCCGATGCCAGCAGTACAGAAACATTATCCCGAAATGCGGCTATAGCCTCATCTTTTTGTTTAAGGGACATCCCACCCTGAAATTCCGCAAAGGGGATATTTGCTGCAAGCAGAGTTTTAGCCAAATAAGTGCTAGTTGCTTTATGGGTTGTGAAGACCAAGGTTTTCTGGGAAGATTTTGAAAGCATCTCTACCAATACTTTTGCTTTCTCGACCTGCTTCACCTGGGCTGCTCGTCTTGCTAAAGACTTCAGTTCTTCATCGGGTAAGCGAAGAGTCAGTTGCTTGAGAGAGTCAGCCAAAGCACCAGGGGATGAACCAGCACGCATTAGCAAATTGGTACGGGAGAGCCTATCGAGCTTGTCCTCTGAGTTACGTAGATACTCGCTCAAGTCCTGGTAAAGTTTCTCCTCGCCAGCTTGAGGGGTAACGGTAATTGTGGTGGCGAAGCGTTTGGGTAGTTTGACATCTACTAGGGCGCGGGTATTTCGTACCATGACTTCCCGCATCAGGGAGCGCAACTTTTCTGGATTTTTAGGGACTCGCCCATTTCTGGAATCTACGTATTCTTTTTTAAAAGCGGCTTCTGTTTGTAGTAGTCCCGGTTTGAGGAGAGTTAGCAGATTAAACAATTCCACAAGGGAGTTCTGCACTGGCGTAGCGGTGAGCATGAGGATAAACCGCTTATTGAGAGCATTGACCAGTTTCCAGTTGAGGGTAGTGCGATTTTTCAGGTGGTGGGCTTCATCAACAACTACCAAGTCCCAAGTGCGACTGGTGACATGGGGATAATGTTTAGCAGACTTAGCCGTGTTTAATGAAGCGATAATTCGCGGATTATTCGTCCAAAATTCGTCTATCGGTTGTTGCGGGTCACGGTTATCTGTGGTGATAGTAGCAATATTAAATTTGTCACTTAACTCTGATTGCCACTGGGAAACTAGGGATGCGGGAGTTAGCACCAGCATGGACTGTACCATACCCCTAGCTAAGTACTCGGCTATGATTAGTCCTGCCTCAATGGTTTTGCCCAATCCGACTTCATCCGCAAGCAATGCACGTCCACCCAGTTGTCTGAGGACTTTTCGGGCTGTTTCAATCTGATACCAGTATTTGTCAATAGCAGTTAGTGTGGGCAGGCAAATTAGCTGATCGTAGTCTGCCATTACCGAGAGATTGAACAGGTCTAAACGTGCCTCGTAGAAGTTAATCGGGTCGTATAAACCAGCTTTCAGGGCTGATAAAGCAGTGTCAGAATTGAATTTGAATGTATAGTTTTTCTCCATGATGCACCCCTAATAGCTACTTTTTACCACACTGCACACGTACATTTGACCAGTTCAGCACTTAGTCGCCATAGAGTTCCGAGTCTAAGTTGGCAGCCAAGGAGCCATGAGATACTGCACCGATAAAGTTTGCCAGGGGGTCGCTACTGCCAGTGGGTGAGTTTGTGGTTGGTGATTTCTGGGTAAGTGCAAGCTGTTGAACATACCGCAACACCTCTTCTTGGTGCTGGGATGGCAGTTGTTCAATCGCTTCAAAAATGGCTTGTTTGGTTGTCATAGGAATGACTTAATGTTGCTTGATTCTATAAAGTCTACTGCTGAAATTACCGTCTTAGCTAGAACTTCTCTTCTTCTGATACACTTCAATAAACTGGAAACTAAAACCGAGCCGGTTGACCAAAGATCATCGTATCTTCTAGGAACAAAAGCCAGTGTCAACTTCTGACAATCAATGCCGCATTATCGCCCTGTTTAACCAAGCGGGTGGTGTCGCCAAATCGACACTGACCCAAAATTTGGGATACCACTTAGCAAAACGAGAACATCGCGTTCTCCTGATCGACCTAGACCCCCAAGCGTCCTTGACTAAATTCATGGGGTTAGTGCCATCTCAGTTACAAAAAACCGTTGCTGATGCCATTATCGACGAGCAGCCCTTACCGATTCATGAGGGCATTCACGGCATGGACTTGGTTCCAGCAAGCCGAGTCTTAAGTGGAGCCGAAATGCAGTTAGTCAGTGCTGCGATGCGCGAGTTGCGCCTTAAGGAAGCCATTGAATCTGTTCTAAATGAATACGACTTCATTCTTATAGATTGTCCCCCCAGCTTAGGATTGCTTTCGTATATCGCCTTAGTCGCGGCCACACACGTACTCGTTCCCGTTGAAACCCATATAAAAGCCTTCGAGGGAACAGACGAGCTTTTACAAACTATCACCCACGTAAAAAATAAAGCCAACCGCAAAATCACTATAGCCGGGTTTGTTCCCACTCGGTATGCTCAACAGAACTCAGCCGATAAACGCGCATTGGCAGCCATACAAGAACAACTTTCTGCTTGGGGTCGTATCTTCCCACCCATCCCCAGAGCCACCGCTTTTGTCGATGCGTCAGAAGAACGTGCGCCCCTAGCAGTATTTGACCCTAAACATTCAGTAGTCGCTATTCTTGAAGAAATCGCCAAGGCTTTGGAGGCTTTATGAACCGACGCAAACAAACAGACAAACCTTTTGGGGGACAAATTACAACTCCACCCCCTGCACCTTGGTTATCCTCCCCAGATGCAGATTCTCCAGCCGCAACTGAAACTACTATCAAACTCTTAGATATAGTACTGCCCCAACACCAGCCCCGACGATACTTTGATCCACAAGCATTACTTGAATTAGTCTCGTCAGTCAAACAGCATGGCATTCTCCAACCTCTGTTGGTGCGTCCACTAGGCTCTGGGAAATACGAATTAGTAGCAGGAGAACGACGCTATCGAGCAGCCACAGAGGTGGGACTAGAAAACGTGCCTGTGGTTGTGCGTGAGCTATCAGATGACCAAGCGTTTCAGTTGGCTTTGATTGAAAACCTGCAACGAGAAGACCTTAACCCGGTTGAAGAAACTGAAGGGATCTTGCACCTGTTGGGAATCCGGCTGCATTGCGATGTAGAAGCGGTTAAATCCTTGCTGTACCGCATGAAGAACGCTCACAGCAAAGAAGAAAAGCAGCCCCCAGACTCATTAAATGAATCTAGGAGAAACGTTTCTCCTAAAGGCGAATCAACGGAATCGGGGGATAATATTTCTGATAATTTAGATGAGCAGACAGAATCTAGGAGAAACGTTTCTCCTAAAGTAGATTTGGAGCAATCAAAGACGGTAGAACAGGTATTTGAGAGCCTGGGACTCATGAATTGGCTATCATTCACCACCAAGCGTTTACCATTGCTCAATCTGCCCGATGAAATTTTAATGGCACTGCGAGAGGGCAAGTTGGAATATACCAAAGCCCAAGCTCTGGCACGGGTAAAAGATGAGGAACTGCGAAAACAACTCTTGTCCCAAGCAATAGCTAACGATTGGTCTTTAAGCCAAATCAAAGAACAAATCATCGCCAACACTGCATCGGAAACATCATCATCTAAAACACCTAACCAAATACCAGAACGGCTAAAAGATATCACCCAGCGCATTAAAAAACGTCAGCTTTGGAAAGAACCTAGAAAGCAAAAGCAGTTAGTAAACCTTTTAAACAAGCTCGAAGCCTTACTAGGGGATGAGTGACTTTAGGTAAATTGTCAGGTAATCTCTACTTTTAGAGTCTTTTTACCTTTGATTCATGATTGGGTGCGAAGGGAGAAACAGAGATGGCATCAGATTTACAGATTCGAGAATTACTCAAAGCTTGGTTAGATTACATCCACGTTGAAAATTTGAGTAATGCCAAAGTAGAAGCTGACGATTCAGAACAACCGAACATCTGGGACTCTCTCGTAAATCTGGTAGGCGATAAATTATTAATAGACGAGTCTTTATTTAAAAAACTAAAGCAACCGTTTAAAAGTGCAAAGAACTTTGAGCAAACAAAATTACCATCAATTGCTGTAGCTTTTCCGCAGCTTTATGTAGTTGAATCGAATCGCCGTCAATTTCGCCCCTTGTTTACCATCAACGTTTCCCCAATATTCGAGGGCAATTATCGCAGTAGCGGATGGGATTTAACTGAGTACGAGTTTCAGCCTGTTATTCCCAATTTGATGCAATGGTACGGGCTAGAGGAAGAAGCGGCTGAGTCACTGGTAACAAGGGAGGGGTTGAAAGTTTTTCTCGAAACTACTTTCAATCGTCCCTTTAAGACGCTACAGGATTTTATGGGACTGATTGAATTACCGCCGTTCCCCGTGCGGTCAAAACTTCTTCCTTATCTATTGGATTTTGACTACGCTGCTTTTAATTACAACCTCAAAAAAGATTTTCAGAAAATTAGCGACCAGAATTACTTTCAGTGGTCAAGACCAGGACATCCGGCTTACGAATATTTATTTGGACAACCAAAAGCACCTCAACATGAAGTACTTTTTTTGGGTGCTTTCCCCAACTCACAGCCCGATGACTATCAAGCAATTGCTCTCAAACATTCACAGGATCAACCTGTTACTGCTGTGATTGGCCCACCGGGGAATGGCAAGACTACACTGTTGTTACATAAGATAGCGCAGCAAGTGGTACATCGAGCAGTGGAATTAGCAACAACGGGTCAAGATAAAAGTAACCTAACTGTGGTGACAAGCACTAACAAATTTGCTGTAAATAACGTTGAAAAAATCTTAGCCAACAACTTGACCTCTGACCGTTTCTACTTATCAGGAGGTTCTAGAGATTTAGTTGAGAGCCAAGTGTTACCTAGTTTGCAAGCTGCACTCGATTGGTTAGCCAAAGAAACGTTTGAATCGGATGAATGGGAGTCAGCTAGGCAACAATTGTTAGCTGGGGTTCAGCAGATAGAATCTTATAGAAAACAAGACGAAGACGAGCTTCAACAGAAAAGTGTTGATAAGCAATTATTAGATGAGCTATGCCTTGATATACAATCGGTTGAGTCGGCGCTCAAGACTTCTGCATTTGAGGATTCGTCACCATTAGAATCCGGGAGCGACTACTCTAGGTTTCCAGTAGAAGCCTATCAGCAGATAAAACAACATCTTGGCAGTGCAAGGCGTTCTTTGCCTAGAGTTGATTACTGGCAGCCTTCTGTTAGAGATAACAAATGGTTTGTCCAGATTTTGCAGGCGATTAAACGATTCTGGCACTCGATAACCAAAACCAGCCCACATCATGTTCTCAAACGCTTGCATAAACAGATAGAGATGCCTGTGTTAGCGACGCTGGCCACCCCTTTTCAATTTCAAATCCCACTAACAACTGAATCTCTCGTCGCCGCCCAGCAGAGCGTTGACCAGCTAATTACAGAAGCATTGAACTGGCAGGTGCGACAGAATGGTATTGACAGCACACAACAGCAGATTGAGTCAAGAAAGCAGCAACTCAAAGACCTGATTACCCGCCGTTCTCAAATCGAAAACCGACTCGCTACTTATCCCACCAAAGATTTCTACAGTCGCTTCTACGCCGAATTACACTCACTGCAAGTAGAGTTATTTGAGTGGTCTTGGCAATTTCAACAGCAGGAAGCACGGCGGCGAAAAGATGAGGTGATAGCTTCCATTAGGACTTACATTGCATTATTGAATGGCGAATGGGATGCTTACCGTCAGTTAAGTCATAATTGGAGAAACATTTATCGGGATATCAGCCTGTTGTTTCCGGTGTTTCTTTGCACTTTGCACTCTATCCGCAATTTGTTACCCTATCCCGATAGTGGCTGTATTGACCAAGTAATTGTAGATGAAGCGGGTCAAATTCCCTCGCATCAAGTTTTTCCCGTTTTAGTGCGGTGTAATCGGGCTTTGATTGTAGGCGATCCATTGCAATTAGAGCCAGTTGTTAATTTGAGCGACCAGAAGAAAGAGGAATATCGCAGCAAATCTTTTCTAGAGCCGGGGCTAACAGATGTAGATTATGACCGCTACAGCCCCACTGCTACCACCGCTTATCATCGGGCGGCTGGGGCATCAGGGCAACCTGGGGATATTGGTCAGGGGATTATCCTTAAATATCATTACCGTTGCGTGAGGGTGATTGCTGATTTTTGCGATCGCTTGTGTAGTTACGGCATGATCATTAAAACTGAACCGAAAGATTCTCGGTTGGGTGCGAACCTGATTGCTTGCAATGTGGAAGGGAAACTAGAGAACAACGTTAATTGGGCAGAAGTTGATGCAGTAGAAGCGTTGATTGAGGAGTTATTAGCGGCGGGTTATTGCTTAAATTCTCCTGACTCTGACAACACGATTGGCGTGATTTCACCTTACCGCCGTCAAGTAGATGCGCTGACTCAACGCTTAAAATCTCGTTGGTCAGATTTTTCCCCCAAGAGCATTGGCACAGTTCACACGTTCCAAGGTGGACAGAAATCAGTGATAATTTTTTCGACTCGCCAATGCTCTGCAACTGATAGCCTTTGGTTTATTAATCGGCGGCCTAATTTACTCAATGTGGCTGTGAGCAGAGCGCGAGAACTGTTTATCCTGGTGGGGAATTTGGGGCGAATTTCTGAAGGGGGGCATACCAGAGAGTTGGTGGAATATATCAAGGAATCTGGTGAGATGCGATAATTTTAAGAAAGTGCAAATGCCAAAATCCAACACTTTTGAAGAAAAATATTCTTATATTTCCCGCTTTCTAGAAGAACACGCCTAGAAAATGAGCGAACCGGGAGTCATGATTAACAGGAGAGCTTTTGGAATGAGAGGAGAACCTTAATGTCTTCAATGGACAATACATACGCCTTAGTAATTGGCATTGCCAACTATCAAAATATTAACAAACTGCCACTAGCTGTTTTGAAGGACGCTCAGGATATCTATGACTTACTCATTGACCCAATGCACTGCGGTTACTCCCAAGACAAAGTGCAGTTGCTGCTAGATGATAAAGCGACTAAGTTAGCTATTACTCAAGCACTGAATGATTTCTCACAGCGCAGCAATCAGGACTCCATTGTATTTTTATATATATCCAGCCACGGTGGACAGGTCGAATTTGGCCCTCATGCTGGTGAGTATCTGTTACCAGTGGATGCAGATTTAACAACAGGAGCATCAACATCTCGCACTGCAATTTCTGGTACTGAATTCACTAAAGCTTTAAGTGCGATCACTGCCAACAAGGTTACAGTCATCTTTGACTGCTGTCACTCTGGTGGTATTGGTCAGCCGAAAGACCCTAATGCCCTAGTTATAAAAGGTGGTTTGCCAGACAGCTACTACAATACCCTAAAGCAAGGGCGAGGAAGGGTGATTTTGGCTTCTTCCCGTGATACTGAGCTTTCATGGGTTCTACCCGGTGCCACTAACAGTCTTTTTACCCAGCACTTGCTAGCAGGTTTTCGTGGCGGTATACTGAGTAATGATGGTTTGATTCGTATTTTTGACCTCTTTGAATATCTTCAGCCGAAAGTTACCAGCGAACAACCAAATCAACACCCAATTTTTAAAGCAGAACTTGAAGAAAATTTTCCTATTGCTCTGTTTTTAGGCGGCCAAAAAGGTGTTGTGCCCGTATTGGAAGAAGGCTTTCGCTACGATGCCTACGTTAGTTATGTGGATAAAGAGCCAGATGCTACTTGGGTGTGGGATAAATTAGCGCCGCAGTTGAGGGATGCTGGCTTACACATTGCGATTTCTAATGATGTTGAAGAACCTGGTGTAGACCGTGTGATTAGTGTTGAGCGAGGTATAAGGCAGTCTAAGCGTACTATTATTGTGCTATCTAAAGCATATTTGGCAGATAATATGGCAGAATTTGAGAACGTTTTAGGGCAAACGATGGGAATTCAGGAAGGTAGCTACCGCCTGCTACCAGTAAAAATCGAGGAAATAGAGGAAAATGAGTTACCTACACGCCTAAGTATGCTGACAACATTAAAATTAACCCATCCTCGCCGCGCCGAGCGCGAGTTTGAGCGATTGGTGAAGGCTTTACAAGGTTCATTACCTCGAAGGTAGGGAACAAGTAAGCTCAATGGCTCGCAGTAGTGCTATTAATCAAGCTACCGTAGTTTTATTTCCATCGTTGCAAAATGCTCCAGCAAACCACTATGGATAAATATATAGCCTCCGCCGACCTTTTGAAGAAAGACACGCTCAGTGGCGTAGTTGAGGAAACGAGCATAGTTCCAAGGGATATATCTCCCACTCCATAAAATTACGCGCAGCCAAAAATGCTGAATGCAAGCAACTCCAGCATTATTAAGTAACCCGCTTAATATACCAACTGTAAAACCAATTAATCCACCACGTAATCCACCAATGAGTAAACCAATTAATCCAATAATTAGTCCAACAATTAATCCTAATGTTGTTGCGTTCTTTGCTGAATCCCGTATACCTTGATTAGGAATTATTGTCTTTTCTGTACTAGTAGTTTTTTGAACTTTGTTACTCGACCTATTTAACAGCAAACCTAGCGATAAAGAAACTATCCCTATTCCCAAAAATCCAGGAATAAGATAAAAATTCAATGAAGAAGCATAAGTGAATAAAAGATTAACTGATAAACCTAGTAGGCTACTTAGTAATGTTGTTAATATTGAAGTTGCAGAATAAGAAGTTATTAAACTGAGTTGAGATAGTTTAATTCTTCCTACAGGTTCTATTTTTTTTCTACCTAAGGTTCCTAAAAATAAACCAAAGCCTAATCCTCCCCCTAGACCAACAAATATTACACTCTTCAAACCAAAAACTATCCCACCCATTAACCCAAAAACTAGCCCTCCTGTCAGCCCCAATCCACAAGAATACATAATTCTTTGAGTTTGATTTTGCAACAGTGTAGGTTGCATATACTCAATGAAGAACATTGGCTGAGACTCTTGTAACATGATTTTTGCTAGCCAACTTAACCAACGCTTAGTATCGTATTCTAAATACCTAAACTTAGTTCTTCGCCATTGAAACACCTGGTCAATGTAAGTATTAAAAAGATGTTGGCGGACTTCCTCAACAGATTGCATTTTTAGTAAGTCGGAAGTGGGCGAATTTCTATAAGCGAAAAGCATGATGTTAAGCATTAATGGCGACTTTATTACCTCTTTAAGTGTAGTATCTTCTCGCAACAAAGAGTTGATGGTAGCCGATTCTAATTCTGCACTAAAAAGATAACTACGAATTTGCTCATAAGAAAGTGGTTGCAGGGATATAGCAGTTTGAAATCTAAGGCGATTAGATGAAGCTAAGTAGCTTTTCATGCGACTACACACAACCATTTCAGTCTGTGGATAGCGCTGAATAAATTCATTTAAAGCCTGAATGCAAGAGTCTTGAGCTATTATACTAACCTCATCTAAACCATCAAGTAAAAGAAGCAATTGCTGTTCTTTAACCCAAGTTTCACCTAACTTTTGAGCAACTTGATAACTAGTTTGAAGTTCTTTTACTATCCAATCGGCAATATTTGACCCTTCCTGAGTCCAGGAAGACAGGCTAAATATCACCGGAATAAGATGATTTATATCTTCCAAAGCACGTATAATTAGTTCACGACCTAGTTCTAACAAAAGTGTTGTTTTACCAGAACCAGGTTCTCCCAGAATGAGTAATGTCCGCCCTATTCCCATGTTGTCCCATACATCAATAACTCTTGTGCCAGAGGCTAAAGTTATTCTTAATTGTTCTGAATTTATTAAGCTATTTTCAAAAGGCACATCAACACAATCTGGTCTTTCTTCTAGACCCACTTTAATTAGACTTCGATAATGTAATGATCGTTTTAGCACCCCGCTAATCCAAGAAGTCTGCACTTTGTTGAGGATGGCTTGGCGGTTGCGGTAAGTTGTGCGATAAAGGGAATTAGCGAAGTTTTTGTTATTAAATGAAAAAAGAGTATTTTGATTAGCATCTCTTACAATAAAGTTATTATTACCTTGTCTACTAAAATTAGTATCACCTTGTATGCTAAAATTATTAACACCTCCTATATTATTAAATACAATTTCTACAACTTCTTCCTCTCTAATGTTCATGTTCAATTCTATCCAAGAGAGGTTAAAAATTTGATAATAGATTTGATTGCGTACTTGTAACTTACGAGAAGCATCAACTTTTACTATTCCAATTAGTTTTAGCTCGGTACGAGTCGGATTCCGCTCATCATCAAATATTTCTTCCCCTTGCCGTACCAGTTTATAAAGATTTAGTAATTCTGCTGATTTTGAAGACCTTAAAAAGCGGTTCCGTACAAAAATAAGATTATCATCTTTATTTTTTCCATGTTCTGTAAGAAAGGTTTGTTTTATAATTGTCTCTACTATTGTTTCTGATTGAGAACTATTCCAATTGTTCTGCGCCCACTTTGCCAATTCAGAACAAGCTTTTTGTGTTATGTATGGATGTCCTCCTGTCCAGCCAAGAATTTGCTCAAGCATTTTGCAGGCAATTTCAGGTTCTGGTGCTAGTCCAACTGCAAGCTCTCGTGCTTCTGCCAATGTGAAATCATTCAGTTCGATGCGTTTGCCAACATTAAAAGGTGTACGTTCAAATTCTTTGATTAAATCAGATGGAGAGGCTACACCCAAAAGAACAAATGTAAGTCTATTTAATTCAGAATCGTTAGCGCGTTGATTATAAAGAGAGCGGATGGCAGCAAAGAAATCATCGCTGTACGATAGATTAAGTGTGTAATCTATTTCATCAATAAATATGACTACAGGAGAGGAAATTTGCTGTAGTAAGATTTCAGATAAAAATGTTACGTATCTATCAACTTCACTAAAACTAGCGTTCTCTTTCCACCAGCCGATATAGTTGAAGTCTTTACATACTTTTTGAACAATGCGTTTAATTTGACCCAAATACCAACTTTCAACCGTAACATCTTTACCAATAGCACTTAAATCAATATAAGCACTACATATATTAAAGTTTTTTAAATTGGCGGCACTACGTATCACTAAGCTAGATTTGCCCATCTGACGAGTAGTCAGTATATAGCAGTAATCTCCCTTTTTTAAACTTTCTAAAAGTTCTTCATCAGCTATACGCGGTATATAGCAACGAGCTGATGCCTTAAGTGTTCCACCTACTACATAATAATCAGGGTCTGGTTGTGATAGAAACTGCTGATTGTTCATAATCTTTTTTTAAAGTATTGTGCATAAAGGTCGCATCTTAATTGTGCAGATTCAAAGCTGTGCCCTAATATTAATCCAGATGCACGTAAACGATAAAAAACTTCATTGTTTGGACATTTTTTTTTTGTTAAAACACTACATATTCCTTTTCGTAAATCTTGATCTTTTTCGAGTTTTATTAAGTATCTACGTAAATGTGATGCAAAAGGTCCATCATCATTGCAAGCGATTTCACCTAATTGTGATACACTAATACTTTTTTGAGCGATTTGGTAAAAAGCCATGCGTAACAAATATGGATGTCCTCCTAACAACTTTATTAGAGAATCAATTTCACAACTTGATTGAACAAGCATCTGATGTTGTTTGTTCATTTCCTCAACTTTCAAGCGGCTAAAATCCGCAATTTCAATAGAGAGTCCAACATTAAAAGGAGATTGATTAATATCTTGTATAAAAAGAAATGCTTCTGTTGAATATGCCAAAACAATATTTAATTTATCCCAGGTTTCGTCTTCAGCACGTTTATTATGCCAAACTCTAATTAAACTGAAGAAATCGTCTCTATATTTATAATTAAAAACTCTATCAACGTTATCTAAAATAAGTACTACAGGTAAGTCATTTTTTTCTAGTACTTCCTCGAGTACAAAGTCAGTTAGTTTATCCTTTGCACCTAAGGGAAGAAACCAATATTTGTCTGGTAAATTAGATGTTCTCCAATATCTAGCCATCCGCTGTGCTATGTAGTACAAGAGCTTTTCAAGATTAGAGAACACTTCTTCGTCAAATCCCTCAAAGTCCAAATACAATACTTTTTGATTATTATCCTTAACTTTTTGCTGCATACGAGCTAGCAAGGAACTTTTGCCCATCTGATGGGCACCTTTTACGCAAATTGTTTCTCCCCTTTTACTAATGGTTTTTAACCATACATCTTCCTCTTCTCTCTGTACATAGAATTTTGAGCGGAGTTTCACAGTTCCTTCAGGAGTATCAAGTTCATCCAACCAATTTGAGTCAAAAGACTGTCTGGGTGGTAAAAGTTCGTTTTCTGTTAAAATTACTTTTCCATCTTCATCTAATAAAATCTCTGGCGTTGGTTTGAGATTCGCGAGCAAGCGTTCCCATTCGCTATCTGTATCACTTTTATAAAATTCAACTATCTCTATAGAATCAATTAAATCAGGTGGGTTACATGGTTCTATGATAATCGGAATTGTACGGTATATACCACTGTTTAGACCTTGACTTATAGATAGTAAACCACTAAATTGTTCCCACTGATTTTTTATATATAAATTGCTAATAACTAAGATGACTTTTCTACTCTCTTTGATAGATGATTGAATATTATTTATTTTAGGAAATCCCAGTGCAAAATCATATTTGGTTATATATGTAATTTTTCGTTTTTTCAACCTAAAAATTAATTGATTTTTTACCCAATTTTCATCTTCATCATCATAGATAATAAAAACATCATACTTGTAATCTAATAAATTATTCATAACTGATATATTTGAATTATTTTAATCCAGGCAATTCCCAACCTTGTATTACTTTTGTTACCGCATCTCTGGTAGCCTCAGCCCCAAACCCCCAAGCCAATAGTGCAAAATAACCCTTCCAAGGGTGGGCACCAAACGTAGGTTGGTCACTGTAAAGTTGACTGAAACCTACTCCTACCAAAAACACTACTGCAATTCCATGTTTTATATAACTAATTATTTAAGTAGTTCTGCTAATAAGCTGAGATGCGTGGCTTGGGGATTTGGGGCAGAGGCGACTAGAGATGCGATTACCAAAATGCTACAGGGTTGGGGATTGTCTGGACTAAAGTGACAAGGTAGTATTACTTACAACCTTAAAGTTTCGATATTTACTACTGCTTATCTTACCGTTCCTCAGTCTCCTAATAAAACATACATCGGGATTCCACTTTTTTAGGATTCCGTGTAATGCTTGGGTAAAACCATTGCAAATATATTGGCACAGCCAGTTGTAGCGAAGCGGTGACTGAGCGCTGCGAAAAATCTAGTTGACCGCACCAAGGGATTTGTACAGCGCTCGGTCAACAACTGGCATTTGGGAGGGAGTCCAGAGGGACGGGGCAAAGCCCCTCCCTCGCGCCCACTTCACTGCATTGAGGGATTACTAAACTACCGACTAAAACCCCTAAAGCGTTGCTTTTGCTCCAGTATCTCTTGCAGGCTGCATTAAAATTACTATTCATTTATTTATATGAATTTCTGAAATTTCGCTGTCTTCGAGCTTCTCTCTTTTGTTGTGCTTTATTCAAGCTTTCATGATCATTAACGCTCTGTTGGTGAGTAACAATTTTTTGTGTTGTTGGCATCACCGTGCCAATTTGGGAAAATTGTACGCTAAGAAATTAAGATTAACCCAACGCCATGAAAATATGTTGTTTTCAGCAAAGGGCACACCTCTATTCTTCATTCAAGACTAGCCAAAGTCTTTCCAGTTGGTGCAGAGTAGTATCAGTACTCTGCACCAACAAAATAAGGGTAATCAGCCGCTCTTCGGGTGAATGGTAAAAAATCAGTGGCTAAGATGCTTGCTGGACAAGCTTTTCAGCCAAGCGCGTACAATTTTCCCGTTTTGGCACGGTGATGCCTATGCGGTTTAATCCACTGTGGGCTGTACTACCTCTACTTCTTTCATTAACACAGCAAGTAAAAGCTGAAGAACGCTGGTTAAAAATTGCAGATAATAGTAATTCAACCATTTTCCTTGATACTAAGTATTTATCAATAGAAAAAGGTTTTGCTTCAGCCCAAGCCATTGAAAAATTAAACACTGTAGCAAGTGACGGGACTGTTCAAGAGCTTACCAAGTACCGCTTTCTTTGCAAACGTCGCCTTGGAACTATACAATCTGTCATAAAAATTGGTGCTGACAACAAAATCATTGATTATATTGTCAATCAAGAACCCAATAAACTAACTAAAGTCGTTGAAAAAACGGTTGCTGGAGCCGTTTTTAACTATGCTTGCGCTAACTCTAATTCCTAATATCTTTGTGTCGTTTCTTGATAGCACCAATACCTTCAACCTGGAGTTGTCTGACACGCTCCCGACTACACCCCATTTGTTGACCAATTTGGTCTAGAGTTTGCTCCTCCCCTGAATTTAATCCATACCGCAGAATTAATACTTTTAATCCTGGTTCAAATGAAATTATAGTTGCAAATAATCCTGGCTGAAAACAACGATGATTGCAGGTTGGGTGATTTATAATTGCAGGTCGCTAAACGTAAGAGCCACCGACTCCGAGAGCGAAGCGGCAACGAGTTCGGTCTACTCAGCGTGGATCACAGGCTAAGTTCGTCCTCTTGCTGTCTGTACTTTTCTTGCTCCTCCCTTAGATGAGCTTCTAATTCCTGACTCCAATCAGGATTATGGGTTTTGAGCCTTTTACCCTGTGGCAACAATTCTAATACTGCACTAGCTGTTTTATTACCAAGTTCATCATTATTGAATGCTACGACAACCCTATTGAAACTCTTGAGAAATTCCATAGGTAGGTTATTCGGGTCATCAGCCACTATCAACATAGTTCTAGTTGGTGGTAGCCCTTTGCAACTTGAGATCAGATAGGTTGCTGCTGACATCGCATCAATTGGTGTAGAACACAGAAAGACGTTTTCTACCTTGTCCGTTGGTTGCCCTCCCAATCTCAAATAAAACCAACCATAAGGTGTAGAGGCGTTTTGGTCGTACTCCACAGCACGATGATTTTCTCTAGGCTTTGACCAAACTAATGCGCCAGTTTTTTCACCATCTAAATCACGTTTGATAAATAAAATATTCCGTTGCTCATCCATGTAAAGCAACTGATTATTATGTAATCCTTGCACAATATAATCTGGTATATAGCGTTTCTCGTTCAAATACTTGTGTAATACTTGCCAAACAACTTTATCCTCTGGTGGTGGGGTAAACTGGGGCTGCTGCTGTTTGCGTTCAATTTCTTGAAAGAGTTTTTCTAACTGCTCAACTGGGAGTGGTTTAACAGGTTTGAGCAGCAATTCATTAATAGGTTCATCATCACGTTCTGGTTGGTAGTCAATGCCAAGATGTTTTTGCAAACCAGGAAAGGTATAAGCTGCGCCTAACTGTGTACCACTGAAAGCTTGCCCATCTTTTTCATAAGAAATGCCTTTAGACTTACCATTTCTGGTAAATCCTGTTCTGACGCTAATGCCAGCTTGTTGCAGCCGCATGATCAGCGTTGGCATTTGGGGATTATCAACTCTGGCCCTATCAATTGTCTGCTGAAGTTCCTCTTTAATGATGCGCTCTGGTGGGGTATCGCGCTTACCCGATGAATATTCTTCTTGCTCTCGCCGGATACGCCTGATTTGTCCTGTGCTGGGTGTGCGATTCAGTTTCTCTCTACTGCCCTGCACTTGTACTAATTCATAGTCTTGCTCTATTTGTCGCAGAACTTTTTCAGAGCGAACATAATCCCAAGAATCATGGACTACCAACCCAGTATCCATCCTGATTCTGCTGGCTGCAATGTGGATATGGTCGTCGTCGGTGTTATGGTGGCGGAAGATGACAAACTGATTGGCATCAAAACCCATCTCCTTCATGTAGCGATCGCCAATCTCGCTCCACTTCTCATCCTCTAATTTATCGTCTTTAGCTGCTGACAATGAGACATGGTAAACAACTCGATCTGCATCAGAATTTAGTTGTCGAGACAGCTTAAACTCTCGCGCCAATTCACGCGCATTTCTCCCACTCATATTGCCGCCGATTAGTTTAGCATCTTCACGGGATTCCAAATAATCCAACAGCTTGCGAAAACCTCTGCCCTTAGTCTGCTTCCCAATCATCCTCTTCCTCTTCCGAATCTTCATCATCAACATCATCCGAGGCAATGTCTCGTCTGCACTGATGCAGCAGTTCTAAAAGTTCTCTTAGTAGTTCGGGTTTTGCAGGTAAAGTTCGCCCCATTAATATAGCTATGTTTGTGGCTTTGACAAGCTGGTTTAGGTTGTTCCCGATTTGTCCTAATTCCCAATATGTTTGCAAGCTAATTTTACTCAGTCGTTTAGGTAATGGACGCATCAACGCATTGCGCCTCATCAGTTCACTCGCTGACATCCCCGCATCAAGTGATTTTATCCGCAGCAAGTCCAGTTCGATGTCACTCAATCTCACTGGAAAAATATGCTTTCGGATTAGAGCTTTAGACTGCTTGCGATTCGCCATAAGTTGAGATATCGAGGGACATTGCGAGGGGGGTTTTTCAAGGGGGGTTTCCCCACTTGAACCAGTCTGCCGTTCGAGCGCAGCGAGACAAAGCGTAAGCTTTGAGGCATGGCTGGCTTCTAGCCCAAATACGGGGTGAGAGAGGTGTCTGCTGATACGGCTGTACGGAGGACATAGCAAGGGACTGAAGGCAGGAGTATAAAGGCGTAGCCGTGCTGCTGTTCATCCTACAACTTACAAGGGAGGATAGCAACGGCGTAGCCGGAATTTGAATCAAATCAAGCAGGAGATAAATTCTGGTTCGGCGTAGCCACCATAGAGGAGATAAAAACGGCGTAGCTGCTATATGAAAATTCTCTGCTTCAGCGAAGCTGCCACACAATATAATAGTCCGGCGTAGCCGCAATACTAAAAAATAATTCAGCGTAGCTGTTTTAAGCAAAATTCTCTGATTCAGCGTAGCTGTAATAGTCAGATTTTTTAGCATTAGCTTGAATAAGAATACCAGCGAAGCTGCCACACTAAAAAATATAAGGCGTAGCTGTAATGCGAAAAGGTAATTCGGCGCAGCCGCAATAGCCTATTTTTGTAGGATTTTGAAAACTTTCTTGGTGCAAATTATTTCAAATAGCCGATAATTATTAGTTAATCAATATTCATGAGTAACCATGAGTGAGCATCAGAATTTAGAAGTAATTACAAAGGGCAAGATTGATAAGGCTATCAATCTGCTGAAGGAGCAGAAGCCAAAAGAGCGAGAAGATGTATCGGACAGAGAAGCTGTTCGGAAGATGAGAAGGTATATTGAAAAACTGACCTCTGATAAGTACGGCTACAGTTATGATGAAGTTTCAGAGATGCTGAAGGGGCTGGGCATTCATTTGAGTGGCAGTAGAATCAAATATTTACTCGGTGAGTTGAAGAAAAGCAGCCGTCGCCAGAAAAAGACATCTTCAAGCGACGATAATAATCCGTCATCAAATCCGGCTACTGAAACTCAGCCCATAGTGGTAAATACTGCATCAGATCAAGCTAGTAGTGAACCGGAGAAATCAACAGTAAATAGTGCAAAGGGCAAGAGCAAAAATCAACAGCCTTTCTCGCAGGAGTAATCGGATAAATCAGAGTCACAAAGCCAACTTTACAAAGACGAAAATTTATAAATACCCAAAAAATGACAGCACCGAGGTTTTAGGCTTTAAACTTTCATAGCAATTCTAAAACTTTAAGACTTTATTTTTAACTAGTTTTTGCTTTTTACGATTGAGTGAACTTGCACCTATCACGCCTAATCCTAACAAACTAACTACAGAAGTGTATTCAGGTATAGGTTTGACAACGCTCTCCACACTTACATTTTGATCCAAAGCATCACCTGTGTTGAAGACATAATCAAGTGCATTTTTGTCGTTGAGTGCAGTTCCTCGTAAGAACAGCGCACTCCAACGGGCAATAGTTTCAATTGCCACATCTTGGTTTATGGTTGGTCTAACAGTTTCACGTATGAGATTGTCTTCATTGGTAATGCCATAGTGGTTAGCACCAGGGATGGTGATAAAAGCCTTGGGAGGGTCTTGAATGCCTGCGTATGTTTCTTGAGCATTAGCGGGATTTGCCACACCATCTCGATTACCCTGTACTAGAGCAATGGGTATGCCATCATTGTCAATAATCGGAAGCCCTGCACTACTTTGGCCAATCCGGAAGTTAGTGCCATAAAATACACCAGCTTTCAATTCTTTGGGTCGAGTAAAATTCCCAGTGCATAAGGTAGGAAAACATTGACCTTGAATCGCCGCTATTCCTACTGCTCCACCAAATGAGTGTCCTAGTAAGACTAAGGTACTAGGGTCAAGTGAATTAGCAATAGGTGATGAAGGTGTAGACTTCTCACTCTGTATGTAAGTTAGAACATCATTTACTTGCTGTTGTTCAGCAAGTAATCCTGTAACCGCACCCGTTGGACTAATTGCTGTTCTCAAGTGGTTAGGCACTACGACGACAAAGCCATAACGTGCCACTGTGTTAGCAAATGTTGAGTAATCTGATTTGTCAACCAGCGCCCCCTGCAATAACAACGCAATCGGCAATGAATTCTGCTGAGTCTGTGTACTAGATAAAACTGGATAGTAAATATCAGTGCTATCTACACCACCGTCAGTTCTAGGAATGTTCGTAGAGTAACTGACTGCACTCTCAAAAAGAGGAGCAGGATTGAATGTAGCACCCACAGCACTTCGCTCTACTCCCAGAGTGATCATCAATGCTCCTACTATAGCCACCGATGATTGCTTCTTTGAGGAGAAAAAATTCATGGCTTTATACCTCTTGTGTTGCTCATTCTGAACATTTTACAGACCGCCCGGACGCTAAGTACTCTAGTCGCTGCATTCAATGTAGAGCAGCCAAATTTTTATTACTACCGCTATTAAGACTATCTAATAGCAGGAGTAATAATTTTTTAAAGCGTAGCCCAGCCCTAGAAGCATTACAATTCTCAAAGCTTTAGTTTAATTAGATTGATGACGTTCACCTATTCTCTATACCCAGACAATTGGTCAGAACTGGCGTCACCGTCCCAAACTGGGTAAATTGTACGCGCTTGGCTGAAAGTAAAATAGAGTAAGCCTTTCAAGAAGTGCTTTTTGGTGAAAGAACTATGGTTATGCTGCTAGTTTTGATCAAGTTTGAACGAAAAATCGTCGTTTCAGGCACTTGAAATTTTCTTAGAGTACAAAAAACCTTTTTTGGCACGGTGATGCCGACCTCTTTAGATTTACTTTCTAAATAAACTCTGAAAGCTTCTAGCCTTATTACTTGATGAAAGACAATCAAATTTAATTTAACTTTATGTTCAATTAACCTTTGCCTTAGTACTATATTATTTGTACAGCAAAATTTAGTATTCCCTTATAAATAGCTGTTGGCTATATTGCTGTTGCAAGAGTCAACCTAAACTTTTACACTAGCGATTACCTTAGCTAATAGTTTTGCGGCTGTGCAAATTTTTGCAACAAAACATAAAGCGGTATTAAAGAGGTAAATATCAGTTTTTCATAAAGAGTAAATTTACAATCTTAGTTGGCACAAACTCGATATTTTATCTCTGTTGAGCCAACCAGTTCTTGTAATTTGTAGTGAGTTTAAATGTTGGGGAAGGTAAGTGGTGTTGTAGATTTGTGTTTGATGGCATTGATACTTTAACCAATTCGTCCCGCATTTTCTCCCAAGTTCCTCTGCCGCATTGTTCATAATCTTTACTCAGGCTATCTTTCGGGCATTTCTAAACGCTAAAAATTTTGATTTAGAAGGAAAGAAGATACTATGTCAACGAAGCGAATCGGACACTGTATGATTGCCTTTGCGGCAATGATATTGATGCCGTTGGGGATGGCAAAGCCAGCACAAGCTGTCGTTGGAGGCGATGTCATCAGGCATGACAGCATTCAGAATCTCATCATTGCGAAGGACATTCGCAATAAAAGGGCAGGCTATGGTGGTAACTGCGCCATTTGGAACTGGGGCGGCGGGTCGTCATCCCATTTGGTTAATCCGGGGGACAACTGTCGCACGGCTAGCATGAACGGCAAGACCTACAGTTGGACTGTGTGGAATGACACAGATGCTTTCACAATCCAGTACGAAGCATATTGGGTCAATATGCATGGTGTGTGGGTTCACGTTGATGCCAACGTCTACACCAAGATTCAAGACCACGAAAACGCCCATTGCTATCGGAAGTCAGATGGTGTTAACTGTTATGTTACTTACGGATAGACGTAATTGATCAGAGGGCAGAGGGCAGAGGGCAGAAGGTTTTGTTTAGAAGGGGATTCTGACCCCTCCTAAAACTTGAGCCACCAAATTGAAAATTTGATGGGGGTCTTATACCCAAGTTCCATGATTGTCACGGGCAGAGAGCAGAAAACAGTATTCCTTCTGCCTTCTGCCTTCTGCCCTCTGCCTTTCTTGATAAGTATGGATGATGATACTCAAGAACTAATCGCTATCCAAGAAGAACTCTCAGGAATCAGCTCACGCCTGAGAAAGATTTTTCCGTCAACTCATCCCCAATTTGACAGCGTGTTTGAAGACGTGGGTGCAGCTTCTTATTACATACGGGAAGCAGGTTATCGTCTAGAATCAGTTCTTATGACTGTTCAAGGTGATAGCGCAGCCTCTTCGAGTGATGCAGAGAGTGGAGAAACTGAAATTGAGTAAACTTCAGTAGGCAAACAACTCAGTACAATCATCAGCAGTGAAGCCCTAACAGCCGGGGTACATCTGTGTAAAACTCGCCGCATCGCCCTAGTACTAAAAACTTGGGCAACTTCCGCCACCCCCTCTAACAGGTGATCTGGTGATGACTCCGATTCAGCAATCAACATCGGGAAGTATGTACGCGCTAACCACTTTTCATCGTCGTCTAAGTCAGCCAAATTTTTATTACTACCGCTATTAAGACTATCTAATAGCAAGAGTAATAATTTTTTAAAGTGCTGCCAGCCCCCCCAGCGTTGGGTAAATCGGCTCACCCATCCTTGGGTAGTGTCTATGATTTTGGCGATCGCAGTTTGACCAATTTTCTGCTGCGACTCCCAAAGGTGGGTGAAGGCTTTGACGATGGCGTGACCTGTTTGCTGATCTCGGCTACCAGCTTCAATGCAGAAATCGCAGGCATCAACAACCTCTAATTTAACTCCTGGTAATTCACTCACGAGGAAACCCAAATCATAGTCAGCGCAGAAGTAGAATGTTAGCTCCACATTGGGGCGACGATGAGCGCGTAATCGCCCAATCTCTTGGATGATTTCTGCTCTTAGCAGGTCTGTGAGATACTTTTGGAAAGTGCTGTTTTTATCTTCCAGGTTGACTGGTTCACCAGTCATCACCTGATATTGTGCTGCTAAAACACCGATGTTTTGGTAGGGAATGCCAAAACTTGCGAGAGCCTCAACATCACTAAACCGATTAACACCACGCCCATCGACAAAGTGACCGTATTCTGTGCGGCCTTCGGCTTGGGTTGCAATTTGTTTCCAATCGATAATGCCAAGGTTGGGGCAGAGTTCTTTCAAGGTTTCTTTGAGGGCATTAACACGGGCAGTAAGTGGGTCAGAACGATTTTTGGGCAGTTTACCCAGCCCAATAACGTTGACGACTTTTAAATTGTCGTAGTCTGGGCGTTGTTGCTCAATGATTAACACAGGATCATTGATGCCCAGTTTCAATTTCAATTGCTGGGATTTGAAAGTGGCATCAAGATAAATATTAAATTGGGCAGAGTGGGCCAATTCAGTATGCTTGGAGTTTCGGCGGTAAATGCTGAGTACACCCCATTGAGACTGAAAACTACCGTCACCCTTCCAAGCTTCGAGAAAGTCAGGCAACCAGTAATTAGGCAAGTCAAGAAACTCCCTCCCGGCCGTTCGTGCGCTGTCTTTAACTACCTTTTTGGCAGCATAACGAGCCGCAGCACTTTTTTTGAGTTGTTTATCTTGGGTAATATCAATAGAGTCTAAGTCCTCTAAGAAAGTTAAATCAGGTTCTACAGTTGGCCGAATCGCTTCGATATCTAAACCTGTGGGGAAAGGAGGCAGCAGCGCTCGGATGGTGGCATCATCAAAGCCGTAGCGGTTAGTGGACTTAATTTTTTTGGTAAACAGTTGGTGTAAAACTTTTAGTGCAGGTTGCAGCTGTGACATTATATTTGGTTCCAACAGTAGCAGCTTGCCTATGGTGGTTTCAAAATCGCTGAGGTTTACATCAACACTACGCACGGGCTTGATAAGTGTACCTGCTTCTTCCCATAACCGCCCAACGGTGAAAGTTTGGTCAGCAGCGTTAGTTAAGGTGACAGGGGTAGAGTCTGGGTGCGCTCTGAGTTCAGAGAACTGTTGAATTGCAGTGCGTTTTTGAAAGCGGAAGCCAAAACCGTCACCTAGAGCGAAACGGCACTGATTCTTAAGGGAACAACCGCCACAGATGGGGCTGATGCCGCTCTCTTCAAAATCAAGGCTGCTAAAATTCTTGTTACGAAATGCGTTAAATAAATAAGTTCTGTGACAATTGCCATCAGTGTCGGCAGTCTCACCCGCTTTAGTCCACAGTTTAAAGTCCGAACCTGTAGGAGTTTTGCGGGTGGGATCTAGTTTAAAACCGTTGTGCCGCACTGGTAAGTCAACAAAGTTTTCTTCAATCGGCAGTGTGGATGGGTTTCTGTGGTTGGCATCCTGGTAAATTAGTTTATCAACGCCAAATAGCCCCGCCGTCAATTGCCCCGCGTTGTAAGACTTGCCCAGTCCTGGGTGAGAATTATCTAAGATTTGTGTCCACCCTTTAGAAACAGCTTCCACCCAAGCGGTAATATGTTCTTCTGGCTGGCAGGAGATAGAGATATTGCCTGTAACTTCGCTTCTGTACGGGATATTGCCGGGCTTGTAAATAATTACATTGGGCGAAGGTGTGTCAATTTCGGGTTCCAGCTTGGGTGTTGGTGGGGCTTTAAATCCTTTAAATATCGAACTAAATGGCGCGAACGCTTGCTTTAATAAATTTTGGAAGCTGCTTAAGTCCTCTCTGACTCGCCCAAGCTCCCACTCTTCACGGCTAATTACTCCTTTGTTGCCGAGGTTGGGTTCATACTGCCGTTGCGGAAACCGAAAACCATACTGTTTAGCAATGTGAAACAGTGTTCCGATCGTAATCCCCCCACGTCTAAAACTGCGAATCTTAGCGTGGATGTTCCAAGTTGAACCCTTGATGCTGGGCGACCACTGCTCGGCTATAATTTCCGCTTCTGATGCCCCATAATGGTTAACCAGTGCCATCAACACCTGACGGCATTCGTCATAGTTACCGCTTCCTGGGGTACGTGGTGGGATGAATGAAAGCGCGTTCTGGATTAGCTGGTCAATATCCCAGCCTTCAGCGAGGGAAACCTCACGCCACTCTTTATGCCGTGACTCAATTTCTTGAATTCGTCGCTGATACTCAACACGCTCAATTTGCGCGATCGCAATCGCTTCACTTATCCATTCTGCGGGTATTGTGGCTTCAGGGTTGACTAGGGGGAATTCTGCCTCTGTGCTGCCGTAGAATACACGCGAAGCATCTTTACAAGCTGGATCATGCGGTAACTGCTGCATGAGGAAGCGCGTACAAGCTTCTACAGTATCAGCACCTTGGACATATTCGGGGAGAAGGAAAACCAACCGGAATTTATGCCAGTCTTGTTTGTGACTGGCAGTGGTGTACATTAAGGCGCAGTGTTTTTTAATGAAGGGATGGACTAGCGCT